>NZ_JALNTP010000004.1:347943-349777 GCF_023161805.1 Pseudoalteromonas sp. 1CM17D | reverse complement strand
GCTATAGCTCAGCTGGGAGAGCGCCTGCCTTGCACGCAGGAGGTCAGCAGTTCGATCCTGCTTAGCTCCACCACTTTACTTCTTAAAAATAAATATTCTTTATCGGGTAGCAACATCACCTGAGAATTGAGTGTGTTTAATTTTGAGAAGTTTTTGATTCTCTGCTCTTTAAAAATTTGGAAAAGCTGATAATAAAATTCTGATAGATACTTTGTATTTATCAAGAGTTTTCAAAAGTAAAAAAGAATGATAGCAGTATCATTCAGTGCCAATTTAATCATTCGTGATTAATTGGTATCTACTTTAGTATTCAATATTAACTTCTGGCGAAGTTAAACTGTCACATAACAAAGACCCGTTTGGGTTGTATGGTTAAGTGACTAAGCGTACACGGTGGATGCCTTGGCAGTTGGAGGCGATGAAGGACGTATTAACTTGCGATAAGCCTAGTCAAGCTAGTAAAAAGCGCTTGAGACTAGGATTTCCGAATGGGGAAACCCACCTGCTTGCAGGTATCGTTAACTGAATACATAGGTTAACGAGGCGAACGCGGAGAACTGAAACATCTAAGTACCCGTAGGAAAAGAAATCAACCGAGATTCCGATAGTAGCGGCGAGCGAAATCGGAACAGCCCTTAAGCTTATTATGTGTTAATGGAAGGCTCTGGAAAGTGCCACGATACAGGGTGATAGTCCCGTACATGAAAAGACATTTTAAGTGAAATCGAGTAGGTCGGAGCACGTGAAACTTTGACTGAATATAGGTGGACCATCATCTAAGGCTAAATACTCCCAACTGACCGATAGTGAACCAGTACCGTGAGGGAAAGGCGAAAAGAACCCCTGTGAGGGGAGTGAAATAGAACCTGAAACCGTGTACGTACAAGCAGTAGGAGCCTACTTGTTAGGTGACTGCGTACCTTTTGTATAATGGGTCAGCGACTTATATTTTGTAGCGAGGTTAACCGATTAGGGTAGCCGTAGGGAAACCGAGTCTTAACTGGGCGAATAGTTGCAAGGTATAGACCCGAAACCCGGTGATCTAGCCATGGGCAGGTTGAAGGTTGAGTAACATCAACTGGAGGACCGAACCCACTAACGTTGAAAAGTTAGGGGATGACCTGTGGCTAGGAGTGAAAGGCTAATCAAACCGGGAGATAGCTGGTTCTCCCCGAAATCTATTTAGGTAGAGCCTCGGACGAATACTTACGGGGGTAGAGCACTGTTAAGGCTAGGGGGTCATCCCGACTTACCAACCCTTTGCAAACTCCGAATACCGTAAAGTAATATCCGGGAGACACACGGCGGGTGCTAACGTCCGTCGTGAAGAGGGAAACAACCCAGACCGCCAGCTAAGGTCCCAAAGTCATAGTTAAGTGGGAAACGATGTGGAAAGGCCCAGACAGCCAGGAGGTTGGCTTAGAAGCAGCCATCCTTTAAAGAAAGCGTAATAGCTCACTGGTCGAGTCGGTCTGCGCGGAAGATGTAACGGGGCTAAACTATGCACCGAAGCTGCGGATTCATCTTAGGATGAGTGGTAGGGGAGCGTTCTGTAAGCGGTTGAAGGTGTACCGGGAGGTATGCTGGACGTATCAGAAGTGCGAATGCTGACATGAGTAACGATAATGCGGGTGAAAAACCCGCACGCCGGAAGACCAAGGGTTCCTATCCCATGTTAATCAGGGTAGGGTAAGTCGACCCCTAAGGCGAGGCCGAAAGGCGTAGTCGATGGGAAACGGATTAATATTTCCGTACTTGGTATAATTGCGATGGGGGGACGGAGAAGGCTAAGCAAGCATGGCGATGGTTGTCCATGTGAAAGTGAGTAGGCTAG
>NZ_JALNTP010000004.1:0-347843 GCF_023161805.1 Pseudoalteromonas sp. 1CM17D | reverse complement strand
CTCTCTAAGCGGACGGGAGCCGCAGTGACCAGGTGGCTGGGACTGTTTATTAAAAACACAGCACTGTGCAAAATCGCAAGATGACGTATACGGTGTGACACCTGCCCGGTGCCGGAAGGTTAATTGATGGGGTTAGTTTTCGGACGAAGCTCTTGATCGAAGCCCCGGTAAACGGCGGCCGTAACTATAACGGTCCTAAGGTAGCGAAATTCCTTGTCGGGTAAGTTCCGACCTGCACGAATGGTGTAACCATGGCCACGCTGTCTCCACCCGAGACTCAGTGAAATTGAAATCGCAGTGAAGATGCTGTGTACCCGCGGCTAGACGGAAAGACCCCGTGAACCTTTACTACAGCTTGGCACTGAACATTGAACCTACATGTGTAGGATAGGTGGGAGACTTTGAAGCAGCGACGCTAGTTGTTGTGGAGTCGTCCTTGAAATACCACCCTTGTAGTTTTGATGTTCTAACGTTGGCCCCTGAATCGGGGTTACGGACAGTGCCTGGTGGGTAGTTTGACTGGGGCGGTCTCCTCCCAAAGAGTAACGGAGGAGCACGAAGGTTGGCTAAGTACGGTCGGACATCGTACGGTTAGTGTAATGGTAGAAGCCAGCTTAACTGCGAGACAGACACGTCGAGCAGGTACGAAAGTAGGTCATAGTGATCCGGTGGTTCTGAATGGAAGGGCCATCGCTCAACGGATAAAAGGTACTCCGGGGATAACAGGCTGATACCGCCCAAGAGTTCATATCGACGGCGGTGTTTGGCACCTCGATGTCGGCTCATCACATCCTGGGGCTGAAGTCGGTCCCAAGGGTATGGCTGTTCGCCATTTAAAGTGGTACGCGAGCTGGGTTTAGAACGTCGTGAGACAGTTCGGTCCCTATCTGCCGTGGGCGTTTGAGAATTGAGAGGGGTTGCTCCTAGTACGAGAGGACCGGAGTGAACGAACCGCTGGTGTTCGGGTTGTCATGCCAATGGCATTGCCCGGTAGCTACGTTCGGAACTGATAAGCGCTGAAAGCATCTAAGCGCGAAGCAGGCCTCGAGATGATTTCTCACTAGACTTTTAAAGTCTCTGAAGGGCCGTTGAAGACTACAACGTTGATAGGCAAGATGTGGAAGTGGTGTGAGCCATTAAGCTAACTTGTACTAATTACCCGTGAGGCTTAACCATACAACGCCAAACGCGTTTTGTGACAGAAACAAGCGACAGAAGTTAATAGCTAAAGTAGATAAATACTTAGACTTAAAAAATATTATCAGATGTTTTCCAGATTTATGAGGTGACTCTTAGCGCGTAGCGTTAACATTGAGGCACCTTGCGCAAAGGAAAAAGAAGCACTACGTGCTTGTCCTTAATCCTTTGCACCTAATTTGCTTGGTAACCATAGCGTTTTGGACCCACCTGACCCCATGCCGAACTCAGTAGTGAAACGAAACAGCGCCGATGATAGTGTAGCATTTGCTATGTGAAAGTAGGACATTGCCAGGCTCCAAATACAAGAAAGCCCGACTCGAAAGAGCCGGGCTTTTTTACGTCCGCAGAAAAGTGAAATGCGGACAATTAATGCACACTCATCTACTTCTAGAATGTAGGTCGGGCGAGCGTAGCGACTCCCCGCAATGATAATGTAGCATCTGCTATGTGACTCTCTACCGCTATGTGACTCTCTACCGCTGTGGGCACCACGACATTGCCAGGCTTCAAATACAAGAAAGCCCGACTCGAAAGAGCCGGGCTTTTTACGTCTGCAGAAAAGAGAAATACCTGCCTTTACACAGTCTCCACGACCTCCGTAGCGTGGGTTGAGTATCACGAAACCCGCGGATAAGGTTCGCCGTACACCCTTGTATGGTAAATATATTGTTCTTATCTCACGAGTTGGATTACCAGCAACAACAGTATCCGCCTCTACATTTTTAGTTACTACAGATCCCGCACCAATAACACTGTTACTCCAAAAGGTATGAGCTTGATCTATTATCAAATTTTTTTAGAAAGTCTTTTAAGTATTTTGCTAATTATCAATTGATAGCAAACCCTATAAACTTGCTCCATCTTGTATTTACATACCTTACCAAAGGGGAGAAGAGCATGTCTCATCAAATTATTAAAGACTTACATAACCGTTACACGGCTAAAAAATACGATACGAGCAAACGTATTTCATCGGCGGATCTTGACGTAATTAAAGAAGCTATTCGCTTGTCTGCTTCTTCAATCAACTCTCAACCTTGGAAGTTTGTATTGGTAGAAAGTGATGAAGCTAAGCAGCGTTTGCACGATACATTTGCTAACAAGCACCAGTTTAATCAATTACACGCTAAAGAAGCGTCGCATACGCTGTTATTAGCTTACGATCCTAAGTTTACTAAAGAGAAGTTTGTTAAACGTGTGGATGTTGAAGTGAGCTCTGGTCACTTACCAGCGCAACTGCGTGAAAGCTTTATGGGTGCCTACGCTTTTGCTGAAATGAATACGGATGAAAATGGCTACAATGGCAGCTGGACTAAAGCACAAGTTTACCTAGCACTGGGTAACATTATGCATACACTGGCGCGTTTAAATATTGCATCTACGCCTATGGAAGGTGTTGACCCAGAGTTAATCGGTGAGAAGTTTAGCGAAGAGCTTGATGGTCATATTTGTGAAGTGGCACTTGCAATGGGCTACCCAGTTGAAGAAGAAGATTGGAACTTTGGCAAACCTAAAGCGCGTTTACCAGTTGAAGATATTATAGCTACTGTATAACGTGTTGCTATAAGTTAATTAGCCGAGAGCCTTCTCGGCTTTTTTATGTTTAGAATAAACCATACGCTTGTGTTTCTTCGTCTTCCTGTTGTGCTAAATGATCAGGTCTAAATATTGCGCTAGGGTCTATTAAAACACTGTGTTTTTCGGCTAACTTTATTAGCCCTCGCATCATGCCTTTGGTTTGCGGGTCTATATCAAAGCCTACTTCGGTTAATTTATCGAGTGGCTTAATGTCTTCTTTTTTATAATCTATATTGTCCTCTACTTTATCTACTAGTAATCCGATATGCGGGTTGAGCCCATCTTTAGTAGTAAAAACAATAATAGGTTTATAATCGAGTGTTATTTGCTCTTTTGCCGCATCAAACAGTCGTTGTAATTGCATAAAGCTGTTGCGCTTTATACTCGCTAAATATTTACTGGCTTGTTTATAGTCTTGCTCGTTATGAGCACTAACTGCGCGATCTGTTGCTGTTACTAGCGCTTGAAAAGGCTCATCAAGTTTTTCTATGATAGTTTTTAGGTCACTGTTGTCAGTTTTAAACTCTTTATAAAATACGGCGATGTTGTGCAGCTGAGTTTTATCGTTTGTTATTACGTGGCTCTGTTGCGCGATGCTTTTTTCAAATTGGCTAAACCAATCATTAAGCGAGGCTTGCCAGGTTCTTAGCTCATTAAGTGCTTTTTTATTACTTTGCTCTGTAGAGCTGCCATTTAAAATAACACCTAGGTCGAACACCGGCGTGGGTGTTTCCATGTAGTCTTTTACACCAATAAAGCTCTTATTGTTATTTGGCAATGTAGTGAGGTTATTATCAAACCGCTCGGTGAGTAAAATATCGAGAATTTTAAGTGAAATAGTTTTAGAGCCCACTTGAAAGTTTATGAATTCCATACCTTTATCTTTAATTGCCTTGTAATGCTTTAAGGATAGAACAAAATAGATAAATAGCTTAAAGGTTGTGTGGTTTTTTAATTAGTGACTTAACTGCGAGTTTAAATTGTTGCTCTAAGGCTTTTTTTCCACTTAAACGATGTTGCTTGATTAGCTGCTCATTACTGTGGTTTTGTAATACCATTTGTATCAGCAAGTGGCGATCTTCGCTTTTAGTTGCCATTAGGCAGGATGGGGAGTGGTTAAATAAATACCATAGTTTTGGCGCGGTATTAAAGCGATTTATTGAACTAATTGCAGTGTTTATAGGTGGGCTGGGCACGCTAGATTCATCGATAAATTTACTTATTAGCTCACTGACTAACTCACTGTCGAGTTGGCTAAAGTGCGTTAATAAACCATAAAATAAATCACTTTTAAATTGCTGAGCTAAGGTATGTAAGCCCTGCGTGGATGTGTCTAATGCTTTAATAACGAGGGCTGAGTGCTCACCCGTGCTTTTATCTCGCTGATAACCTAGCTTTACAGCACTAAAGCCCTGAGATTGCCAAAAACGTAAAAGCCCTGCTGTAGCCCCAAAACTTGCACCTATATAACTACAGGTGGGGGTTAGCTGATGTTGGCAATGCGCTAGCAATGCTTTACCTACGCCTTGTTGGTGCAGGTTAGGTGCAACAGCTATACGAATAACGCGTGCGCTTTGTTTTGTTAAATAGCTTGGCTGTGCGCTTAATTGCGCGAGCGATTGCGCCATTAAATGCCCTTGTGGGCGGCGCTCACCACTGATTACTTGCTTAGCTAGCTCTGCATCCATACCGCCTTCAACTGCTATTAAACACACACCCACAACATGCATGTCGCATCTACTAAGAAACAGCCTTTGCGCTGGGGCATCAAGTAATTGGCGTAAATCGTTAACACTGCTCTGGTAATGGGCAAGTGCTAGCAACGCAACTATTTGCTGCAGTAAAGGCTCATTGTCAACGAGTTGCTGTTGAGTGACTTCAACGTGCTCAATGTTATTTAAAGCGGGTGGGTATTCGTTATATTGTGCATCTAAAGCAAAGAGTGTGCGTACATGTTGCTCAAGAGGGTCGCCCTTGGCAAAGCGTAAAGGCTCTTCTAAGTTTACAATTTTTGCCGCTTTGTAATTTGCTTTAATATGTTGCGTAAAGCGAATGGTATAGCCTCGGCCATTACCCTCGTAGCCTACCAAGGTGCTCGCAAAGACTATGCGCGGGTAGTGCTTTAACATGGCTAACAGTAGTGGGACAGGGATTGCGGCGGCTTCATCAATCAGTAATAAATCACATGGCGGCAACTGATTAAGCAGTGCATCGGGCGCCATGTATTGTAAATTAGCTAAATGTTTTTGCTGAGCCTTGTATTCCACCTGTAAGGTTTTAGCTAAATGCTTAAAACAGCTATGGGTGGCTCTAAATTGTGTTGCGCATACAATGATTTTTTTATCATGTAATGCTGCGGCTGCAAGACCTAGCGCGGCTGATTTTCCTCGCCCTCTGTCGGCATTAATAATTAAAGGCCTGTTCGCACGCCCTGTGGCCACCTTAATTATTTGCTCAACGCATTGTTGCTGCGCCTGATACTCAATTTTATTTGTTACATTGCTTTTGAGCGGCGGCTGTTTAAAGGTAGTGTGTTCATCAAAGTGTATGGCAGGTAGCGTTTGTAAAAGGCGAGAAAAACGTAAATTAAAATAGCTTTGCTGATTACTACACCCATAAGACTGCACGCTTTGCAGCGCAGGGTCTTGCCATGAGGCTAAACGTTGTAAATCAGGCAGTAATAAAAATAAAAGCCCGCCGGCTTTTACGGTGCCGGCTAATGCAGCGAGTTTATCGGGGTAAATGCCACTAAAGCCATCATAAACGGCATGAGGAAACTCTTGCCCAAGTAGTTGATGAGTATGCTCAGGCCAACTTGCATTGGCAAGGCTGCTTGAAAGTAGCTTTACATCATCCGAACGGGTTAACGCGCTTAATAGTTCATAGCACCAAGTAGGCTGGCCTGTAATAAGCACTAACTGACGATGCTTAGCGCCAGTTAGTTGCTGCGTTAATTGCTCAACACAGTGCTTATACAGCTTGAAGTCGTGCATATGCGGTTACTAACCATTTGCTGCCAAGGTCGTCAAAGTTTACTTGCACACGCGATTGCGCGCCGCTGCCTTCGTAATTAAGCACAGTGCCAATACCAAATTTAGCGTGTAGTACACGTTGGCCTAAGTTAAAACCACTTTCTTCAAATACAGCATGGCTTACTGATGCGCTAAAACGTCCAGCAGCAGGCGGTCGTGATACCTGTGTTTTAATACGAATTTCTTCTACGCAATCTTCGGGTATTTCGCGTAAAAATCGCGATGGGCTATGGTACTTTTCTTGGCCGTATAAACGACGGCTTTCGGCATGGCTTATGTAAAGTTTGTCCATGGCACGGGTCATACCCACGTAACAAAGGCGGCGTTCTTCTTCCAAGCGCCCTGACTCTTCATTACTTTGCTGCGATGGGAACATGCCTTCTTCAACGCCTACCATAAACACAAGTGGAAACTCTAAGCCCTTAGCAGAGTGAAGAGTCATCATTTGCACAGCGTCTTCGTGTTCATCGGCTTGGCCTTCACCAGACTCAAGCGATGTATAAGCTAAAAAGCCTTGTAGTGGTGAGCTAAACTCTTCTTCTTCGGGGAGTTCATACTGATCGCAGGCACTGATAAGCTCTTCTAAGTTTTCTACGCGAGCTCGGCCTTTTTCACCTTTTTCAGCTTGGTACATAGCCATAAGGCCAGAGGTTTGAATAGCGTATTTGGCTTGCTCTTGCAGTGTAAGGTCACTAATTTTGTCTTCTATGTGCTCAACCAGCTCTACAAATTTAGATACTGCACCTGCCGCGCGGCCAGATAAATGCTGTTGTTCAACAATAGCTTTAGCTGCGTACCAAAGAGGCAGAGACTCAGCACGCGCACAGTCGCGTATATGGCTAAGTGTTTTATCGCCAATACCGCGCGCAGGGGTGTTAATTACACGCTCAAATGCGGCGTCGTCTTGGCGGTTTCCTACCAATCGTAAGTACGATAGCGCATCTTTAATTTCTTGACGCTCGAAGAATCGCATACCACCGTAAATACGGTATTTTAAGCCTTCTTGAAGCATGGCTTCCTCGAGTACACGAGATTGCGCGTTACTACGGTATAAAATAGCGGCGTCTTGCAATGCATTACCGGCATTTAACCAGCTGCGTAGCTTGCTGCTTACAAAGCGAGCTTCGTCTAGCTCGTTAAAGGCGGCATAAATTGATATAGGTTCGCCTTCGTTTCCATCGGTCCAAAGGCTTTTACCCATGCGCTCTGAATTATTTTTAATTAGCGCATTAGATGCTTTTAGAATGGTCGCGGTTGAGCGGTAGTTTTGCTCAAGACGAATAGTTTCGGCGTCAAAATCAGTTAAAAAGCGTTTAATGTTTTCTATTTTAGCGCCGCGCCAACCGTAAATACTTTGGTCATCGTCGCCTACAATCATAATGCTTTGTGTATCACCAGCAAGTAGCTTTAACCATGCGTATTGAATGGTATTGGTATCTTGGAACTCGTCTACCAGCATGTGGGCAAAGCGCTGCTGGTAATGGCGAAGTAGCGTAGGGTTATTTTTAAGTACTTCGTAGCTACGTAGCAGTATTTCTGCAAAATCGACTAAACCTGCACGGTCACACGCCTCTTGATAGGCGGCATATACACGCAGCATCATTTGCTCGTTTATATCGTAGGCTTGAATATCTTTAGGGCGCAGAGCTTCATCTTTTTTAGCGCTGATGTACCAGCCAAATTGTTTGGCGGGCCACTTTTTGTCATCAATATTCATTGATTTTAATAAGCGCTTGATCATTCTAAGTTGATCGTCAGAGTCTAAAATTTGAAAGGCTTCTGGTAGGTTTGCTTCTCGATGGTGAGCGCGCAAAATACGGTGTGATAAACCATGGAATGTACCAATCCACATGCCACCGACAGGGGCTTTTAAGGTTTCTTCAACACGGGTGCGCATTTCTTTAGCGGCTTTATTGGTAAAAGTAACTGCAAAAATACTATAGGCTGATGCTTGCTCAACCTGCATTAACCACGCGATACGATGAACTAAAACACGTGTTTTACCCGAACCAGCACCTGCTAATACCAGCATGTTTTGTAGTGGGGCTGCAACGGCATCGCGTTGTTTGTCATTTAAGCCATCGAGTAATTCAGAAACGTCCATCGTTACGCCTTTTCAATCAATAATGAGGGCAGTATAACAGGTGTTTTTGTTAGGCTAAATAAAATACTGTTTTTATGAACAGCTATTCTAAAAATACTTGTAAAACTAATCCCTTAGTCGCTTTTGTGTACTCTTAAGTAACGATAATTAATAATAAAAATAATCAAATTGACCTATATTTAGTAAAAAATACTAAAGCAGTTATTTAGTAGTAATTTAACTATTTGATTTTTAAGCTTTAATAAATTGGCATAAAGTGTGATAGTAAGTAAATAACTAAAACTTAAAATTAATTAACTACAGAGGTGAGTATGGCTGATCAAGGTTCTGGCGGTAATGTTATTGCAGCGTTGTGTAATATATTTTTTCCTGGTTTAGGGCAATTGGTACAAGGGCGAATTTTAGCCGCTATCTTTTTTGCGCTAGCTATTATAATTAGTTACGCACTTATTTATGTATTAGTAGGCTTCGTACTCGTGCCTATTATTTATTTATGGTCGATTATAGATGCTGCACGTTTTAGATCGCGAAGTTAGCTTTTATGTCACCTATTTAATAGCGCCCATTGGCGCTATTTTGCGTTTTAGGGTCGGTGTTTAAGGCTATTTATGGGTATAATTAGTGCATTAGCGTTTTAAAAGTAAAAATTATGGAATATCAATTTATACGTGACCCTATTAGTGGGCTGCGCATTAAAATAAGCAGCGAGCATGCCCTAATTGGCCGCTGGTTAAACGAAGAAATTGGCAAAGAAAAAGTCGCGATGGTACAAGCACTTATTAGCTCGGTAAAAACAAGTTACGAGCCAATAACGTTAAAAGGCCAAGAGATAGACTTAATACTCTCTAAAGACGAAGCCTTATTTGAAGCCCATGCTCTACACCAAGACAGCGAAGATTTAGTCGCCTATCAAGATGATGACTTAATGCTTGAAGAAAATGGCCTAGTGAGTGGTTGTGGCTTTGAAGATTTTATAGATTTAATAGAGTCGTGGGCTGAGTTTAGTGGCTCGCGTTAAATGTTTAAAAGGCCAACCTAGTTGGCCTTTTTTGTAATATCAATTGTGTTAAGTTATTAGGCATTTATAGCGCTCTATTTAGCACCCTAGAATGGTTAAATATTTAAGTCGATTGGTATATATCTACAAATTATTGATTTTCTATTGATTTAACGCCAGCTAATAATAGCTCCTCTGTTAAACGTACTTTGTAATTAGGGTTTGCGTACTGAAAATACACAACGCCGCTTTTATCAATTACAAATACAGCCGGTACAGGTAAGGCGACGTTTACCTTACCTTGGGCATCAACAAAGTTAACACCGCGCTTATTGCGATAGATAGCAGCTGTTTTATCATCTAAAAAATAAGCTAAACCTAAGGCCTTTGTTAGGGTTAGGCTATCATCTGAAAGCAGTAAATAATTTGGCGAACTTATTTTACTTTGGGCTAGTTTTTCTGGACTATCTGGCGATACTGCAATAATTTGCGCATTTAAATTAGCGAGTTGCTGCTCAATTTTTTGTATATCAGCCAGTTGCTTTGAGCAATAAGGACACCAACCACCGCGGTAAATAATAAGTACCGTTGTTTTTTCAGCAAAGCGCTTTTGTAACTCTACATTATTACCATGTTGATCTTTGAGCGTTATATTAGGCACGCTTAAGCCCGGTAATAATGGTGATACTTGCTCGGGGGCTGTAGCAATTCCTTCTGTACTTGCTTGCGCATTCGTTACTAAAAAAGCAGCCATTACAATAGTCGCCAAGGTATGCAGTAACACTTTACTCATCATTATTTCCTGCCCTGTTTTTATGTGCTGTTTATAATAGATCAAAAATGCACTTTTTATTATTTGCCTGTATCATAAGCGTAATTTAAAAGCTCAAGTGGAAACAATATGTCAGCCAACTTAAATAAGCTAGTAGTAATGCTAGAAATGCAAAATGCCATGAACACTAAAGTTCATGCTCAATGGTTTAGCCAAGGCTTTGAGTGGTACAGAGCCATTTGGGTAGAGTGTGCAGAGATGCTAGATCATTACGGTTGGAAGTGGTGGAAAAAACAAACCCCAGACACCGAGCAAGTCATTCTAGAATTGGTTGATATATTTCATTTTGGTTTGTCGTTAAAAATTGACGGAACAACCTCTTACGAAGAGTTAGCTAAGCAGCTAGAACAAGAACTTAGCGCACCACAGGCCGCAGATGACTTTAAACAAACTCTTGAAATATTAGCAGCTTCAGCAGTTGCAAATAAAACCTTTAACGCGGCCGCGTTTGCAGGGTGTATGGCGCAAATAGGGATGGATATTGACGATTTATACCGCGGTTACGTAGGTAAAAACACGTTAAACTTTTTCCGCCAAGATCATGGCTACAAAGATGGCAGCTACATCAAAGTATGGAATGGCCAAGAAGATAACGAGCATTTAGTCGAAGTCGTTAAAAGCCTTGATACCGAACATGCCGACTTTGCAAAGTTAGTATATCAAGGCCTAGTGGCGCGTTACCCGCAACAATAATCTAGCTGCTAGATTATGTTTCTGTAGTCGGTTACGTTTAAGTAATCGGCTATTACATTATGTGGTTGCTGGCTATCTGGGTTGGCCACCGCAAGTAAATGTTCAATGCCGTATTCTCGGGCAGCATTTAAAACTGGCACACTATCATCAACAAACAAAGTGCGCTGCTTATTAAACCCTAAGTCTTTTTGTACTTGATGCCATAAACTTTGCTGCTCTTTACTCACTCCGTATTGATGAGTAGACACCACGCCATCTAAATAATTATCTATCGCGGTATGTTCAAATTTAAGCATGACGTTTTCAGGGTGGGCGTTAGTTAAAAGAATTAGCTCTTTACCTGCTTTTTTTAACTCTGTTAAAAAGTGGGGCACATCTTCGCGTACTTTTATTAAGTGCTGGGTTTGGCGTTTTAATTCCATTATTGGTAAATTGAGTTGCTCTTGCCAATAATCTAAGCAATACCACTGTATTTGACCACTTACCGCTTGATAGCGTTTGTGCATATCGGCTTTTGCTTCATCAAGGGTAATATTGCGAGTGAGCGCAAGTTGCTCTGGTACAACGTTAAGCCAAAAGTGACTATCGAAATGTAAATCGAGTAATGTTCCGTCCATATCGAGTAAAACGGTATCGATTTTTGACCAATTTAGCATGGGCTTTTCCTTGTGAAAAGTTTATGATTAAGCACAACTGCCATGATAGCAAAATAACGCCAATGACACAGAAAAAGCACCCAACTCCGCCTCAAATTATTAGTAACAATGTAGTTGCTAAAAGCCGTTTATTTACTGTTGAATCGTTAGAGCTTAAGTTTTCTAATGACGAAGAGCGCCAGTATGAGCGCATACGTGGCGGTGGCCGCGGGGCTGTAATGATTGTACCAATAACTGCAGATAACGAAATGCTACTGGTACGTGAATATTGCGCGGGCACAAACGACTACCAATTAGGTTTTCCTAAAGGCTTGATAGACCCTGGCGAAACACCACAGCAAGCTGCAAACAGAGAGCTTAAAGAAGAAGTGGGTTTTGGTGCTGAATTTTTTGAGCCACTAAAAGTAGTATCAATGGCGCCAAGTTACTTTAACGCGACCATGCATATTTTATTTGCTAAGCAACTATATCCGCAAACGTTAGAAGGTGATGAGCCCGAACCTTTAGTGGTTGTTAAGTGGCCATTAACAGATTGGCAGTCATTATTAGAGCAAGACGATTTTACCGAAGCTCGCAGTGTTGCCGCTTTGCTATTATTAAATAAGTATTTAGCGTCTGGAGCTGCAAATGAATAAATTACTAGAGCCTTGTATTGAACTTGCACAAAGTGCAGGCGATGCCATTATGGCTATTTATAAAAAAGACGATATTGGCCAGCAAGAAAAATCAGACTCTACGCCTGTTACAAAAGCAGACTTAGCGTCTAACGATGTGCTTGTTGCTGGTTTAAAAGCGCTTGCGCCCGACATTCCTATCATGTCGGAAGAAACGCCTATTCCGGCACTTGCCCAAAGAAAGAACTGGCAGCGATATTGGTTATTAGATCCGATGGATGGCACTGGCGAGTTTATTTTAGAAAGTGGTGACTTTGCCGTTAATATTGCACTTATTGAAAATAACCACCCCGTTTTAGGTGTGATTCATTGGCCAGCAAAAGGGATCACTTACTTTGCTACTGCTAATCAGGGTGCATTTAAACGAGAAAATGGTAGCGACACAAAAATGTCGGTAGCAACACCCGATAACCTAACGTTGGCAGTAAGTCGTAGACAAAAAATTGAAGCGGTCAGTCAGTATTTAAATACGCAGTTTGCCACTATTGCAGTAGGCTCGTGCTCGCTAAAAGCATGTATAGTTGCCGAGGGTAAAGCCGACTGCTTTTTACGAATTGGCCCTACAGGCGAGTGGGATACCGGCGCGTCACAAGTTATTGTAGAAGAAGCGGGCGGGTGTATAACCGATGCAGAATTTAATCCGCTTACTTATAACCAGCGTGAGAGCACTGAAAATCCTGACTTTATTGTAATGGGACACCCAGATTGGGAGTTTCAAAAAATGATAAGCCCACATCAGAGATAGCTATTTATAGTGCTTGTTGATTGCTTTTTGTTCGGTTGAACACAATTAACTAGTTAAAGCCTTGCAATATAAGTTTATTCCTATATTATAGCGCTCTCTTCGAAACAGGCTCGTTATTAACACGAAACTATTTCAAAGAAATTACAGGCGCGGGATGGAGCAGCCTGGTAGCTCGTCGGGCTCATAACCCGAAGGTCGTCGGTTCAAATCCGGCTCCCGCAACCAATTTTTTAAAAGCTTGGTTACTGTAAACTCTAACTTAAGAGATTAAATTAAGTAGTCGATAGACTTAAAATATACAGGCGCGGGATGGAGCAGCCTGGTAGCTCGTCGGGCTCATAACCCGAAGGTCGTCGGTTCAAATCCGGCTCCCGCAACCAATTTCCTTCAGGGGTTTGAGGTTACTGTAAAATGTTAGTTAAAGAAAAGCTTGTCGGTCTCAGCTCTTCATTAGCCGCAAAGGTAGTCGCTTTAAATTCGGCTCCCGCAACCAATTTCCTTTAGGAAGTTGGCAGCCACGTTGTAATGTGAGCAACGCTAAATAAGTATACATATTTCAGGCGCGGGATGGAGCAGCCTGGTAGCTCGTCGGGCTCATAACCCGAAGGTCGTCGGTTCAAATCCGGCTCCCGCAACCACTGAAATAATAAGTTATATTAAATCGACACGCTAAAAGCGTGTTTTTTTATGTCTGAAATTCAGTGAAATGAATAGCTCGTAGGTTTCAGCTCTCTATAAGCCAGTAAAGGTCGTCAGTTCACCTTTCATAAGCTCTGGCTCCCGCAACCACTGAAATACATAAAATGAAACGACACGCTTAAAGCGTGTTTTTTTATGCCTAAAATTCAGTGAAATGAATAGCTCGTCGGTCTCAGCTCTGCATAAGCTAGCAAAGGTCGTTGGTTCACCTTTCATAAGCTCTGGCTTCCGCAACCACTGAAATACATAGAATGAAACGACACGCTTAAAGCGTGTTTTTTATGTCTAAAATTCAGTGAAATGGATAGCTCGTCGGTCTCAGCTCTGTATAAGCCAGCAAAGGTCGTCGGTTTACCTTTCATAAGCTCTGGCTCCCGCAACCACTGAAATACATAAAATGAAACGACACGCTTAAAGCGTGTTTTTTTATGCCTGAAATTTATATTTCTTTCCCTATAAAGCACTCTTAGATTTATACCCCCGAGTAATATCTATAAATATTATAAACTTCTCTAAAAATACGTTATTACTTAAAACTTTGTATAGTTTATGTTAAAACGGCACAAATAATTTTGGGTTGTTACACATGACTGAACTTTATCACTGGTTTGATTTAATCGGCATTGCTGTGTTTGCAGTTACAGGTACTTTGGTCGCACACGAGAAGAAAATGGATGGTTTTGGTGTTGTAGTATTAGCTGCGGTAACAGCGATTGGGGGCGGTACGGTTCGCGATCTCATATTAGATGTTCCGGTATTTTGGTTACACGATCAAAGTTTTTTTTATGCTATTTTAGCCGCGGTATTTATTACCACGCGGCTTATTAACAAGCAAAAGTCGATTCCGCACTACACATTACAAATTGCCGATGCATTTGGTTTAGCATTTTTTGCGGTAATGGGCACTCAAAAAGCCTTACTAGCCGGCATGCCAAATATGACCGCGATTATTATGGGTGTAATTACCGGTTGCTTTGGGGGCATGCTCCGTGATGTGCTTGCTCGCGAAATCCCTATGCTGCTAAAAGGCGAGTTATACGCTATTACCTGTATTGCTGGCGGTGTAGTTTATACGCTGGGAATTTATTTTGCGTTCGCGACCGAACTTGCCATGGTAATGGCAATGCTAACCACCTTATTGCTTCGTATTGCGGCTATTAAATGGCAAATCACAGTACACGTTTTTAAATATTCTGACTAAACTAATTAATTAAACCATTAATTAGGATAAGGAATGTCGCTAGCTCGCATTTATTCTCGTGCCCAAGTGGGTATAAACGCCCCCGAGGTTATTGTAGAAGTACACCTAGGTAATGGTTTACCGGCATTTAATATTGTTGGGCTGCCAGAGGCCTCAGTTAAAGAATCAAAAGACAGGGTGCGTAGCGCCCTAGAAAACTCTCAATTTGGTTTCCCTGATCAACGTATTACCGTAAATTTAGCTCCTGCCGATTTACCTAAAGATGGCGGGCGCTTCGACTTAGCCATTGCCGTAGGTATTTTAGTGGCCTCGGGGCAGGTAGTGTGTCCAGATATACATAAATATGAATTTTACGGTGAGCTTGCCCTTAATGGTGAAGTGCGGGGAGTTAATGCCATTTTGCCTTCTGTACTTGCTGCAAAAGAGCAAAACCGTTGCTGCTTTTTACCTTTTACCAACGATAGCCTCGCAAGTTTGGTGAACGGCGTTAAGCGTAAAGCGGTTAACTCGTTACAAGAAGTATGGGGGGATTTATTAAATCAGCAGCCACTACCTTTAAATATTGAATACCCAGATTGCGCCCAGTCTCCCGACTTTTTACTCGATTTAAGTGATGTTAAAGGCCAACCCGGTGCTAAGCGAGTGCTAGAAATAGCCGCCGCTGGAGGCCATAACCTACTTTTTTTAGGTCCACCTGGTACGGGTAAATCTATGCTAGCGCAGCGTATGGCTACGATAATGCCAACCATGTCTGACGATGAGGCAATATCAACGGCTGCACTGTATTCTATTATTGGCCAATCAATTGATCTAAATAATTGGCGCCAACGGCCTTTTAGAAACCCACACCACACATGCTCGGCAGTCGCTTTAGTTGGTGGCTCTTCAAACCCTAAACCGGGTGAAATTTCACTTGCGCATAACGGGGTGTTATTTTTGGACGAGCTTCCGGAATTTGAACGTAAGGTACTTGATTCGCTGCGTGAACCCATGGAAACCGGCTCGGTGGTTATTTCGCGGGCAGCAAGGCAAATGGAGTTTCCGGCGCAGTTTCAGCTTATAGCCGCACTAAACCCAAGCCCTACCGGGTGTCATAATGATAAGCGAGCAACACCTGACCAAGTGATGCGCTATTTATCGCGCGTATCAGGCCCGTTTATCGATCGTATCGATTTACAAATAGAGCTACCGCGACTAACAAGTGTTGAACTACAAAGTACCGAGCCTGAAGAAACCAGCGCCCAAGTAAGAGCCCGAGTAGAAGCGGCCTACAGTGCACAGCTAAAGCGCCAAGGTAAGGTTAATGCACGATTAAATAATAAAGAAATGAATATACATTGCACTTTAGCTCCGGCTGAGTTGCAGTTTTTAGCACGCGCTAGCGAAAAGCTGTCGTTATCGCCGCGCTCTTACCATAGGGTTATTAAAGTGGCGCGTACTATTAGTGACTTAAAAGGTGCAGAGCATATTAGTTTAGAAGAGCTAAAAGAGGCGCTAAATTATCGCGCTTTTGAGCGGTTACTAGCGCAGTTAACTAAATAAACTAAACGTTGCTGGAAATAATACCGAACCGCAATAATGTTTAATCATTTTAAGGTGCTAAGCTCGGAGCCTGCTGCGTTTTTCTGTGTTTAAAATTTTAATGCGCTAAATTGAGAGCATGTAACCTTTGCCGCGTACGGTTACAATGCGTTTTTGGTCTTTTTCATCGTATAGTTTTTTACGCAAACGGCCAATTAAAACATCCACAGTACGGTCATTTGGGCTCCAATCTGGTTGGCCTATTTCTTCTGATATTTTTTCTCGTGAGGTTGCTTTGCCTGCGTTGCTAATTAAACAAATTAGCACTTTGTGCTCGGCTTCGGTTAAGCGCGATTCAATACCTGATGAGGTAATTAATGTGCGGTTATCGGGGTGGAGCTTAAAGTCGGCGTATTCTATAAACTCTTCGCTTTCATCATCGTCTTGATTAATTGCAATACGTTTATAAAGTGCGCGCATGCGCAGCTCAAGTTCTAATAAATCAACAGGCTTACAAATATAGTCATCAGCACCTTGTGCAAGCCCTGCAATACGATCGGCTTGAGAGTCGCGGCTAGATAAAACAATCACGCCAATATCGGTCAAAGTGTTGAGCTCTTTGGCAAGCTGCAACCCATCTCGCTTGGGTAATACAATATCAATAATGGCAAGAGAAATAGCGCTGCGCAGGTTTACGCGTTGCCTAACTATGTTTAGGGCATCGGCACCTGTGGGGTCTATTTCTATCGAAAATTCGGTGTCTGTAAAGTGATTTTGGATGCGCTTAACGAGTAGCTCGTCGTCTTCAACCAATAAAACGTTAATTGCCATAGGACTTATTTTTGTATATTTATAGCTCTGTATGGTAGCACCAATCGTTAAATGCTGAGAAGGGGGCGGTGTAACTTTTCGGTAACTTTATGTTTCAGATATAAAAGGCGGCTTAGCTAAGGTTGCTGTTTATGTGAGTAAGCTCAGCACATTTAGCTAAAAATGTGCTGAGCGCTGTGTTACTTATCTGAATACATTGCGTCCCACCACTGTGGTTCGCCTTTTAGTTGTTTATCAAAATAAGCAAGCATGGTGTTCCACCAATCAAAGCGTTTATCACGAGCAAAAATTTGATGGTCGGCGCCTTTATATTCAATAAGTTCTACGTCTTTATTTAAAAGCTTTAAGGCGGTATACATGGTTAAGCTTTCGCCAACAGGTACATTGGTATCGCTATCGCCGTGTAACAGTAGTAAAGGGGTCGTTACTTTATCGGCATGAAATACAGGGCTGTGATCGCTATAAAGTGAAGCGTTATTCCACGGAAAGCTATTTTTTGATGCTTCGCCTGAGTATAAATACCCCCACCAACCTTCGCCCCAATACGAGGTTAAGTTTGATATACCCGCATGCGCAATAGATGCACTAAACATGTCTGTTTTGGTGGCAAGTAGCATGGTCATGAAGCCTCCGTATGAGGCGCCTAAATTACCCACTTTTTTGCTATCAACAAAATCGTATTTTTTTAAAAAGGCCTGCGTACCTTGCATTATATCGCTAGCGGTATAATCGCCCCAGGCGTTAACGTGCTGAGCAGAAAATGTTTGCCCAAAGCCAGTTGCCCCTGTTGGCTGCAATACATAAACAACATAGCCATTTGCTGCCCACAAGTTAAATGGGTAGCGCCCTGTAAAACCACGGGTAACCGGTGAGGTGCCACCGTAGTAATAGACAAGTGCAGGGTGTTTTTTAGTTTTATCTAGGTTAGTAGGTAAGTACACACGCCCTGTAATTTCTACGCCGTCTTTGTTTGTAAAGTTAAACTCTTCCAGAGTCGGTATTTGTGTATTAGCGTAGGCAAGCGGCTTAGAGTCCCAGATTAGGTCTGTTTTATTTTTACTTATATTTAAGCGTTTAAGCTGCTGAGGGGTGGATGCTGTGGTACCGCTTAGTAGCACTTGCGGGTTTCTCTCGTGCGAGTAGCTAAATTGCTCAACGATATCTAAACCCGTATTAAGTTTTTTAAAGCGCTGTTTGCTTAAGTCATATAAATACAAAGGTTGGGTATCTTGCTCGGTTACTTTTATAAGCGCATCGCCATTATCAAGCACATGTAATTCACCTATAGCGGGGTCAAACTGCTTACTAAGCGCTTTTACGTTTTTACCGTTATCGCTAAGTAAGTACAATTGGCCGTCGTAATTATTAGCTAACATCCCTTTTGGAAGGGCACGGCCTGCGCCATTTTTAAAATCTGGGCCAGCAACAACGTACACATCTTTGTTGGCGTACTTTGCATGGTTAAAGGTTTTAAATTTACCAAAAGACGTTATTTTATTCGATTGTAAGTCAAGTTCCACCAGTTCAGTTTCTGGGTGGGTAGTGGCTTGCATAACCATAACTTGGCGGCTCATTAATACTTTGCCACGATTAGTGTTTGCATCTTCAAAGCTATGCGAAATAGGGCCTTGGCTAAGCGCTTTGGTTAAGCCGCTGTTGGTGTCTAACATATAGAGCTGACTTACGTTGCGTGCGTATGACCATCTATCTTGAAGGCCTTTGTAGTGCTTAGTTAAGCTGTTGTTGTCTTCGGGGGTTTTAGACCAGCTAAAAATAAGGCTGTTATTATTATAAAAATTAAAGTTACTTGCGCCTTCAAGCTCTCTGGCCAATGTTTTAATGCTGAGGTTTTTACGGTTTAGCTGTTTTAGTTCACTCCCTAACATATAAACTAAAAATTGATTATTGGGACTCCATACCATATTGCTTGGTTGCTGGCCTTCAAAGCGATACAAGGTTTGATTTTGGCTATTTTTAAGCTCAGTTACCACGTTTGCTTGGTTAGCTGTTTTATTTGAATAGCTGCGTGTGCTGGTAACGTATTGCTTAGCATCGGGCGCTAAAGAAAGTCCACTAATGGTGGGTGCATCAAAAAGTTGCTCGGCTGAAAGTCGCTTAGTTGTAGAGGTGTTAATTGTAATGTTGTCAGTGTCGGCTTTGGGTTCAAAATCGAGAGAAACGTTGTTCCAGTTAGCCACTTGTTGCGCCACTACAATCACACTATGAGAGCCATTAGTTAACGATAAAGAGTATGTGTGGTTATCGCCTTTTTGAAGTTTGGCATCAATAAACAACTGAGCGTTCTCTATCCCTTTTATAGTTAATGTGCCTTGGCTATAGCGGGTTGTTTCAAGATTGAACTTAAGCGCTTGTAGGCCACCTAAAGTAAGTGCGTTTACTTTATTAAACGGCTGCCAGCTATGCTTTTTACCAAATACAGACACACTTTGCGTATTACGTTGCAACTGCTCTAATAAGTTATTAATAATGACTTGGCCGTGTGGTGTTTGAAAGGGCTTAACTTGCATGTTTTCGCCTAAAGGGCCAATAAACTCGATATTTGATTTATCTAGCGGGGCTGCTATTGCTGTTAAGCTCAAGCTGCCAAGAGCAAAAAAGGTAGCAGCTTGTTTTAGTAATTTATTTTTTGTGGTCCAAGGTGAGCTAATTCTCATATTTGTGCCTATTATTGATAGTTATTTGGCCAAATATAGCATGTATTGTTACCATGCCCATATGTTCAACTCATCGGAGAAAAAGTGACTTTACTGATTGTGTACATGGTTGCTGCCATCGTTATTTCTTTTTTATGCTCTGTAATGGAAGCTGTACTGTTAAGTATTTCGCCCAGCTATGTGGCGCTATTACGCAAAAAACAGCCTGAACTTGCAAAGCAGCTCGAAAAACTAAAAAATAATGTAGATCAACCGCTTGCTGCAATACTAACGCTTAACACAGTGGCCCATACTGCCGGTGCTGCAGGTGTGGGTGCACAAGCCGCTGTGGTTTTTTCAGATGCTGCAGTAGGAATTGCCTCTGCCATAATGACACTCTTAGTATTGGTACTTTCAGAGATTATTCCAAAAACCTTAGGGGCCAATTATTGGCGTGCCTTAACCCCTAGCGTGACCTATTCTTTACGCTTTTTAGTGATATCGCTAAAACCATTTGTGTGGCTTGCTCAAAAGCTTACTAATTTAATGGGGGCCAAGCACGATGAGGCTTTTTATATTCGCCAAGAAATAGAAGCCATGGCAGATATAGGCACCGAAACAGGGGCGATTCATGCCGATGAGTCAGAAATAATCCGCAACCTTTTACATTTTAGGCATGCTAAATTAACCGACTTAATGACGCCGCGTACTGTGCTGTATAAAGTACATAAAGGGTTAACGGTCGATCAGTACATGAGCGAGCACGGCTCGTCATCATTTTCGCGCGTGTTAGTGTTTGATAAAGACGCCGATGACATAATTGGCTTTGTGCATAAAAACGATATTATGTTGGCTTATCACCGCTTAGGTACCGATTATAAAATTAGCAAATTAGTTAAGCCTATTCATACGGTACCCGAAGGGCATAATGTGTCATCGCTACTACAAACCTTGCTTAAACAGCGTACTCACATATGTTTAATTGTTGATGAATACGGTGATGTTCAAGGCATTGTAACCCTCGAGGATATGATAGAAGCCCTTATGGGGCTTGAAATTGTTGATGAGCGCGACCAATCGACCAATATGCGCATGGTTGCCAAGCAGCGCTGGCGCCAGCGTTTAGCAAGCAGCGAGCACATAGTTAGTGAAGATGACGACACGCCCCGAGATAATAAATAATTACGACGGGGTCGAAGGTTAGCGTTTAATTGTGCCCCCCGTCGTATTTACCCAGTTTAGTGCCCACTCTATAAAATCGTCTTTGGCTTTAGGGCAGGTAAACAAAAATCCTTGCATGGCTAAATTAGTGCGGTAGTTTTTTAAGTAGAGTGATTCTTCGGCGCGCTCTACGCCTTCGGCCACAAGGGCTAATTGCTCTTGGCTGGCAATATCAACCAGTGAGCTGACCACCACTTGCGAAAACTGATCTGTTTCAATATTACTAATAAGTGTACGGTCAATTTTTATTTCAGTAAAAGGCAGACGCTTAATCTGATTCATGTTGGTAAAACCTACACCAAAGTCATCCAATGATATGCCAAAGCCATGCATTCTTAATCTGTTTAAGGTTTCTAGTTGAGAAAGGCTAGACAGCGCATGTTGCTCGGTAATCTCTAAAATTATATCACTAGGTGATAGCTCATTGAGCTGCAGTATAAGCATCAGCTTGTTGGGGCAGCTTAAATCATCTAGTTGCGTGGGAGATAGGTTAAAAGCCAGTTTTAGATGCGCAGCAATGTTTGTACGTATAGCTTTTAAGTCGCTGGTGGCTTGCTCAAATAAGCTAAAGGTAATTTGATTAATTAACCCCGACTGCTCCGATAACGAAATAAACCGATTGGGCGAGATAATTTCGCCAGTGTGCGTTTTAACGATGCGCGCTAGCACCTCAATACTTTCTATTTCACTGGTTTGAGAATTTATTTTTGGCTGATAGTAAGGGATTATCTCGTTTAAATTGATTGCCTCATGCAATGCTTTTTCTGAAATAGAGGCATGAGAAAGGTCGTTATGTACTGCTAAGTGCTTTGCTTTTTGTAAAACGGTTTTTACTTGGCTAAGTTGCACGGGTTTAGCTAAATTTGCAACTAAATGAATATTGCTATGACGCGCTAAATTGGCAGCTAGGTTAATAACTTTATGATCCATTTCCGAAATTATAACTACTGCGCCTGTGAAATTAAGCTCGCCTAGTTTTCTTATAAACTCCATACCATCCATTTCAGGCATGTTTAAGTCTGTAAATACAATATCGTAAAAGTTTATATCGTCGGTTACGTGAGTTAGCGCTTGCTGAGCACTCAGGCATTTTGTAACTTTATTCGAGACTCCTAGCTCATTTAAAATGGCCTCCATAACAATTAAAATCGCCTTTGAGTCATCCACAACTAAAATATTGGGTACCGAAATCGACATGCTCTATCCTTGTAACTGCTTAATATATTAGTACTGTAAAAATAGCGCCTGATCAGCCTTTTGTCAGCTTAGTTTTATATTATTTTTTATCTTCTAAGTGCTTTTGCTCTTATGGTTTAAGGCAATTCGTGTTTTTTTAATTCATCGGTATACTAGCGCCATTGTTTTAACTGGTTTTAGTCATGATAAAAATCGATCTCATGCTTGCAGAGCAACCATTAACGCTAATGGTATCTGGGCATAAAATAGTACAAATATTTCATAATCAACAGGCCATAAGCTTTGCAACACCCAAAGAGCATTACGCCGAATTTACTTTAGATAATAAGCAAATAGGGATTGATAGCTCACATGTTCATGAGCAGTCTTTATCGTTATTTGTTGATGGTGTGTTTGCTACTGAACTAGCTTTACCTGCGCCGGTAAATAGCCAGCCCAAAAAAGGCTTTTTAGGGCTAGCGGCACTGGGCTTTAAATTATTTAAAAGTGCAAAAGTAATTAAGGTGGCGCTGGCAGGTGCATCGGTTGCCGGCTATGCTTGGCTATTTAGCATTGAATTTGCACTAATGCTAATTGCCTGTTTAGTGGTACATGAATACGGACACGTTAGAGCCATGAAATACTTTGGCATAAAAACCAAGGGTATTTACCTTATTCCTTTTGTAGGCGGATTGGCTGTAAGTGACGATAAAATAACAACACGTTGGCAAGATGTAGTTATATCCCTCATGGGGCCAGCGTTTGGTTTATTTACCTCAGTGCTGGGTGTGGTTTTATATTACGCCACCGAAATGGACATATTTGCCGGTGTTGCAGTACTCAGTGCCTTATTGAATTTGTTTAACCTTTTGCCTATTTTACCGCTTGATGGCGGCCATGTACTAAAAAGTATCAGCTTTTCAATGCGCTCTTGGGTCGGTTTAAGTGTGTGTTTACTCGGTGTGTTATTTGGCTTATGGCTTAGTTATACATTTGGTTTAATGTTACTGGTATTCTTTTTGTTTGTGGGCGCACTGGAAATCGTATTTGAATGGCGCGGTCGACATTACTCGCATTTATTGCCGCTTGATAAATACGGCCAAGGTTTTTCAGCCGCTATGTACGCTATTGTAGTTGCAGGCCATGTGGCAGTGATGATGCACTTTGCAGATTCAGAAAACCCAATACTTAGCCTGCCGATGACGATTTTATCGAGCTAATCGCTATACGCGCAGTATACCTAAATACTGCGCGTTATTAAGGGTTAGTAAAAGCTCAGCACTAGCGATATAAATACCCCCGTTACAAATAACTGCACAACACAAAACCCCATAATGTCTTTTGCTTTTAACCCTGCAATGGCTAATACCGGTAAAGCCCAAAAGGGTTGAATTAAATTGGTCCACGCATCACCCCAGGCAACCGCCATAGCAACGCGTGATATATCGGCGCCCAGCTCTTGCGCTGCTGGTATAACAATAGGTGCTTGTACTGCCCATTGGCCGCCACCAGAAGGTACAAACATATTAACAAGCCCTGCACTTATAAAGCTAAAAAATGGCAGGCTATCGGCATCAGCAACAGCTATAAAACCACGCGATATTTGTTGTGCTAAACCGCTGTCGACCATCACAGCCATAATACCTGCGTAAAACGGAAATTGAATGACAATACCCGCACCGCTAGGAATTGCTTGTTGCAAGCTATTAAGCAAGTTATGGGGTGTTTGGTGCAAGGTAATGGCTAAAAACAAAAACACAGCAATAATACTGTTTAGGTTTAGGCTACCGCCTGCAACTATAAAGTAATACGCCAAATAGCAAAGGCCAAGTAAACCAATCGAAATGCCAAGCAGCTTTGTGTGTTCTAAATGCTGAGCAGGGCGAGTAATTTTTTCATGTGCGGGCTGGGGCTCTTTAATAAGTGCTGGGTCTACATACACGCTGTTTTTATCACTGGGTAGCATGTAGCGGTTAACCAACGGCATAATAATAAATAAGCCAATTAATATTGCTATGTTAAAACCAGCAAACAGGGTTTGCTCGGTACTAATTATGCCAATGCTATTTTGTGAAAAGTGCCCTTCGGTAGCAATCGTAAGCGGAATTGAGCCTGCTAAGCCGCCATGCCACACCACAAAGCCAGAATAAGCACTGGCAACTAATAGGCGGTAATCGACCTGTGTTTGCCTAGCAATTGCTTTGGCAAATAAAGCCCCAATAACTAAGCCAAACCCCCAATTAAGCCAGCTGGCTAATAGCGAAATAAGCGTGACTAAAATAATCGCTTTTGGCGCAGAATTAGCAAGCGCCGCCAGTTTGTTTAATAACGAATTGATTATAGGCGTGCTTGCTAGCATGTAACCTGTAATCAGCACTAATAGCATTTGCATGGCAAAGCTAAGCAGGTTCCAAAAACCACTCCCCCATGCGTTAATAACTTCAATATGTGTTGCGGGGGTAAAAATACTGGCAGAGAGTAAAGTAATTAAGCTCAGCAATATGACAAATATAAAAGGGTCGGGTAAGTAGCGCTCTACTAATTTGGTAAACGGTGTGGCAATTTTATTAAGCATAATGTGTCTGTGTGTTTTTTAGTCTTATTATAATTAATCATGCTCTTAGCACATTAGCAAACCCGCATTTAGTCTTATATTTTAGGGCCTGAGTATCTTATAGGTTGAACAAAATTTAATCCTAAAAGGGTAACAGGTCTTACTTAAAGGCTTAAACGTTGCTTAAAAGCATGGCTTACAGTAACGTACTGTTTATAGATAATTTACTAACAAAGATTTTGTATCATGCCGGTAATATTTAAGAGGCTAGCGCTACTTGTTCGTGCTCATATCGATCAGCTGAGCTGGCAAGCCGTGGTGCTTGCAATACTTGCTCATATGTTAGTGACTTGGGGGCTGCTATTTATTGCAAATGAGCAAGCGCTTACCTCGTTTACGACCTTTTTTTACTACTACACAGTAACTACCTCAACAGTGGGTTACGGCGATTTTAGCCCAACCAGCGAGCTGGGACGTTGGGTTGTGGCTTTAATACAAATTCCATTTGGATTAGCTTTATTTGGCGTTCTGTTAGGAAAAACAGGGCAAACAGTGACTTACTTAATTAGGCGCGCTATGACTGGTGATAAAAACTTTGCTCACAGTAACAACCACATTATTATTTTTGGTTGGCACGATACCCGAACAAAAAAAATGATTGATTATATCCTTGCCGATACCAAACGTACCGACCGCCGTATTTTGTTGGCGGTGACCGAGCAAATGGATCACCCATTTTTAACTAATGAAAATGTCGACTTTGCCCGCCTAACAAGTTTTACCGATTTAGAAGAACTTGAGCGCGTAGCTATTAGCCGTGCCGACAAAGTTATTATTGATGGGCAAGATGACGACCAAACATTTACAACGGCACTGCGTATTAGCCGTTTAGTTAAAGATGAGTGCCATATTAGCGCGCACTTTTTAGATGAAACCAAGGTCGATATGTTGCTTGAGCATTGTCAAAATGTAGAGTGTAGTAGCGCTAAGTCGGCTGAGATTTTAGTACGCTCAATGCAAGACCCAGGCTCGAGTCGAGTACAAGAAGAGCTATTATCTACATTGCACGGCGACACGCAGTTTAGCCTAGCTATTCCAAGTGAATGCGAAGAGATGGAGTTTGGTACTTTATTTCATCATTTTAAGCATGACTATAATGCTATTTTGTTAGGGGTGGCGCATAACTTAAGTGCACAAAATATGGATTTAAATCCGCCACTTGATTACAAGGTAAATGCGGGCGATATCCTGCACTACATTGCCCTTGAACGTGTGCTAACAAATGAAGTAGATTGGCAAAGCTTGGCCAAATAACCAAGGCTTAGGTTAAATAATGAATGAAGTAGTATTTTTAATAATTATTTTAAGCGCTTATATATTACCCGTGGTGATAGTGGTTAATAGTAAGCGCACCCAAGGCCACGAAAAAAACGGCTGGTTATTAGGCGTAATTATTTTTTCGTGGCTGGGGCTTTTTATGTATTTTACGATTGTGCCCAAGCATGGTCACAAAAAAAGAAAGAAGAATAAACCGTCATAGGTCTATTCTAGCTGCTTGAGTTTGTGCTCAACCAGCGGGTCATCTGGCACTATTTGTTGGGCAACTTCTAATAACTGAATAGCATCATTTGGGTGTTCATCTTGATGTTTAAGTGCGACATCTATTAACGGCTGAATATCTATTTTAGCCTGATGTTCTTGCACATGTACTTCTTTTTCATCTGCTAAAATCTGATGTGCTGTACTTAATAATGCCAAGCGGTGAGGCGAAGTCGCATTTGCCTTATTTAGGCTTTGATAATACTCTTCTTTTAAGCGCAAGGTTTTGGTTTGCAAACGAAACTGCGCTATATCAATCTGCTGGTGGCGTATAAAATCAACAGCCACTTGTTTGTAAAAGCCAAACTTAGTGAGGTAGCTTGCGTGGGTACCGTGGCCCATGCCAAACACTCTTAAATGAGTCAGTTGTGGGTACCGCTTAGCATGTAGGCGGTCTATTTTATTGGTGGGGTCATAAATTATATACCCCTTAGCATGGCCTAAATCGAGGTCGTTATACTCACTTTGCCAATCAAATTGCTGCGCAAGCTCTGTGCTGGAGCGGGTGTCCCACGGAACTGTTTCGGTGTTTTTGGTGCTAACAGGATGAAAAAATAAAACCTGATCTAATTTAAGTAATTTTGCAAACGCACCAACAGCAAAACCACCGCGACTAAGGCCATAGCCTAAGCGGCACTTAAACGGTGTAAGTAAGCTTGATAACTGCTCCAAAAAAAAGATTAAATTACGGCTTCTAAACCAATTGCTTTTGCCTAAATGTTGGAACGAAATAACATTAACTTTTTGTTTTTGCGCTAAGTGATAGCCCCAAGGGGCAAAATCATCGGTTAGGTCATGTTCTTGGACGTTGGTCCCCGCGGGGGAAAAAGTAAAAAGCAGGGGCTTATTTAAATCAACAAAGTCGTATTTTACATACACATCGCCGAGTAGGTCGCCGCCACACATAGGCAGCTTAGTTTGTTGTTCATCACGGCAAAGCGTTAACCATTCATCTAACCAATACAGTAGTTTCATTAATCCCCCAATTATAACTCGCGGGGGATCGTATCAAACACGGCCAAATGAGGTCAAACATAGCCAAGCTTTAGCCCGTTAATGATTAGCTACTATTACAGCTTGATATTTGCTTAATGAGCTTAATTGCTCATGGCTATTATTTGCTCCCAGTCGTTTTGTGTGACTGGCATTACCGAAAGGCGGCCTGCTTTTTTAAGGGCTAACTCGGTAATAGCCTCGTTTGCTTTAATGTCTTTTAAGCTAACGCGTTTGTTTAAATGGCTTTTATAGGTTACTTCAACTACAAACCAGCGTGGCTTGTCGGGCGTAGCTTTCGCATCGTAATAGTCACTATTTAAATCAAACTGAGTTGGGTCGGGGTAGGCTTCTTTAGTAACAGTGGCTATACCCACAACGCCTACTTGTTTGCAGCTAGAGTGGTAAATAAATACTAAGTCACCCAATTTTATATCGTCACGCATAAAGTTACGTGCCTGATAATTACGCACGCCTTCCCACAGAGTGGTTTGTTGCGGCACTGTTTTTAAATCATCAATCGAAAAAGCATCGGGCTCAGTTTTAAATAGCCAATAATTCATAGCGTTACTCATTTAGTTAGATTTACATAGCTGCATTGTATAGTATCATTAGCTTATCTGGGGATTGAGAGAACAGCAAATGAGCCAAGTATTAGATGATTTATTATCGTTATTGTCACTTGAAGAAATTGAACAAGGTTTATATCGTGGGCAAAGCCAAGATCTAGGGTTTAGAGCGGTATTTGGTGGTCAAGTAATGGGGCAGGCGCTGTCTGCTGCAAAAGAAACGCTACCAAAAGGACGTGTTGTTCATTCATTACACTCTTACTTTTTACGCCCCGGCGACGCCGCAAAACCGATTGTTTACGACGTAGAAACCATCCGCGATGGTAAAAGCTTTAGCACCCGCCGAGTAA
Source organism: Pseudoalteromonas sp. 1CM17D (assembly GCF_023161805.1). Lineage (NCBI taxonomy): Bacteria > Pseudomonadati > Pseudomonadota > Gammaproteobacteria > Alteromonadales > Pseudoalteromonadaceae > Pseudoalteromonas > Pseudoalteromonas sp. 1CM17D. The sequence continues at coordinate 319,964 of NZ_JALNTP010000004.1, read as the reverse complement.
GCGCTATACAATACGGTAAACCTATTTTTTATATGACTGCGTCGTTTCAGGGTGAAGAAGAAGGCTTATCGCATCAAGCAACCATGCCTAATGTACCGCCACCAGAGGAGCTTCGCTCGTCGCTTGAGTTTTATCAAGAAAACGCCCACCACATACCCGAGGTGATCCGTAATAAGTTTATACGCGAAATGCCCATTGAAATGCGCCCGGTTACTTTTCATAACCCGTTTAAGCCAGAGGTTATTGAGCCCGTAAAGCACATTTGGATTAAAGCCAATGGCGATATGCCCGACGATCAACGCATTCATAATTACTTATTAGCGTATGCCTCTGACTTTGAGTTTTTACCTACGGCATTACAGCCCCATGGCGTATCGTTTATGCAGCCAAATATGCAAGTGGCAACGATTGACCATGCTATGTGGTTCCACCGCCCATTTAGAATGGACGATTGGATTTTATATACCATAGACAGCCCAAGTGCTAGTTCTGGGCGAGGCTTGGTAAGAGGCCAGTTTTTTGACCGCCAAGGTAATTTAGTCGCATCAACGATTCAAGAAGGGGTGATGCGCCAGCGTTAATTTGATTAGACTTGCTGGCAATAGACTGGCTGTTAAGCGCAAATTAGCAGTGCTTTCGCTAAAGGTTTTGCCAAGAGATAAGCGCCTCTATGTAGCATTGTTGTTCAATAACTAAACGTACAAAAAAGCCTCAACATGTTAAATGTTGAGGCTTTTTTAATGGTGTTTAATTAAAGCTTAAATTATAGCAGCACGGCTAATTACATTGATCTTGCACTATGTCGCTAACCGATTGCCATATACGTGCGGGTAATAAGGTTTTTAAGTACATGTATATTTCACACAGTTGTGTACTACCGTGAATACCATTCTCACCTTCAGTAATTAGCAGCTCACCGCGTAAATTATCAATAAAGCTTACCAGTACTTTTTTATCAAAAAACTCCGGGGTTTTAATGCCGTGTAAGGTGCCTAAACGGTTTGCCAGTACTTGGCTTTCACGTTCCAGTTCGGCTTTTTCAATTCCGTTACTGGTTTGAATAAAGCCCACAACAATAGCATAACGTTGCAACGTAAAGCTAAGCGACCTTCCTAGCATTTCAAGTTTGGCTAACGAATCATTCGTGTTAGTAACATGAATGGTATCGCCATCAAGCTCAATTAAGTTTTGATCGCTAAAGTTAGCCAAAATACGGCTTATGTAGTTTTCATCTAGCGGCTGTAAATACCATTCTTTTGCAAACAGAGGATAAAAAGCCGAAACAAGCTTTTGGCATTGCTCAACCGTACTACTGTGTTGCTTAAATAAGTGCAAAGCAATAAGGCTTGGCACAGCAAATAAGTGCAAAATATTATTACGATAATAGTTAAACAGGGTTTTTTCTTTATCGTTAATTGCAATAATTTCGCCAAATTCATCGCTAATAACATCAAACTTATTAAGCTTAATGGCGTGCGTTAATAGTTGCTCTGGTGTTTCATCGGGGGCAGTGACTTTATCGCTATAGCTTGCATCGCGTTGTAGGCGTAAGTAAAAATCTAGTTGCGCTAATAGCTTAGGCTTACTTAACGCGTGTTTGTCGTTAACTAGCAAAATCATAGCCAGTAAATTCACAGCGTTAAGTGCTGCGGCATTATTAATTTTTACCATTACTTGGTCGGCCAATGCGGCTACTTGAGGGCCTAGCCATTGCGGCTTTTGCACATCGGTAGGGTGTATTGCATCGCGCCAATCAGGTTGGTTGTCGTTTAAGTATTGGTTTATAGAAATAGGGTCGCCAAAATTTAAGTAACCACGGCCGTAATTTTTAAGGTTTTTAATGGCTTTAAAAATACCAAAAATGGACTCGCCTTTTTTATCTTTACCGGCAAGCTCTTTTAAGTAGGTATTGATTTCCATTACATGTTCATAGCCAATGTATACCGGCACAATAGAAACCGGGCGGTCTATGCCGCGTAGCATTGCTTGCAATGTCATGGCGAGCATACCGGTTTTTGGCGGTAGTAATCGGCCTGTACGGCTGCGCCCGCCTTCAGTGTAAAACTTAACTGAGTAACCTTTAATAAATAGCTGGCTTAAATACTCTTTAAATACGGCTGAGTAAAGTTTATTACCGGCAAACGAGCGGCGGATAAAAAACGCCCCTGAGCGGCGAAAAATACCACCGGCAGGGAAAAAGTTAAGATTAATGCCTGCGGCAATATGCGGCGGCACCAAACCTTGATGGTATATAGCATAGGTAAGTAACAAGTAATCCATGTGGCTGCGATGACACGGCATATAGATTATCTCGTGACCCTTATTTGTTAGCTCATGAATCTGCTCGGTGTATTTTATATCTATACCGTTATAAAGCTTAGTCCACAGCCACGTTAAAATTCTGTCGCCTACACGTATCATTGCCTCAGAGTAATTAGCGGCAATTTCATCTAGTAGTTTTAACGCGTTTTGGCGGGCTTCTGTTTGGCTTATTCCTTTTGACTTTGCTTCATCTTGAATTGCTTTTTTTATTGTCGGCGAAGCCAAAAGCGAGTTAAATAATTGCTCGCGCGAGGGCATTTTAGGGCCCGTAGCGGCCAGTTTTTGACGTTTAAAGTGCACCCGAGCAACTCGTAATAGTTTTTGTGGTAGCTCATTTACGTCGGCTTTTTCGTTCACGATAAGTGATAAATCGAGTGGTTGGCTAAAGCGAATAAAGTTATCGCGCCCAGAAAACAGCACAACAAAGAATTTTCTAAACCAACTAGGTGTAAGAGAGTGGGTAATTAAGGTACGAATACCTGGTTTTTCTTTACCTGGGTCGCGCCCCCATAAAATAGTTACCGGCACCACTTGTACATTCTTTTGCCCGCTATTTAATAAATGCTCAACTATTTGCTTACCCTGTGATAAAGCGGCGGTTGGTTTCGCGGTATCGCCAAATAAAGGCGGCGGATTTTTAATACCAATAAAGCGTGCCAGCTCTTGGTTTCCTAACGTTTGATATTCGCATGGGTTAGGCAAACCATGCTTTTTACATACATTAGTAAGCGCAGCTAAATCGAAACGCGAATTTAAACGTACTATATAAAAAGTAGGGTGTTCAGGATTAAGGTCATATTGCTCTATAGGGCTTTGGGGAAGGACCTTACTTTTTACCAAAACACGGCTTACGCAGCTAGTAAGAAAATTCAAACAATAATTTAATAAACGCATCGACTCACCATATTGAGAGTATTAAAAGCAAAATTAGCGCATAGGATACCATAATATCTATAAAATCCTGTAATTTGCGTAATCGGTTAAATTATAAACATAAGACTAATTTGGCGCTGAGCAGTTCAATTATAGCTATAAATAACCAGTGGCGGTTATTTGGGCAGCCTTACACCCGTAATTAATTTGCAATTAGTTGTTGCATTTATCACCAATATCACTATAATACGCAGGCTTTCAAGATTCCTCTGGAACTTGAAGGGATAAATTAAGCTTGGATTTCAAGCTAATAAACAGGAGTTCCGATTTGGAACTCATCGTAGATATAAATCAACAACCGGCATCTTAATTATTAAGATTGTTTCGGTCGTTTTTTTATGCTCTTTAAATGCTCTTTATATTGAGGTTTAAGAATGTCAAATCAACGCATTCGTATTCGCCTAAAAGCTTTTGACCACCGTTTGATTGACCAATCAACGGCGGAAATCGTGGAAACTGCGAAACGCACAGGCGCACAAGTACGTGGTCCAATCCCACTACCTACACGCTTTGAACGTTTTACTGTACTAACTTCACCGCACGTAAACAAAGATGCGCGTGATCAGTACGAGATCCGCACCCATAAACGTCTGATCGACATCGTAGAACCAACTGACAAGACTGTTGACGCATTAATGCGTTTAGATCTTGCTGCTGGTGTTGATGTTCAAATCAGCCTGGGTTAATCGAAAGATTAGAGAGGTTATAGGAAAATGGCATTAGGTCTAGTCGGTCGTAAAGTGGGTATGACACGTATCTTCACTGAAGATGGTGTATCTATCCCTGTGACAGTTATCGAAGCGACTCCTAACCGCATTGCTCAGATCAAATCTGACGCAACAGACGGTTATAACGCGCTTCAAGTAACCGCAGGCACTAAAAAAGCAAGCCGTGTAAACAAAGCAGCAGCGGGTCATTTCGCTAAAGCTGGTGTTGAAGCGGGTCGCGGTCTGTGGGAATTCCGCCTAAATGGTGGTGAAGGCGATTTTGAAGTAGGCGCTGAGCTTACTGTTGAATTATTCAACGAAATCAACAAAGTTGACGTAACCGGTACTTCTAAAGGTAAAGGTTTCCAAGGTGGTGTTAAGCGCTGGAATTTCAGCATGCAAGACGCTACTCACGGTAACTCTCTATCTCACCGTGCTCCTGGTTCAATCGGTCAAAACCAATCACCTGGTAAGGTGTTTAAAGGTAAGAAAATGGCCGGTCATATGGGTGCTGAGCGTGTAACGACTCAAAACTTAGAACTAGTTCGCGTTGACGCTGAGCGTAACTTGCTTTTAGTTAAAGGTGCAGTACCTGGCGCTATCGGCGGTGACGTTATCGTTAAACCAGCTGTTAAAGCATAAGTCCTGGAGATTTAGTGATGGAATTAGCAATTAAAGACGCTTCTGGCGCTCTTGAAGTTTCTGAAGCTACTTTTGGACGTGAGTTTAACGAAGCATTAGTACACCAAGTAGTTGTTGCATACGCAGCAGGTGCTCGTCAAGGTACTCGTGCTCAGAAGACACGTTCTGAAGTAAGCGGTGGTGGTAAAAAACCATGGGCTCAAAAAGGTACTGGCCGTGCACGTGCTGGTACAATCCGTAGTCCAATTTGGCGTTCAGGTGGCGTTAGCTTCGCAGCTAAACCACAAGACCACAGCCAAAAAGTAAACCGTAAAATGTACCGCGGTGCGATCAAAAGCATCTTATCTGAATTAGTTCGTCAAGAGCGTTTAATCGTTGTTGAAAGCTTTGGTCTTGAAGCACCAAAGACTAAAGAACTAGTTTCTAAGCTTAAAGAACTTGAGCTTAAAGATGTTCTTATCGTGACTGAAGAAGTAGATGAAAATCTTTTCTTATCGGCACGTAACCTGTACAAGGTTGACACGCGTGATGTAGCTGGTATCGATCCTGTAAGCTTAATTGCTTTCGACAAGGTACTTATTACAGCTGCTGCTGTTAAGCAACTTGAGGAGGCGCTAGCATGATCCGTGAAGAACGTCTTTTAAAAGTGATCCTTGCTCCACATATCTCTGAAAAAAGCACAATTGCTGCTGAAGAAAACAATACTATTGTTTTTAAAGTAACAAATGACGCAACTAAAGCTGAAATTAAAGCAGCAGTTGAGAAGCTTTTTGAAGTAGAAGTAACGGGTGTTCGCACACTTAACGTTAAGGGTAAAACAAAACGTACTGGCATGCGTTTCGGTCGTCGTAGCGACTGGAAGAAAGCTTACGTTACTCTTAAAGAAGGTAGCGAGCTAGACTTTGTCGGCGGCGCCGAGTAATAAGGGGAGTTAGAATTATGGCACTTCAAAAGTGTAAACCAACTTCTGCGGGTCGTCGTCACCTAGTTAAAGTGGTTAACCCAGATTTACATAAGGGTAAACCTTACGCACCACTATTAGAGAAAAACTCTAAATCAGGTGGTCGTAATAACAATGGTCGTATTACGGTTCGTCATATCGGTGGTGGTCATAAGCATCATTACCGTTTAATCGATTTTAAACGTACTAAAGATGGCATTCCAGCCACTGTTGAGCGTTTGGAATATGATCCAAACCGTAGCGCAAACATCGCTCTTGTATTATATGCAGACGGTGAGCGTCGTTACATTATCGCACCTAAAGGCTTAAAAGCTGGCGATGCAATCCAGTCTGGTGTTGATGCACCAATCAAGCCTGGTAATGCATTACCTATGCGTAACATGCCTGTAGGTTCGACTGTTCACAACGTAGAATTAAAACCAGGTAAAGGTGCTCAAATCGCACGTTCTGCTGGTGCATACGTTCAAATCCTTGCGCGTGATGGTCAATACGTAACATTACGTCTTCGTTCTGGCGAAGTACGTAAAGTACAATCTGATTGTCGTGCAACGCTAGGTGAAGTAGGCAATGCTGAGCATATGCTTCGTTCACTTGGTAAAGCAGGTGCAAATCGCTGGCGTGGTATTCGTCCGACAGTTCGTGGTGTTGCCATGAACCCGGTAGATCACCCACACGGTGGTGGTGAAGGTCGTACATCTGGTGGTCGTCATCCTGTGTCTCCATGGGGTAAGCCTACTAAAGGTGCTAAGACGCGTAAGAACAAGCGTACGGATAAATTTATAGTACGTCGTCGTACTAAGTAATATTGAGGAATAGCCATGCCACGCTCTCTCAAGAAGGGTCCTTTTATAGACCTACACTTGCTGAAGAAGGTAGAGAAAGCTTTGGAAAGCGGTGAAAAGAAGCCAATTAAAACTTGGAGCCGTCGTTCAATGATCATACCTAACATGATCGGATTGACCATTGCTGTCCATAATGGTCGCCAGCATGTACCAGTTTTCGTTTCTGACGAAATGATCGGTCACAAACTAGGTGAATTTGCACCAACTCGCACTTACCGTGGCCATGCCGCGGATAAGAAAGCGAAGAAACGCTAAGAGGGGAATGATAAATGCAAGCATTAGCTAAACATAAATTCGCCTCTGGTTCGGCGCAAAAAGCTCGTCTAGTTGCAGATCAGATCCGCGGACTACCTGTCGATCGCGCTCTAGAAATCCTGGCGTACAGCCCGAAAAAAGCGGCTGTATTAGTTAAAAAAGTACTTGAGTCTGCTATTGCTAACGCAGAGCATAACGAAGGTGCTGACATTGATGAGCTTCGTGTAACTACGATTTTTGTGGACGATGGTCCTACAATGAAACGTATTATGCCACGTGCTAAAGGACGCGCAGACCGCATCCTTAAGCGTACAAGCCACATCACTGTTGTGGTTTCAGATAGCTAGGAGTATAAGTAATGGGACAAAAAGTTCATCCTACTGGTATTCGCCTAGGTATATCTAAACCTTGGGTTTCTACCTGGTACGCGAGTTCTAAAGATTTCTCTGATCAGCTTTTTGGCGATCACAAAGTACGTACTTTCCTTACAAAGGAATTAAAAGCGGCTTCTGTGTCTAAAATCGTTATTGAGCGTCCAGCAAAATCGATCCGCGTAACAATTCACACGGCTCGTCCGGGTGTTGTTATCGGTAAAAAAGGCGAAGACGTTGAAAAGCTACGTCAAGCGGTAACTAAGATCGCAGGTGTACCTGCTCAGATTAATATTTCTGAAGTACGTAAACCAGAGTTAGATGCACAACTAGTAGCAGACGGCATTGCCTCTCAGCTAGAGCGTCGTGTTATGTTCCGTCGCGCTATGAAGCGTTCGGTACAAAATGCAATGCGCATCGGTTCTAAAGGGATCAAAGTTGAAGTTAGCGGTCGTCTTGGCGGCGCAGAAATCGCACGTTCAGAATGGTATCGTGAAGGTCGTGTACCTCTACATACTCTTCGTGCTGATATCGACTACGCAACTTCTGAAGCCTTAACCACTTATGGTATCATTGGTGTTAAAGTTTGGATCTTCAAAGGCGAAGTTATTGGTGGTTTACCACTAGTACAAGAGCAAGAGAAGCCAGCTAAACGCGCACCAAAGAAAGCCAAGAAAAGTGCTAAGTAGAGGTAGCGAGTAATGTTACAGCCAAAACGTACAAAATTCCGTAAAATGCACAAAGGCCGCAACCGCGGTTTAGCGCAAAACGGTAACAAAGTAAGCTTCGGTACTTTCGGTTTGAAAGCTACTGGTCGTGGCCGCATGACTGCTCGTCAAATCGAAGCAGCTCGTCGTGCTATGACGCGTCACGTGAAACGTCAAGGTAAAATCTGGATCCGTGTCTTCCCTGACAAGCCGATCACAGAAAAGCCTCTTGAAGTTCGTATGGGTAAAGGTAAAGGTTCTGTTGAATATTGGGTTGCTGAAATTCAGCCTGGTAAAGTACTTTACGAAATGGAAGGTGTTTCTGAAGAGCTTGCTCGTGAAGCGTTTGACCTTGCAGCTCGTAAACTGCCATTCAAAACAACTTTCGTAACTCGGACGGTAATGTGATGAAAGCAAGCGAACTAAAAGACAAAAGCGTAGAAGAGCTAAATGCTGAACTTCTGGGACTTCTTCGTGAGCAGTTTAACCTGCGCATGCAAGCAAGCACTGGTCAGTTAGCTCAGACACACACGCTAAGAACAGTACGTCGCGATATCGCGCGTGTAAAAACAATTATTAACCAGAAGGCAGGTCAATAATGAGCGATAAAATTCGTACTCTTCAAGGCCGTGTAGTAAGCGACAAGATGGAAAAATCTTTCACTGTTGCTATCGCACGTTACGTGAAGCACCCAATCTATGGGAAATTCATCAAACGTACTACTAAGCTACACGTACATGACGAAAACAACACAGCAAAAGCGGGTGACGTAGTTACTATCCGTGAATGCGCACCAATTTCTAAGAATAAATCTTGGACTTTAGTAGACGTTGTTTCTAGTCCAAAACAAGCTTAATTTTTAAATTAAGTAAGTTTTGTAAAAAAGCCCTGGCATTAGCCGGGGCTTTTTGTTTGCGTTTAAAAAAGCTGTAAGTTTGAAGCTTTCAGTCCTCAGCTGCTCGCAGTGAAGTGAAGCGCCGTAGCTTGGGTTGAGACTAGAGCACTTGAAAAAAAAGCACGCCACGAATACGTAATAGTCCTAATACTAATCGAAAATAATACCAATCGTGTTAATTTATTAGGCATTTATAGCGACAGATAAAAATTTCTGATGTACGACTGTATAGATGTTTGAGGTAGAGTAATACTGGAGTAATTGCCAAGAACAACTAAATAACAGCTCTATAATTTACCAAACCTATGCCTTTGCGAGAGTAAAGCTGCAGCAATAGATATTAATATGCACACGGCAGAGCCTACCACTAAGAAGCGGTTCTCGATTCGACTGACTTGTCTTTCTCCTACAATTTGATAGGTCACATCCCCCTCAATAAAGCGTTCGCCTTGGTATTGCTGAGTGACGTTAAAGGCTAAAAAGTCACCTAGCTTTGCTTGATAGGTAAAGTAGGTTTGTGGATAAAAAATTTCATATGTTGCACACAACCAGGCTATCAGCCCACACATAAATAAAGCCAAGCTCATAATTAAAGTGATGTTTGAGGGCTTATGTATCGCTGAGCTTATAGGTAGGCATTTATCAATACAGCCTTCGCCATAGCAAAGTTTAAGCTTTTCAATTACCTCAGTTGAGGGGATAAACTGTCCATTTTCAAGCTTTGAAAGGTACGACTGTTGAATTCCAATTTCACGCGCTGCATAAGCCTGAGTCCACTTTTTATTTGCTCTAAGGCGTTTTAACTCCATTCCTAACGCTTGCATACCCTCTGCTCTTATTTGATTAGTTAAGCGTTTTATTATCGCTAAAATTAGTATTTATAAATAGTCTAAAAGCGTATATTCATGCTTATTAATATAAAGAATATTATGAATATTAATAGCTTATATTCAATTTAACAAAATATAAGGTATGCTCAATTCGATTTTAATAAGGAGATATAATATGCCGAATAAATTTACTAGCGCTATTTTAGTGCTTATCAGTTCACTGTTTTTTATAAACCCCAGTTACGCAGAGCCTGTTTTTGCAATTAAGGCCAGTATTTATAAATTACAGAATGAGATTACCGTAGATAGTAAAATAGAGCAGGCTTTAAAAAATCTAAGCCCTACGCATCAACCTCAGCTACTCACGCTATTAAATAAAAGTGCAATGATAGAAATTGGTGATGATACGCAAATGACGGCGCTTGAAGTAAAGCCTAACGCAGAGGGGTCGCACTTTAACGCTAGTTTGAAGCTAAAAGAGCAGGTTGATGGCAAGTGGGAATCTATTTCTTCCTTTATGCCGCAAATCCCAAATGGGCAAACAGTGTATTTAAGCCGCACCTTTACAGATAAAGTATGGCTGATAAAAATTACAGGTAAACGCTACGAATCAATAGAGCGTGCAGAGCAGGCCTTAAATCAAAAGTAACGCCTGTTAATTTACCGTACAGTGTGTGGCTGCAAAAAAAGTTTAATATAAGTTTGCTGGTAAAGTGTGGCGGGCACGTTAGTATGCGCTAATAAAGGTACAAGGAGCGTAGTATGGCTAAGCAAACAGTGTTAATTATAGGTAATGGCCCCGTAGAAAAGGATGTAAGTAAAGCTCTAAATAGCTTTGATAGAGTGGTGCGCTTTAATATGTGTGCAAACATGCCTGCATACTTAGGCCGTAAATGTACTGATTTATGGCTAGTAGGAAGAGGTAAGCAAGGCGCAATGCTCTGCGCAGCGTTTCCAGATATAGATATAACGCAGCTGAAAAATGTCATGATCACTGATCCAAAACCTAACTTATTTACTCAACCTTTTTATAAGCTAATTAACCGCAGGGGCTGTATTGACCATGGCGATGAAATAATACGTAAATATAGCCCGCATGCAAACGTGAGTCGAATCGCCCAGCACGATAAAACAGCATTATTAAAACACTTATATACGTTTGGTAAACCTGCTTTTAAAGCTAAAACACCCAGTTCGGGAATGTTAGCCATTGAGCACTTTTTAAAGCAGCAAGCACAGGTGTATATTATCGGTTTTGGTTTTAAGGGCTGGAAGCGTCATCCGTGGGATTTAGAAAAGCAGTATGTAGCGTCACTTATTGCTAAACAAAAAGTACAGTTATTAAAAAGCCCCAGTTAATGCTGGGGCTAAAAAGTTATAACCAAGCTATTACCAAATCATCTCAACAAATTCAGGGTGATCGATATACGGGTTACGATTACCTTGAAACTCATAAGCTGCTTGGTTACGGTCAAGCTCCATTTGGCTAACAGGGTCGGCGTTATGCCAGTTAAGTAGCATAGCTACCACCCAATTTTCGAATACTTGATTGCTTGTGCCATTAAGGACTGCATTACTGGCAGTTGTGTTATTTTGCCACGAGCCTATTACATTCTCGTAGCGGGTTGCCATGTAAAAATAAGCGCGGGCAAAGTCACCTTTAAACTCATCAATTGGCTCAAACACCGTACCTGAGTAATTAATAGAGCTTGCTGCTGAACCGACTTTACTACCGTTTGTTGATGTAAATGATGCACTAGCCACTTCACCAAAAGGGTAGTTACTACGTTTTGAGTTTACATAACCGTCGGTTGCATAAATGTGATGCACGTCTGAATTCATTGGCTCATTTGTGCCGCCAAACCAGCTTTTAGGGAACGAATGCTCGCGGTTATAGCAATCTGCTTCACTGTTATAAGTACCACACTGATCGCTCACCGCGGTGTAAGTATAGCTGTCGCTACCATTTGGCTTTTCACTATACATATCTAAAATACTGTTATCGTTTTCAAAGTATTTATCGCGTGCTGAAGAATCGTAAAAGTTCCAAATAGCCGAGTAACCTTGCGAGCTGTGATTTTTGATAATGTTATAAAGCTCAGTTTTTAATGCATAGCCAGATAGACCCTGAGTTGTTACGTAATAACCTGTTGGTGTAGGGTTAGTGCCACCGCCAGTATCACCGCCAGAACCATCGCCTAATTCAAAAGTTGTACTATCTGTGTTATTAAAACTTGCGCCACTGGCAAGTGTGGTGCTGCCTTGAGTGAGCGCATAATTACCATTACCTACGTTACAGCACATACCGTCGCCATAGCTGTCACTTATAACGAGGGTGTATGCGCCATCAGTTAAACAGAGTTGCTCATTATATTGTGTGTTAGAGGCATAACCACTACCACTGGCTACGCTGCTACCTTGGCTGTTGTTAACCACCCAGCTGGTTTCGCTGCCGTAGTTATCGGTATTAAGGGTTAAAGTAAGGCTATGGTCGTTACAGCTGCCTGAAGCGCCGCCGTCTGTATTAGGCAAAAAATTATCTACATAAACGGTTTCATTGCCATCAAAGCCGCTCATATCGTAAAAACGTAAACCAACATTAATGGTTTTATTACTGGTAGGCGTATAACTGTGGCTAATTGTTTGCCACTGGTTAGTTTGCGCTTGGTTAGAGTACCCTTGGTAGCCATCTACATACAGGCGGGCTCTTATGCTTCCTTCAGTGTGATATACATCCACTGAGAAATCATATGTTTTGCCAGCCTCCACACTAACTTGTTGTAATAAGTCGGTATTGCTTTGCGAGCCGGTGGTCACATTAATAGCCGCCGCGCTGTTTGCGTTATTTACGATACTGGTTGAGCGCGATACATTAATACCGCTATCAATTGTGGTCCACGCGTCAGGCGTATTGCCTGTCCACTGCTCAAAGCCGCCATTTGCGACATTGGCCATTGCTGGGGTGGCGGCAATCAGTAATGCCGTGCTAAGTAACTTATTTTTGTATGTCCCGTGTGACATGATTGTTCCTATTTTTTATAGTTGAGTAAATAACATACACTATCTGCACAAGGTTACAAATTTGTTAAATACAAAATTAATAAAATAGCAATAATAAGCCTTTAAGCTGTTTTTGAAGGTCTTTATATAAATTAATAACTAAATGGAATAACAAAGCAGATTCTATTCTTTTTTTCTCACCGCATAGCCCGCTATCCTGCACACTAATAAAACCTCAGCAGAGTTACTCTGGGTGAGGTAAAACTCATTTTGAACAGCGCACCATGTGGGCTGTATGTAATTTTCAGGGTTATGGGGAACAAATTCATGTTGTTAGGTCAACTTAACGCAGCGGCAAGCCCGCTATCGCAAGAGCAAGTACAAAAGCTGCAAGGCTTAGTAGCAGAACTTAATCCGATTCAGCAAGCGTGGGTAAGTGGTTACTTAGCTGCAAATGCTAATTCTGCGGCTCTTGGTGGGCAAGCGCCTACAGCGGCTGCAAGCGATGCTGCGCCACTTACTATTTTGTATGGTTCGCAAACAGGTAATGCAAAAGGTGTGGCGACTAAGCTTAAAGAGCAAGCTGAGTCGCGCGGTTTAGCTGTAAAACTTGTGAGCATGTCTGACTACAAACCTACAGCCCTGAAAAAAGAAAAGTTTTTAACCGTTGTTGTATCTACCTACGGTGAAGGTGAGCCACCTGAAGATGCTGAAACACTGTATGAATTTTTAACTACCAAAAAAGCACCTAAGTTAGATGGCGTTAAAGTCGCGGTACTGGGTTTAGGCGACTCTAGCTATGAGTTTTTCTGCCAAACAGCAAAAGACTTTGAAGAGCGTTTAAACAAACTTGGCGCAGAAACTATTTTCCAACGTGCCGACCTAGATGTTGATTACGATGATGAAGCAGCCACTTGGATCACCGGTGCACTTGATGCATTCGAACCTGATTTAAAAGCGCAGCAAGATGCTGCTGACGGCCAAGTTGTATCAATGCCATTTGGCGCGCCAACAGCGGCAGCAAGCCAATACACTAAGCAAAACCCATTTGCGGCAGAGCTTGTTACCGTACAAAAAATTACAGGGCGCGATTCTACTAAAGATGTACGCCATGTTGAGATTTCGCTTGAAGGCTCAGACATCACCTACTTACCTGGTGATTCATTAGGCGTGTACTTTTTAAATGATGAAGTCCGCGTAGATGAGCTACTAACACACACGCAAATCGATCCAAGCACACTTGTAAAAGTGGGCGAAGAGTCACTGCCTATTCGCGATGCATTAATCGAAAAGTTAGAGCTTACTCAGTCATACCCAGGCTTTGTAGAAAAATACGCAGTTGCAACGGGCACGCCAGAGCTACTAAAGCTTGTAGAAGATAAAGCCGCGATGCGTGAGTACATTGAGCCTCGTCAAATTTTTGATGTAGTGGCACAAAATCCTGCAAAAATAGACGCACAAACCTTAGTTGATTGCCTACGTAAACTACAAGCGCGCTTATACTCAATCGCTTCAAGCCAAAGCGAGGTTGAAGAGGAAGTGCACTTAACGGTAGGTTTAGTTGAGTTTGACGCCTTTGGCAGCGAACATTTAGGTGGCTGCTCTGGTTATTTAGCACGCCGTGCTGAAGAAGGGTGTAAAGTTAAAGTATTTAGTGAGCACAACGACAACTTCCGTTTACCTAGCGATGATAATACCCCCATTATTATGGTTGGCCCAGGTACTGGTATTGCGCCATTCCGTGCATTTTTACAAGAGCGTGACTCGCGAGAAGCACAAGGCAAAAATTGGCTGTTTTTCGGTAACCCACACTTTACACAAGACTTCTTGTATCAAGTAGAAATTCAGGGTTATTTAAAATCAGGCCTATTAAGCAAAGTTGACGTTGCATTTAGCCGTGACCAAGCCGAAAAAGTATACGTACAAGACAAGCTACGCAAAAACTCAAAAGAAATTTTTGAGTGGCTAGAAGCAGGTGCGCATTTTTATGTATGTGGTGATGCAAACCGCATGGCAAAAGATGTACACAACGCCTTAGTTGATATCATCAGCGAAAACACCGGTAAAAGCTACGAAGACGCAGAGCAATATTTAAAAGACTTACGTAGCGCTAACCGCTATCAGAAAGACGTGTATTAATCACGTTTCTTATTTTATTAACAGCTAGCAGCCGTCACTGTAACAAATTTAGGATTTAAAATGAGCGAACAAGATAAAAACGTAAAACTTTCTGATAACGAACGTTTGAAAAGAGAAAGTAACTTTTTACGTGGCACCATAGAGCAAGACTTAAAAGATGAAATTACCGGTGGTTTTACAGCCGATAACTTCCAACTTATACGTTTTCACGGTATGTACCAGCAAGATGACCGCGATATACGCCCTGAGCGCGCAAAGCAAAAGCTAGAGCCGCTGCACAACGTAATGCTACGTGCACGTATGCCTGGCGGTATTATCAAGCCTGAGCAATGGCTAGCAATTGATAAATTTGCCGATGAAAAAACAAGCTACGGCAGTATTCGTTTAACAACACGTCAAACGTTTCAATTTCATGGTGTATTAAAGCCAAATATTAAAGGCATGCACCAAATGCTTAATAGCGTTGGCATTGACTCTATTGCCACTGCAGGCGATGTAAACCGTAACGTACTATGTACGACTAACCCTGTTGAGTCAGAGTTACATCAAGAAGCGTATGAGTGGGCTGCAAAAATTTCTGAGCATTTACTTCCAAAAACGAAAGCATACGCTGAAATTTGGTTAAATGGCGAAAAAGCAGAAACTACTGAAGAGCCAATTTTAGGTTCTAACTACCTACCGCGTAAGTTTAAAACCACGGTTACTATTCCGCCTAACAACGAAGTTGATGTGCATGCGAATGACTTAAACTTTGTTGCTATTGCTGAAGATGGCAAGCTTGTTGGTTTTAACGTACTTGTAGGTGGTGGCCTTGCTATGACCCACGGTGATACGGCTACGTATCCGCGTAAAGCTGACGACTTTGGTTTTATTGCCCTAGAAGACACTTTAAAAATTGCTGAGCACGTTGTATCAGTGCAGCGCGATTGGGGTAACCGTTCTAACCGTAAAAATGCAAAAACTAAATACACACTAGACCGTGTTGGGTCTGACGTATTTAAAGCGGAAGTAGAAAAACGTGCCGGTGTAAGCTTTGCACCAAGCCGCCCTTATGAGTTTACTCACCGTGGCGATCGTATTGGTTGGGTAGAAGGCATTGATGGCAAGCACCACCTTACGCTATTTATACAAAGTGGCCGTATTTTAGACTACCCAGGTAAGCCATTAAAAACAGGTTGTCGTAAAATTGCAGAAGTGCACCAAGGCGATATGCGCATGACGGCTAACCAAAACTTAATTATTGCCGGTGTGCCTGCCGATCAAAAAGCAGTTATTGAAGAAATTGCCCGTAACCACGGCCTAATTGATGACAAAGACACTGAGCAACGTAAAAACTCAATGGCGTGTGTAGCATTGCCAACGTGTCCGCTTGCTATGGCCGAAGCTGAGCGTTACTTACCAAGCTTAATTGAAAAAACCGAAGCACTACTTGCTAAGCATGGCATACCTGATGACAGCATTATTATGCGTGTTGTAGGTTGTCCTAACGGTTGTGGCCGCGCAATGCTTGCAGAAGCTGGTTTAGTAGGTAAAGGCCCTGGTAAATACAACGTTTACCTAGGCGGTAATTTAGAAGGTACACGCATTCCTAAACTGTACCTAGAAAACGTAGGTGAAGATGTTTACCTAGACGCGTTTGATAAGCTGATTGGCCAGTGGGCAAGTGAGCGAAACGACGGTGAATGTTTTGGTGACTTTGTAATTCGCAAAGGCATTGTTGCTGAAGTAAAAGTATCAGTAACCGATTTTCACGCTTAATTAAATACCCACGCGGAGCGTGGGTGAGGTTTAAAATTGACCATGAGTGAATTTAAAAACATATTACAGCTTGATAAGCAAAGCCAAGCGGCATTGCTTGCAGATGCAAACGGCATACTTGCACCAATGAGTGCGGAGCAGCGTGTTGCATGGGCACTAGAGAACTTACCCGATACAGCTTTTTTATCATCAAGCTTTGGTATTCAAGCGGCGGTCATGCTGCATTTAGTAACATCTCAGCGTCCTGATATTCCTGTGGTATTAACCGATACGGGTTATTTATTTCCAGAGACGTATCAGTTTATTGAGCAAATGACAGCGCGCCTATCACTTAATTTACAGGTGTATAAAGCTGAGCTAAGCCCTGCATGGCAAGAAGCTAAATACGGTAAATTATGGGAACAAGGCGAGGACGGTATTAAGCAATATAATCAGCTTAATAAAGTAGAGCCCATGACCCGCGCATTAAAAGAAATTGGTGCCGGTACCTGGTTTAGCGGCCTGCGCCGTGACCAATCGTCGACCCGTGCAGATAAACAGTTTGTTGAGATAAGCCGAGGTACGGTAAAAGTGTACCCGATTATTGAATGGTCAAACCGCGATGTATATCAATACCTTACCAAGCATGATTTACCTTACCACCCATTATGGGAGCAAGGTTATGTGTCGATGGGTGATGTGCATACTACGCGTAAACTTGAGCCAGGTATGAGCGAAGAAGAAACGCGCTTTTTTGGTTTAAACCGCGAATGCGGGCTGCATATTGACGGCGATGGTATTTAAAAAAAAGCGAATGCTAAACAACTATTTAAACGCAACTTAGGTTGCGTTTTTTATTGCAAAAAAATTGCCTGATTAAGTATTTTTTATTAGACTTGCCTTTCAAGGATTCATTTTTAAGCAGGAACGCTATGAAATACTTCACCTACTTGGCAATATCAGTCATGATCATTGCTGTTATCTCTTTGTTTTACCTAAAAAAGCCAGATGGCCAAACATGGCTTTCTAGTTCATCTATTAGTGCTGAATCTCACAAAATTAAAGAAAAAATGGTCGCGTTATCTAGCAATACGCTTAATCAGGCAGTGCAAGGCGCAAAACAAGCAGGCGATAAAATTGCTCAGAGTGTAAACAATGATGCGGCGACAATTAAACCCGGTAGCAAAATTTATAAGTGGCAAGATAAAAACGGCCAATGGCATTTTTCAGATACGCCTAATGCAGATGGCAAAAGTATTGAGGTAAAACTTGATGCCCGTGATGTCACTGTTGTAGCCGCAGAAGACACCTCAATTTTGAGTAGCAGTGCAAGTACCTCAAAAAAGAGTATTCAACCACCTACACCAACCGTTTACAACGCTGAATCTATTCAAAAACTGTTTGAAGATGCCGAAAAGGCAAAGCAAAAATTAGAGCAGCGCAGTAAAGAGATGCAAAGTATAGGTGGGTACTAAATTTTTATTGTGCGCTTAGCATTAAAGCTTACTCAATATGAGGGGTTTTAATCGTGCGGGGTTTGTAATTAGTGAGCTGAGTTACTGCGCCTTCGTTATGCTAAGGGCTTATAACCAGTTAAAAGCAATACCAAGTTGCAATACTCGTTAATCATTTAGCGCATAAAAAAGCCTAGCGACTGCTAGGCTTTTTAGTTTTAAGTATATGATTAGTCAAGCATGTTACGTAAAACGTATTGTAGAATACCGCCGTGCTTGTAGTAATCCCACTCTTTAGGGGTATCTATACGTACATCGGCGCTAAAGCTGACTTTTTTGCCCTCAGCATTCGTGGCAATAATGCTTACTTCATTCGTTTTGTCGTACAAACCTTCAATATCAAACTGCTCTTGGCCAGTTAAATTTAATGATTCGTGGCTCTCACCCTCTTTAAACTGTAAAGGCAGTACACCCATACCAATGAGGTTAGAGCGGTGAATACGCTCATAACTTTGTGCAACCACCGCTTTTACACCTAATAAAAGCGAGCCTTTTGCTGCCCAATCGCGTGATGAACCGGTACCGTATTCTTTACCAGCTAACACAATTAATGGTGTGTTACTCTTTTCATATTCCATTGCGGCATCGTAAATGCTGGCAAGCTTGTCATCAGGTTGGGTGCGAGTAACGCCACCTTCTGTACCTGGTGCGAGTAAGTTTTTAAGCCTAACGTTCGCAAATGTGCCTCGCATCATCACTTCGTGGTTACCACGGCGTGAACCGTACGAGTTAAACTGCGCTTTTTCTACGCCTTTTTCCTGTAAGTAAATACCGGCTGGCGCTTCAGCTTTAATGGCCCCCGCAGGAGAAATATGGTCAGTGGTTACTGAGTCGCCAAGTTTAGCTAAACAACGCGCCCCTTCAATTGTTGGCACGCCTGGTGGTTCAACGCTCATGCCCTCAAAGAATGGTGCTTTTTTAATGTAAGTTGAGCCATCATCCCAATCATAGAGCTTACCATCAGGAATTTGGATTTTTTGCCAACGGCTGTCGCCTTCGTATACGTTGGCATAGCTTTTTTCGAACATTTCTCTGGTTACCGTTTTTTGTACTAGTTCGCTGACTTCGCTCACGCTTGGCCAAATATTTTTCAGGTAAATATCGTTACCGTTTTCATCTTGCGCTAATGGCTCGTTGTATACATCTATGTCTGTACGCCCTGCAATGGCATACGCTACCACAAGTGGAGGCGAGGCTAAAAAGTTCATTTTAACGTCTTGGTGTATACGCCCTTCAAAATTACGGTTACCCGATAAAATAGAGCTTACAACTAGCTTATGCTTTTGAATAGCTTCGCTAATTTCATCTGCTAGCGGGCCTGAGTTACCTATACACGTGGTACAACCATAACCGACCAAGTTAAAGCCTAAGCTTTCTAGGTCATCCATTAGGCCTGCTTTTTCAAGGTAGTCGGTTACCACTTGCGAACCGGGTGCAAGCGATGTTTTAACCCACGGTTTTACATTAATACCCAGCTGTTTAGCTTTTTGAGCCACTAAGCCTGCGGCTAAAATAACACTGGGGTTAGAGGTATTTGTACAGCTTGTAATAGCGGCAATAACACAGGCGCCATCGTTTAGTTCAAATTCTTGGCCTTTAAACTTCACTTTGGCTGCACCCATAAACTGCGCTTCGTCTACCGGTTCATCTGGGTTGGTTGTTGGGCCTTCACTTTCAATGCGCGCTTCTTCAATATCGCTTTTATCACGACGAGCCATACGCTCATCTTGGAAACCTTTTAGGTGCTGGCCTATCACATCACCGGCTTTATCAAGTGTAATTCTGTCTTGTGGGCGTTTAGGGCCTGCAAGGCTAGGTACTACGTCGTCTAATTTAAGCTCAAGGGTGTCTGTGTAATGTGCTTCGTCGCCTTCATGGCGCCATAAGCCTTGGTGTTTAGCGTAGTCTTCAATCAGTTTGAGGTGATCTTCATCGCGGTTCGTTAAACGCAGGTAGTTAATTGTTTCATCATCAATGGGGAAAATACCACATGTTGCACCGTACTCTGGCGCCATGTTGGCAATGGTCGCTCTATCGGCGAGCGGTAAATCAGCTAGGCCGTCACCATAAAACTCAACAAATTTACCCACTACGCCGTGGTTACGTAGCATTTCGGTAACGGTGAGCACTAAATCGGTAGCTGTGGTGCCCTCGGGTAAGCGGCCATTTAATTTAAAGCCCACTACCTGAGGAATAAGCAAGCTAATTGGTTGCCCAAGCATGGCTGCTTCGGCTTCAATACCACCTACGCCCCAGCCTAGCACACCTAAACCATTAATCATGGTGGTGTGCGAATCAGTCCCTACAAGGGTGTCTGGGTAGGCTATTGATTTTCCGTTTTCACTGTCGTTAAAAACAACACGCGCTAAAAACTCTAAGTTTACTTGGTGCACAATACCTGTAGCTGGTGGCACTACTTTTAAATTATCAAAAGCAGTTTGCCCCCAGCGTAAAAATTCGTAGCGCTCTTTATTTCGTTCGTATTCTAGCTTGGCATTTAAATCAAACGCACCGTCGTCACCATAGCCATCTACTTGTACTGAGTGGTCAATTACAAGTTCAGCAGGAGAAAGCGGGTTTATTTTTGCAGGATCGCCACCTAGCTTTTCCATTGCATCACGCATGGCAGCTAAATCAACAATGGCGGGAACACCTGTAAAGTCTTGCATTACCACACGTGCCGGCGTAAAGGCCACCTCAGCTGAGGGCTTTGCTTTAGGGTCCCAGTCAAGAAGGGCTTGAATGTCTTGTTCTTTTATATTTACGCCATCTTCATTGCGTAATAGGTTTTCTAGTAATACTTTGAGAGAAAAGGGCAATCGCTTTGCTTTGTCGCCTAATCCTTTAAGTGAGTGAATATGGTATTGCTCGCCATTAATCGTTAATTGTTGTTGGGTGTCGAAACTATTCATTTTTTGCCCCTTTGATAGTTAGGATTATGTCCTTGATAAAATAACGTGTTTATTTGCCAATAGTTTGCAAAGTGCATACCAGAGATAATAAATATGACAAATCAGGCTAAAAAGCAGGTAGCGCAATGCATGTTTTTTAGACAGTACTAAGTATAGAAATGCTACCTAAAATTGTTTTTTCAAGTAGCAAAATAATGAGTTTACAAAAGGGGGGGAAGTTAGTTCAACCAACCTTGTTGTTTTCTTTTTATACTTAAATATAAAAGCAAAAACGCAATAACAATCACTAAAATAGGCATAAACACCGCGCTTACCCCCAGCATTTTAATGCTATTTATCACAATGAAATTATAAAATTGCTGAATAAATATCGCTACCAACGATAGCGCAAAGGTAGGCGTTGCAAATGCATTTTTGGCCAATAGTAGTATGCAGCCAAGGGTGCCACCAAATACCGCTACAGCAAACGCAATGGTAGACCATAAAGGCACGTTTGAATATGCAGCTTGTTGATCTAGCGGAAGTTTACTTATCATCTCGGGGGTCATCATAAGGTGCATTATAAATGCAAACACACCTAATAAATTCCAGATAAGTGCTGCCCACAGGGCGGGTTTAAACCAATTGGGTATGGCTGAGGTTGTCATATTATTACCTTGTTTTTATTGTATTTTACGAGGTAATTAAAGAGCAAAAAGGCTAACTGTTCAAGCTAGCCTATACATATAATAAAAATGGCACAAAGCGCTAATGGCTAGCCAAATGAGATAGGGCGGCGCCCTGTATTTTCATCAACCTTTGGCTTTTTAGTGCGCTTTCTTTTATTTTTTGCCGGCTTTTGAGCTGTTTCATTAGGTGTTTTTTCTGGCTGCGGCTGGGTTGTTGCCACTGGGCGCTCTACAGGAGTCGCATCTTCACTTAAAGTGAGTTGAAAAAGCTCGCCATCAAATTCAAGTACATCGCCACTGTATAATTTTTTCCGTTTTATTGTACATATTTCATGGTTAACCCCAACATAGCCTTGCGCTATTAGGTTTTTAGCTTGGCCGCCACCTTCTACTAAATCGAGTACTTTTAGTAATTTACAAAGCTCTATAGGTTCTTCTTCAAGTTCAATTTCAATGTATTCTTCTGACATGGTTATCTCTGTTGGTGGCGCATAAGCAGCAAGTATAAAGGCTTGCACTGTTTTTTGCACCTAGCAAGCTCGCCCTAGTGGGATAAAAAAGAGTGATAAATATAAAACTTTTTTCAACTTTAAAAAAACTGCAGCATCTGATGCGTATGCTCTAGCAAAAATTTGGTGTGCTATTTGCTATTGCTTTGGCAAATAAAAAATCGTACCTAAAACATGGTAATTATTTCACCGTTTTAATTGTTTAGGTCTGCATATAATTGGAGCAGTAAATGGGCATAAGATTAGCAATGAAAAAAGAGCTAATGGGCTTAGATAATTCAGATATGCTGACAGCAGATGATGTAAGAGCTCACTTAGCTAATTCGGTAAAAACACAAAAAGAGCAAGATGAACGCGGCTTTTCGGTTATTTCTAAGTTTAACGATACGCACAGTCGACTAATTAGTGGCGATCCACTTAAAAAATCAAAACTGGAATTTGAACGCCATCGCTTATTTAACGAAGTTTTATATACGCGCCAAAGTGTAGATGCCTGGTTAGACAGCCAAACAAATTATACCAACGTACAATAATACTTAATTAAGCACATGAGTATTAAGTTGCTATAGATAGTTTCCTCCAATAGACTACAATTGTAATCATTGGAGGTAACTATGAAAAATGGCATTTTAATCTGTATGTGGGTAATTTTATTAACTGCGTGCCAACAACCTACCGTTTATGTTTTTAGTGAAAACTTGCAAGATGAGCAGCGCAAGCAGCTCGATGCTGCGCTAAAAGCACAAAATCTTCCTTATGAATACGTAGCGCTAGAAATCCCATCTACCTTTGGTGAGGCAACTTTGCTTTTATCAAGCGATAAAATTTATTCCAAAGAGACAGAACGACTTGCGTCCATAATGCAAGCGCTCGGGTATGAGCCACAAGTTAACTATACAACGCGTTCAAATCATTTTTATGGCGATGGCAATATAGGCTTTTATCTAAAAAATGCAGTGGCGGGGTCAACCTTTGTTATGCCTAAAAAGTTACGAACAACCCAATGCAGCGAAGACAAGTACAATGATTTAGCGGTTAGATTTTCAAATGAACACGCTGACTTTACCTTACCCAGTGGCGCTGTTGTAAGGTTAGGTTGGGAGTTTTTATATGGTTATGTTGTTATTTATTATAAAACCTACTCGCAAACATATAGCCACTCACAGCCGCTTGTAGCAACGCCATTTGGCGCCAAGCCATCCGATACGTATACATTTACGGCGCATGTTAATCACCCCAGCTGGCTTGATTGCTCACTACAAATTGTTTATATGAACTGAGGGATAGAGTTAACCGTGGGTTTCTATGTGCTCACTCAGCTTTGCAATTCGCAGGCTCATACCTTCTATGATTCTATCTTTAATTTTTTCGCGTATTACATTAGGCAAGCGAGTAAGTGCCTCTGGGGTAATGGCAAGTACTATGGTGTCGGTTTTAGCGCGAGCGCTCGTACTGCGCTCGCGGTTATTAATAAATGCGCCTTCACCGATAAACTCACCGGGCTCTATAGTGCCAAGCTCCAGCAAGTGGTTATGTTTAAAAACAAGTAATGCACCGCTTAATACAATGTATAAGCGTTTGTCGTTATCGTATTGTTTAAATAAAAACTGATGCTGGTTAATTAAATACAATAACCCAAACGACTCTAATAACACTTGGCGTTCAGCAAGGGTGAAGTCTTTAAAAAAGTGCAATCTATTCACTATTTCCATTTGTTTAAATAATGGAATGTGTTCTATTAATTTCATCCTAGGGCCAACGAGTAACAGTAGAAACTAGCTAATATTGCGCTCTTTTAATTTGCGGGTCAACGTGTTGCGCCCCCAGCCAATTTTTATGGCTGCATCTTGTTTATGGCCAGAGCAATTAGCCAGTGCTGTTTTTATAAGGCGAGTTTCAAGCTGAGCTTGAATATCGGGCCAAATGTTTTCTTTACCTTGCTTAAGCTCTTGATTGAGCCATTGCTGAAACGCATCAAGCCAATCACCTTCTTGTTGAACAGGCGCAGCATCAATGATCTCTGGTGGTAGGTCTTGCTCACTTACTAATTCACCAGGGGCCATAACGGTTAACCAGCGACAGGTGTTTTCAAGCTGGCGAACATTACCAGGCCAGCTAAATAGCCTAAGCTGCTCTGTGGCTTTTGGGCTTAGTACTTTACTTTCTACTTGTAGGTCTTTTGCGCTTTTGTGTAAAAAGTGCTGCGCTAGGCGTTCAATGTCTTCAGTTCTTTCTCTAAGAGCCGGTAAACGAAGGCGCACAACGTTTAAACGATGAAATAAATCGTCCCTAAATTTACCCTGTTTTACTAAATCTTCTAAATTTTGATGCGTTGCAGCAATAATGCGTACATCTACTTTAATACTTTGGTGCCCGCCCACACGGTAAAATTCACCATCGGCGAGTACGCGTAATAAACGTGTTTGCACATCCAGTGGCATATCGCCAATTTCATCTAAAAACAGTGTGCCGCCATTGGCTTGTTCAAAGCGGCCTTTACGAACGCTATCGGCACCAGTAAATGCGCCTTTTTCGTGGCCAAATAATTCAGACTCTACAAGCTCTTTTGGAATAGCGGCCATGTTTAATGCAATAAACTGGTTTTCTTTACGTGGGCTATGGTTATGTAAGGCACTGGCTACAAGCTCTTTACCTGTGCCTGACTCACCATTAATTAGTACGCTCATACTTGAAGCCGACAGTTTACCTATCGCTCTAAACACTTCCTGCATCGCAGGGGCTTCGCCAATAATGTGCGCGCTTTTAGGCGGAACTTGTTTACGCTTAGTTTTTTTAGTTGAGTTTGCTCTACAGGCACTTTCGATTAATGCCACGGCTTCGTTTAAATCAAATGGCTTGGCTAAGTACTCAAACGCGCCTTTTTGAAATGCGTTAACTGCTGAGTCTAAATCTGAGTGGGCGGTCATTATAATAACCGGCAGCCCAGGGTTTTGCTCTGCTATGAGTTCAAGCAATGCCATGCCGTCCATGCCTGGCATCCGTACGTCAGATACCAACACGGTTGGCTGGCTAAATTTTAGCGCGCTTAACACGTCTTGCGCATTTGCAAAGCTTTCTGCTTCAAACCCTGCGCGTGTCAGCGCTTTTTCTAATACAAAGCGAATTGATGCGTCATCATCTACAAGCCAAACTGTTTTCATGCCAACTCCAAAACATTAATCTGCAAAAGGCAGATAGATATTAAATTCAGTATGGCCAGGCCAGCTATCACAGTCTATATAACCGTCGTGCTGATCTATGAGCGTTTGTGCGATTGAAAGCCCTAGCCCTGAGCCACCTTCTTTGTTGGTGATCATCGGGTAAAACAATGTTTCGCGAACGCTAGGGTCTATGCCTGGTCCATTATCAGAAACCTGGATCAACAAGGCTTTTTTAGGGGCTTTTCCGGGGCGGCGATACTGATGATTAATGCGGGTTTTTATTTTTATTTCACCGCCATCAACTAACGCCTGTTGAGCATTGCGTACAATATTAAGTACAACTTGCTGAACCTTGCCTTGGTCAATAAACACATCAGGGATACTTGGGTCGTAATCTTTAACTAGACTAATATTTTTACAATTATCTAATGTGCTTAATTTAACAACCGACTCAAGTGTTTGGTGAATATTGCCATACGACTTTTGCGGAAGCTGATTTGGCCCAAGTAGCCTATCAACTAATTCGCGTAATCGGTCGGCTTGCTCAATTATAAGCTCAGCGCATTCGTCCCTTTCTTGTTGATCTACCTCATACTGCAATAACTGCGCCGCTCCGCGTATTCCCCCTAAAGGATTTTTAATTTCGTGAGCAAGCCCTCTAATTAAATTTCGTGCCGCTTGATATTGATGCATTTGGTTAGAGGCTTTGTCGTGTTTTATTTCTTCATCGGTTTTACGGCACTCAAGTAAAATATAGCGTTCGTTTTTAAACTTAACTTGGCGCGATGTAATAGCTATTTTTGCATGGCGAGAATCTATAAAGACCACGTCAGCTCTGTGCTGGCTGCAATCTACACCATCAATAAGTGAGTACTGGGCTATGCGCTCTAAATCCACAGAATGGTAATTAAATAAGCTGTTAAAGGTTTGCCCAATAATGCGCTTTTTACCCAAGCCGAGTAGTTCGCTGGTGCTGGTGTTGGCATAAACAAGGGTAAAATTTTTATCAAGTAACATGACCGATGTAGTTTGATTTTGCCAAATGGCATTGAGAAGTTCAGGGCTAAAATTTTGTTCGTTTGACATCTTTGCACCACTTTAGTGCGTTAATATTTGCAAGCAAGTTTTAATCAGTAAATACTGCTGCGCTAATTTTGCTTCATGAGACATTGTACTTAGTTTACAGCCTTTCTTTGCATCACAAAGGTACTGGGCTGACTGATAGCAATGGCTTGATTTTGTTTATTATAAAGTTTGAGATACAAAGTATGAGCTCCGTTTTCTACATCCCGTATAGCAAACGTTGATAAATCGCTTGCGGGCCCATAAGCGTTACCGTTTAAAAATAGCTGTATGGTAAAGCCAGCTTCAAAACGCGGTGTTATGCGGCTTGTTACGTACACCGAGCCGGTGTTTTCGCGTACGGTTTGGTTATGTGTAGGCGACGATATCATAATTTGAAAACGGTTAGGGTGCGTTGGTTGTGGTGAACCAGGGGGGTGTTTATCGGTCTCAGACAGGGTAAGATCTTGGCTGCTTAGTTTTATTTCGTGCGCGCCACTACGTGGTGTATCTGAGAACACTAAAACACCATTTTTATCTTTCCAAGCATAAATTTTCTTATTGCCTGCATAACTATAAATGCTTAATCCTAAAGCAAAAAATAGTAATAATATCCTGTAATTCACATTGCTACCCTGCATATTTTGTAATTACATAACTTTAGTGGAGATAACCCTAATTTACCATAAAAAAAAGCCCGCTAAGCGGGCTTGAGAACACACATTTATTATCTTATCGATAATTTTGTCTACGGCGTATTAAACGCTGTAGTACATTTCAAACTCAACTGGGTGAGTTGTCATGTTAAGTTTTTCAACTTCTTGAGATTTAAGTGCAATGTATGCATCGATTAAATCATCAGTAAATACGCCACCTTGTGTTAAGAATTCACGGTCAGCACTAAGTGCTTCTAGCGCTTCATCTAGTGAAGATGCAACTTGTGGAATTTCTGCTGCTTCTTCTGCTGGTAGGTCGTATAAATCCTTGTCCATAGCATCGCCAGGGTGGATCTTGTTTTTGATACCGTCAAGGCCAGCCATAAGCATTGCAGAGAAAGCAAGGTATGGGTTAGCAGTTGGATCTGGGAAGCGTACTTCGATACGACGACCTTTTTCAGATGGTACAACTGGGATACGGATTGATGCAGAACGGTTACGTGCAGAGTATGCAAGCATTACCGGTGCTTCAAAACCTGGTACTAAACGTTTGTACGAGTTAGTTGAGGCATTTGCAAACGCATTGATTGCTTTAGCGTGCTTAATAATACCGCCAATGTAGTAAAGTGCATCTTCAGAAAGACCACCGTACTTATCACCAGCAAAAAGGTTAACACCGTCTTTTGCTAAAGATTGGTGACAGTGCATACCAGAACCGTTATCGCCTACAACAGGCTTAGGCATAAATGTGGCCGTTTTTCCGTAAAGGTGGGCCATGTTATGAATAACATATTTCATCTCTTGGATTTCATCCGCTTTTAATACCATTGTATTAAAGCGAGTTGCGATTTCGTTTTGACCCGCTGTTGCAACTTCGTGGTGATGCGCTTCTACTACTTGGCCTAGTTCTTCAAGTACTAAACAAGTAGCTGAACGCCAATCTTGTGAAGAGTCAACTGGTGAACATGGGAAGTAACCACCTTTAACACCTGGGCGATGACCTGTGTTACCACCTTCGTAGTCTTTATCTGAGTTCCATGCTGCTTCAACAGCATCAATTTTGTACATAGAACCTGACATATCTGACTTGTATTTAACATCATCAAATAGGAAGAATTCTGGCTCAGGGCCAAATAAAACTGTATCTGCGATACCGGTAGATTTCATGTACTCTTCAGCGCGTTTAGCAACTGAACGAGGGTCACGCTCGTAACCTTGTAGTGTAGATGGCTCTACAACATCACAACGTACGATTAGCGTAGCTTCTTCTGTGAATGGGTCTAATTTTACTGAATCAGCTACTGGCATAAGTACCATGTCTGATTCGTTAATGCCTTTCCAACCTGCAATTGAAGAGCCGTCGAACATTTTGCCGTCTTCAAAAAAATCTTCATCTACTTGGTGATGAGGAATAGAAACATGTTGTTCTTTACCTCTAGTATCAGTAAAGCGTAAATCAATGAACTTAACGTCATTTTCTTTAATAAAATCTAAAACCGATTGTGACATGTGTCCTCCAACTGTTGGGTTTTATTATTGCTGCATTAAATGCTTTGGTTTTTTAGTAAGCCGATTTTATGCCATTATTTTAACTTGCTGTTTATTAAGTTAAAAATTATGGTTGCACAAAAGTGGCCACGCGCTTTGCACTTTTGTGGTGCGTAAAATATCCACATTGGTGCAAAAATTTCACGCTCGATTCTGCACGTATTTTAATCACCTAAATCAGCTTAACTTAAATAGTAAATAGTGCCAAAGCAATCAACAAATTAGCTAAAAAACGACAATTTATGTAATTTGTCGAAATTTATTTCATATAATTGTCATATAAAAAACAGATACTTAGTAAAAGTATTAAGAAAGTTTTTAAAATTGTATTGGATAAACTTTCATCCATGTCATTAATGAGGGATAATATGCGCCCTTTTAAATCCTATGCTGGGACATCTGGTGAAAACGCAGATGAGTGCGTAGATCTTGCAGGATCAATGAGAATAAACTTCTCTGAGTAAAAATATGAGCATCGAACAGTTAAGAAATATAGCGATTATCGCGCACGTTGACCACGGTAAAACGACATTGGTTGACAAACTACTTGAGCAATCAGGTACATTAGAAACACGCGGCGGTAACGAAGAGCGTGTGATGGACTCAAACGACATTGAGAAAGAACGTGGTATTACCATTTTGGCTAAAAACACAGCCATTTCTTGGAAAGACTACCATATCAATATCGTAGATACCCCGGGACACGCCGATTTTGGTGGTGAAGTTGAACGCGTACTTTCGATGGCTGACTCAGTATTATTACTTGTTGATGCTCAAGAAGGTCCAATGCCGCAAACGCGTTTCGTAACGCAAAAAGCATTCGCGCAAGGCTTAAAGCCAATTGTTGTTATCAACAAAATCGACAAGCCAGGTGCACGTCCTGATTGGGTTATGGATCAAATCTTTGATTTATTCGACAACCTTGGTGCAACTGACGAACAGCTAGACTTTAAAGTAATCTACGCTTCAGCAATCAACGGTTGGGCTACACTAGATTTAGACGAGCCGTCTGACAACATGGAACCTATGTTCCAAATGATCGTTGATGAAGTATCACCACCGGATGCAGATCCTGAAGGTGACTTCCAAATGCAGATTTCTCAGCTTGATTACAACTCTTATAAAGGTGTAATCGGTATCGGCCGTATCAAACGTGGTTCTGTTGTGCCTAACCAGCAAGTAACGATTGTTAGTGCTGATGGCTCTACGCGTAACGGCAAAATTGGTTCAGTACAAAGCTACCTAGGTCTTGAGCGTATCGAAACAGATAAAGCTTACGCTGGTAACATTGTAACGGTAACAGGTCTTGGCGAGCTTAAGATTTCAGACACTGTTTGTTGTCCTAACAACGTTGAAGCATTACCACCACTAAGTGTTGATGAGCCAACAGTAACAATGACGTTCTCTGTAAATAACTCTCCTTTCTGTGGTAAAGAAGGTAAGTTTGTAACATCACGTAATATTCGTGAGCGTTTAGACAAAGAATTAGTACATAACGTTGCACTTCGTGTTGCTGATACTGACAACCCAGATAGCTTCCGCGTATCGGGCCGTGGTGAATTACACCTTGGTATCTTAATCGAAAACATGCGTCGTGAAGGTTACGAGCTAGCTGTATCTCGTCCAGAAGTAATCTTACGCACTGTTGATGGCGTATTAGAAGAACCGTACGAAACACTAACAATTGACTGTGAAGAAGAGCATCAAGGTTCTATCATGGAGCAAATTGGTCTTCGTAAAGGTGAACTTACTGATATGGCACCAGATGGTAAGGGCCGTATGCGTTTAGACTTTATGATCCCAAGCCGTGGCTTAATCGGTTTCCAAACTGAGTTCATGACGTTAACTTCAGGTTCTGGTTTACTTTACCATACATTCGATCACTACGGTCCACACAAAGGTGGCGAGCTAGGTGTTCGTAAGAACGGTGTAATGATTGCAAATGCTACAGGTAAAGCACTTACTAACGCATTATTCAACTTACAAGAGCGTGGTAAATTATTCATCGGTCACGGTGTTGAAGTTTACGAAGGTATGGTTATCGGTATTCATAGCCGTGATAACGACCTTACAGTTAACGCACTTAAAGGTAAGCAACTTACTAACGTTCGTGCATCTGGTACAGATGAAGCACAAACATTGACGCCACCATTGAACTACACACTTGAGCAAGCGCTTGAGTTTATCGATGATGACGAGTTAGTAGAAGTAACACCTGAGAACATTCGTATTCGTAAGCGTCACTTAACTGAAAGTGAGCGTAAGCGTGCGGGTCGTGCTCCAAAATCATAATCTATTAATTTAGAGTAATGGTTTAAAAGCCGCTGTATTTTGCAATACAGCGGCTTTTTTGTGGGTTAAAACAAGAGTTGTAAGTTGTACGAACTGTGATCATACCGCTAAAAGCGCAGCGCCTCTTATTCTCTTTGTGAATAATTCACTTAAAAAATATTTGCACAAGGAGAAGGGAATGAGAAGTAAAAGAGTCAAAGCTTAATCAATCGATAATGCAAAGCATCTGTCATTGTTGGTAGGGTATTTTTTCGTTGGGTTTCGCTACGCTCAACCCAACCTACATCTCAACTATTTATTAGTGGTTACTTTTTGGCAGTAGAGCGGCTTTTCCAAATACGTCAGTGTTTATAGTTCGTTCTATAGTGAAACTGCCACAGTGTATTTATCTCTAAAAGCGCAGCGTCTCTTATTCTCTTTGTGAATAATTTACTTAAAAAATATTTGCACAAGGAGAAGGGAATGAGAAGTAAAAGAGTCAAAGCTTAATCAATCGATAATGTAAAGCATCTGTCATTGTTGGTAGGGTATTTTTTCGTTGGGTTTCGCTACGCTCAACCCAACCTACTTCTCAACTATTTATTAGTGATTACTTTTTGGCAGTAGAGCGCCTTTTCCAAATACGTCAGTGTTTATAGTTCGTTCTATAGTGAAATTGCCACAATGTATTTATCTCTAAAAGCGCAGCGCCTCTTATTCTCTTTGTGAATAATTTACTTAAAAAAATTTGCACAAGGAGAAGGGAATGAGAAGTACAAGAGTCAAAGCTTAATCAATCGATAACGCAAAGCATCTGTCATTGTTGGTAGGGTGTTTTTTCGTTGGGTTTCGCTGCGCTCAACCCAACCTACTTCTCAACTATTTATTAGTGGTTACTTTTTGGCAGCAGGGTAATTTTGCCAAAGACATCTGCGTCTATAAAACCGCGGTTTCTGTCGCCATTGACTGGCTGTACTTCGTGAGAGCCCATAAAGTGCTCGCGTACTTTGCTGCCATCGTTATCGCAATACGCTAGCATAAAGCCAATGACTTGTTTTTCATTAAGCGTAATGGGCGTGTTTACAGCGCCTTCTTGGTAATCGTTAGGGTAGAGCTTTATAGCAACTTCCCAGGTGATGTTATAAGGGGCTTGGGTATTACGCTTCCAGTTACTTGTTAAGTGGTCGGTGTATAAATGGGCTTTTTTATCGGGGCCGTAATCGGCGGCTTGGTTATCAAGGCCAATATGATATGCCAACGCGGTATGGTTAAACTGGTGAATACCACCTGACGCGTCGCTATCGATAAAAATTTCCAGCGCATCGTCATCCCAATATTTTACGGTCGGGTCTGGGTGCGTATCAATAAGTACATCGTCAGTTATATCAGCTTGTAAATACAGGTAGTTTTTATCCCACAGCAGGCGGTAGCGGCCTTTAAAGTCGGCATCTGATGAGGGCAAGGTGCCATCCATTAAATGCGGCATATCATGCCACGTTGCTTTATCCCATGCGCTTTCAGATACGCCATCAATAGTAATAGGGGTCGATGTGTGCGCTACATCAATGGCCATTACTGGGGCGCTTAATAAACAGCTTAAAGCTAATGCGTGTTTTTTCATTAATTTCTCAATGTTAATATGTATTTAGATATTACAATCATCCTAAAACAGTTCAGCAATGAGTTACAGTGAAATACTTTCGCCTTCGTTTAAAATATATAAAGGTGTGGTTGAAGCCATTTTATTGTGCATATGTAGTAACCTTAGCAGTGCTGAATGACTTGTCCGGTCGCCCATTTTCCAGCTTGAGTTACCATAGCCCCACGGTATCATTACTTTACAGTTAAGGTCACTAGCTGCATTTACAGCATCCTCTGGTGTGGTGTGTACATAACGATACCAAGTAGGGCTGTCTTCACTGTAATACGAGGCTATAGGCAGTAGGCATATGTCTATATCGCCATACTTTTGCTGAATGTCTTTAAAGTGTTTTGAGTAGCCGGTATCGCCTGCAAAAAACACGGTACTGCCGTTTTGCTCAAGCAACCAGCCATTCCATAGGTCTTTATCGTTATCTTCGTAAATAAAGGGCACCAATACACGGCTACTAAAGTGGTGCGCTGGTAGGGCATGAATCGTTAAATCATCAAGCTGTGTTTTTGCATACCAGGCCATTTCGCTAATGTTATAGCCACCAGTAGGGAAGTTGTCGGCCATACCTAATGGCGTTAAGTAGCGAGGTTGATTACCAAGCTCCCCTATATCGGCTTTATTAAAGTGATCGTAATGAATATGCGAGTACATCACTGCACTTAAGTTTTTAAGCTCGTTTTGTGTAAGCCAATCGCCGGGTTGCCTGTAAAACCCTGATGCTAACCTAAAGGCTAAATCAACAGGTGAGTCGAACTGCTCTTTTACAGGGTCAAATAGCACGTGTTGTCCGCTAGGTGTGCGGATCATAAACCCAGCGTGCCCTAACCAGCGCACGGTAAAGCCCGTATTTAAATTAATTGGCTTTTGCTCAGCAATAAATTGGCAATCTTCAGCGTCTTGTTTGCATTGTAATTTAGGGCTTGGCGGGTAGCAGCCGGTTTCGCAGGTGGTGGGGTAGGTTTTTTTGCCAGGGTAGAGGTTATAAAAGCGTCCTTTTCGCTCGCCTGTTTGATGTTGCGGGGTAAGCGTGCTTTCCCCTGCAATCACCTCAATGCGATTAGCGGTTTCGCAAGCGCTAAGCAATCCACAAATAAATACAAGGCTGGTGGTTTTTAGTTTCATTGTTGCTATCTATTATTATTTTTATAAAAGTATAACAACATCAAAAGATTAACAAATAGTTCAAAGGTAACAAAACGTAACAACAAAAAAGCCTGCAATATGCAGGCTTTGTTAGGCAGATTTTAATTGATTAGCCAGCGCTATTCATTTGCTCTATAAACTTGTTTGAATCGGCAATTGATTTATTCATGTCGTTCATCAGTACTTGAATATCACGCTTTAAATTAGTGAATTCGCCTTTAATAGCGGCAACCGCTTGTGCGTTTAAGTTATGCTTTAGGTACAGTACGTTATCTTGTAAAGACGATAGCACTGGTTCCATTTTGCTTTCTGCACTGCGCATAGAGCGAAGTAACTGGCTAAATTGGCGTTGTGTAGCCGCTAGTTTTTTACTGCTTTCGCGTTTAAGCGACGCGCTTTTGTATTGCTCAAGCTCATCGCTCCATTCATCAAATAAAGCTTCTGCTACATCTTCAACTTTATTAATATTGCTCGACACTTCATTAGCGGCTGCTAAGCTAGACTCATAATCGTCATTAAGTTGATTGTAGGCATCTTGTAACTCGCCGCCATCAAAATTAATTAAGGTTGTTAGGCGCTCAAGTGCTGATTGAAATTCTTCTTGCGACTCTTCTTGTGAATCTTTGGTTTCTTCTACGCGGTCAATAAGAATGTCGCGCTTATGTACACCTACTTTTTCCATTGCAGAATAATAGGCCGACTGACAGCCCGATAAAGTAAGCGTAATGGCCAGTACCGAGGCGCTAAGTAATGTTTGTTTTTTCATTTGGATCCCTATTTACCAGTAAGTGCTGTAAATTATGGTGCTGATTGCTATCATAATCAAAATTCGATTAGCACAAGTCAATTGTATGAATGATAAGCTCTCCCTTTATAAACAGCAAGCTATCTCCTTTTTAAGGCAACAGCCAAGCTGGTGGATGCAGTACGTTAACCGCTGTATAGACGATCAAATTACAGTGAATGCAGGCTACCTTGCCTATGTTACTTTGCTTTCTTTAGTGCCTTTGATAGCGGTAGGCGTGGCAATATTTTCGGCCTTCCCGGGGTTTGAGTCGACCCGCATAGCCATAGAAAGCTTTTTGTTTACTAACTTTGTACCTACCTCATCTGATGTTATTAAAGAGCATATAAGCTCCTTTGCTGGCAATGCGAACCAAATGACCGCCGTGGGTATTGGCTTTTTAGCGGCGATTGCATTGCTGCTTATACGTAATGTTGATGCCACGCTTAATCGCATTTGGCGTATTAAGAAAAAACGCCCCATGATGATCTCTTTTGCGGTTTATTGGATGGTATTGAGCTTAGGCCCCGTACTGCTAGGCGCAAGTATTGGTGTTACATCGTATATTGTTTCGTTAGTGTCGTTTGCCGATCAGGGCATTCCTGGGTTTAGTGGCTTTTTGTTAAAGCTGGTGCCTTATGGCTTTTCGATGATTGGCTTTTTAATGTTATACACTTTAGTGCCTAACACGCCTGTATCTATTCGGGCTGCGCTACCGGGGGCTCTTTTTGCGGCAGTATTATTTGAGCTGACTAAAAAAGGCTTTGCGCTTTATATTAGCCACTTTCCATCGTACGAAGTAATTTATGGCGCTGTTGCGACTATTCCTATTTTATTTGTGTGGGTGTATTTGTCGTGGGTGGTGGTGCTATTAGGGGCCGAATTTACCGCCTGTATAAGCCCTAATCATGTACCACAAACACCAGAAATAGACATTGATGAAGGACTAAAAACAGAGGAACGCAGTTAAATGCAAGGCTTAATACAACGTGTAAAAAGTGCCAAAGTAGAAGTTAACGACCAAGTTATAGGTGAAATTGGCCAAGGTATTTTATTGTTACTCGGTGTTGAAAAACCAGACGATGAGCAAGCCGCCGACAAGCTGCTGCATAAAGTAAGTAATTACCGAATATTTACCGATGAAAACGACAAAATGAACTTAAGCCTAAAAGATATAGGCGGTGAGTTACTCGTGGTGTCGCAATTTACATTAGCGGCTGATACTAAAAAAGGCATGCGCCCAAGCTTTTCATCGGCAGCCACACCTAGCCAAGCTAACGCGCTTTACGAGTACTTTGTAGCTCAAGCTAAAGCGCAAGGTATTAGTGTGGCAACGGGAGAGTTTGGCGCCGATATGCAAGTGAGCTTGTGTAACGATGGGCCTGTTACGTTTAACTTATTGGTTTAATTACCAGCTTTAGTAACAATAATAATATGATTCACAAAGCCCGCAATTTTATGCGGGCTTACTTTTACGCCAAACACATTAAATAATAATTGCTGTAACTGAATTAACTGCGACTCATGTTGCGATAAAAAGTTAATAAATAACGTGCCACCTGCGTTTAGCGCATCGTATATTTTTTGATAAAAAGCGCGTTCAAACAAAAATCGTGGTGCATCTATCTGGCTAAATAAATCAAGAATAATCCAGTCATGGTTATGTGCCTTGCTAAGTACATTTTGCGCGTCATCACACTGCACGTCACTTTGGTTTTTAAGAGCGAAAAAATCTGTATAGCAGGCAATTATATCTGCATTTTTTTCAACTGATGTTACGTGTGCCTGCGGGTAAGTGTATTGTAAGTAATTACGTATAGCGCCACCGCCAAGACCAAGTTCTAACACATGATTTGGCGGTGCTAAGGTTTGCCACTGCTTAGCTAAATAGGTTAAATGTGGAAATAGTAAGCGCTGTGGATTGTTAAGCTCTATCACCGATTGCAATGTATCGTTAATTAGCAGCCAGCGAAGCTGCCCGAATTGGCGAACCTGTATGTGATCGCCTGCATATTTATGCCAGTAAACTAGTTGCCCAATATCTTGGCTGTGACTAATAAAGTGGCTACTCACTACACCCGTTAAAGGGTTTATAAAATCGCTCATAACATTAAGGGCCTGTTGACCTTTCAGGATTAAAGTTTGTTCAATCTAGGGGGCGATTTAATCGCGGCGCGAGATTTGTAACCTGGTGGGCTAGGTAACTGCTCCTGCGTTACTCTACTGGCTTACACCCATGTAGGCAACAAAGAGTTAATTTTCTCTAGGCAGAACCCTTCGCTCAGTGCATGTTCAATCTCTAAAGGCCCAGCATAAACTAGCTGATGCGATGGGTAAAACAGTTATTTTTTTGCTTGCTTACCAAAGTCGTATTGGCAGTGTTTAAAAGATGGAGTATGGTATTTGCCATAATAATTCCAACCAACTTAATCTTTAATTTTCTAATGTAAAAACCAATGTGCAGGTTAAAGAGTTATTCAGTTGGATTACATGCCGTAGCCTTTATTTTTTATTTACGGCAAAACAACAGGAGTATATATGTTTCAAGTAACGACACCGCAGAGCAGCGAAGACTGGCAAGCGTACTATCAATTACGTTGGGAAGTACTACGTGCGCCGTGGAATGAGCCTCGTGGCTCTGAACAAGATGATATGGAACAAGACTCAGAGCATCGCTTTATTAAAAATAACAACGGTGATGTGCTTGGTGTGGCCCGTTTACACTTTAACAACCATGAACAAGCGCAAGTACGTTACATGGCCGTAGCCGAAGGCAACCGTAACCAGCATATTGGTAGCCGTTTATTACACGAGCTTGAAAAAATAGCATGGACGCAAAATGCAGGCGAATTAGTGTTATTTGCTCGCGAGCGTGCGCTTGAGTTTTATAAGCGCCACGGCTACGAGCTAAAAGAAAAAGCCCACCTTGCGTATGGCGATGTACAACATTTCAAAATGATTAAACAAAAGCCTAGTGAGCCGGGTTGGTTTCGCCACCCTGATTGGACGCAAGTACTGCAAAATATTTGGCGTGAATCAATCCCAATTAGTGATGCAATGGGTATAAAAGTAGAAAGCTACACTGATTGGCAGTTTACAACGCGTGCTGATTTAGACGCTAACTTAAACCTACACAACACCATGTTTGCAGGCTCTATATACAGCTTAGCAACCTTAACAGGTTGGGGCGCAACGTACTTAGCGCTTAAAGAGGCAGGGCTTGAGGGCAATATTGTATTAGCCGATGCCACTATAAAATACTTAAAACCACTTAATACCGACCCACGTGGTTGTGTTGATGTGCAAACCTGTAAAGGTAAGCTCAGTGAGCTGGAAACAACAGGCAAAGCAAGCTACGTAGTACCTGTTACTATATTTGATGGCAGCGATGTTGTTGCAGAGTTTGAAGGGGTGTTTGCCGTTAAAAAATAACGAGTAACGCTTTAATAAAAAAGCCAAGCACTTTATAAAAGGGCTTGGCTTTTTTTATGGCGTATTAATAAATTAGAGTAAATCAGTAAGTAATATACCTACACCAATACGCTCTACATCAGCGTTATAATCAATTAGGCTTTCACCGTAACCGTTAAAATATTGTGCGTAGCCACGCAAACGACCCCAAAGAGGGAATGACCAATCAAGCTGAATTGCCCCGCGGTTATCTGAATTTAAATTGTTACGCGTCATAAAGCTAAACTCATGATCGTGATAACGATACGCCCCGCCAAATTCAAAGTAACCCATGTATTTGTAAATATCTGGATTGTCGTCGCCATCGGCTTCTAATATATTGTCTTTTTCATCCTCGGCAATGCGATACCAAGGTTTAAAGCTAAATACAAAACCGCTCTTTTCCCATATAAAATCGGCGTAAATTCGGTTCCATGAACGAGAGTTTGGCTGGCTGCGGCCATTAGATTGGTGCGAAATACCCAGCGCTATGGCCATTTCGTCGCCCCAAAGTACGTTTTCTTGGTCTAGGTAGTTTACCCAAAATATTTCTGGTTCGTAGTTGGTTTCACGAAACGGAGAAGAAATCTCTGAGTTATAAATTTGCCAATACGACTGCAAGGTAAAGCCAAAAAATATGGCTTGGTCTTCATCTGCAAAATCATCGTACAGTGGCACTTTAATAGAAAGCTGATATTTAGCCTCTAGGTTATCAAGGGGTTCGCCATTTTCTTCATCTGTTAGCTCGTCAAAGCCATCAAACGGGCGATCGTTAGGGTGCGAGACATACGATAAAGGTAAAATGTAGTTACGTTTATGCGGCGTAATTACGTTACGATTTTTTTTGCTTACCTCTTCGCGAGCCTTGCGTTTATCAAGTGCGGTAAGTTGTTTGTTTTCTTCAAGGGCGGAGCATTTTGTACGCAGCTCGTCTAAGGTTTGCTTACCATCGCCACCAATTACTTCATTTAAAATACATTGCTTAACTAGCTCTATGTCGTTGTCTTGTTCATTTTTTTTAACCTCTTGTTGGGCAAAAGAGGGTGTGCTTAGTAAAGCCGTAACTGCAATCCAATAACGCCAGCTCATTGTTTATTCCTTTGAGAGTAAGGTAGATTTATAAATTATAACGTGTTTTTACATTTGTAACGGTGAACTTTCACTGAATTTACACTTATTTGATTACCTTACGTTTACACCGTTATCACAGATCAAAAAAAGCGGCATATAGCCGCTTATATTGTAAGTTAGTTAACTTACTCTCACGCAATGAGAAGGGGGAGTTATAGCGCGGTGCGTTATAACTCAAATACGTTAGTAAAAAACTTATAAAGTTCAGTGCCTTGGTTTACGCTTGCTGAGGCAAAATGCAAAATAGCAATTGCATCGCAATCAAGGCTTAATGTTTGTAGGGGTTGCTCAGTTAAATAGCGCTCCATGCGTAATATATGGGCTATTGGCTCACCTGCCTTTATGTGTGCGCCTAATGGGGCAATATATTCAACCATGCCGCCAATCGGCGCATAATAAGCAAAGTAGTCATCTAAATGGCACGCATAACGGGTCATCTGCTTAGGTTGATGCGCTGCATCTACCAATACATTTTTATGGTTCAAATAGCTTAAAATGCTGTTTGCATCGTCAAAGGCGGCTGCTAAATCTATTTTTTCTTGGCTGCCTAGCTCTACTGTAAAGGCTTCAACCTGTACATTAAAGTCCCTGCCTTGCGCACTAAGTGCATCACTTAGATGCCACCATGGGCAAAAGCTAGCTTCATCCATTGCGCCATCAAAGTCGCTTGGGATAAGCAGTACGTGTTCAATATTAAAATAACGTGCGCTGTCGCTGGCATATGTTGGACAGTACAGATGCTTACTTGAAATAGGCCCCGTGTGTAAGTCGAGCACGATATCGGCTTGATGCGCAAGCTTTTGCAGGTTAAGCGCAATGCGTTTACCGGTATTGAGCAAGTAAGCTGGGCCGTTAAGTTTGGCATCTATTTCATCAAGCAGGGCTTTTTTAAAATTGCTTTTTAAAGCTGCATCGTCGTACTGGCTATGCTCGTGTGCAAACTGGGTGACTAAATCACTATTGTAGTGATACATACGGTTCCAGTTAGTGCCAGTAATAGGGTCGAATCGGCCAAGGGTAAATTCCCCTGATTTTTGATTACAACCTATAGGGTTAGCATAAGGTACTAAGGTAATGTCGCCTTTTAAATTAAGCTGTTTTAACTGCTCTAGCAGCTGAAAAATAACCGCGTTACCTTGTACCTCGGCGCCATGCATATTGGCTTGAATATACACGCTTGGCCCGCTGCCATCGCCTTTTAAGCGATACACCGGAATAGTTAGAGGCAAGCCGTTTGCTACTTCCCCTACTACAATGTTTTCTTGGCTAATGGGTGTTGTTATGCTCATGTTTATTACCTTAAGTAGTGACTGGCATCTTCTGCTTGGCGCACACACGTGAGCTCGCCCTTTTGTAACACGTATTCTGCAGCTAGTTCATGGCATAAAAAATAGGGCATGCTTTCGGTAAAACCATAGGCACCACATTGGCTAAACACCAGCCAGTCTTGCTCGTTTAAATCGCTTGGTAGGGTATGCTCGCCTAAGCAATCAAGGGCAGTACATAATGGGCCATATAAGCTCATTGATTGTTCTGGCGCTGTTGACTCGCGCAGTAATGCCGCAGGAAAATCTTGGCTTGTAACAGCAGGGCGCAATAAGTGGTTAATACCACCGGTTAAAATAACTTGTTGTTGCCCGTAGTTTTGTTTGCACTCAACGACGGGGTTAGCGTAATGACCGCATTCGCCTACAGCGTAACGGCCAAGCTCCATCCAAAGCTCGTCTACACCCGCATCTTTTTTAATTTTTGCCAGCGCGGTGATTAATCCATCCCACTCAAGTGTTGCATCATTTGGTGTGTAAGGAATACCTAAACCGCCGCCTAAGTCTAAAATTTTCAGGTTTATATTTAAGTTATTAGCCAAGGTGGTAAGCGGTGCAATCATTTGCGACCACAGCTCGCTTAGCTTTTGCGTGCTAAGCATGTTGCCCCACTGAAAAATATGTAGGCCATCAAAATTAAGTGCTGGGTAATCGCCAGTATTGAGCGCTTGCCATTCATCGCAACCAAGCCCAAACGGTGTAAGGCTGTCACCCCCTAATGGGTTTTTTTCACCTTCTGGCCAGCGTAATTGCACACGCAGTAATACTTGCAGCTGCGTATTTTGCAGCTGCGCTTGCTGGTTTAACCAACGTACTTGATTGAGGCTTTCGGCAACAAAAATACGCACGCCGCGCTCAATAAAGTGTTTAATTTGTTTAGGGCTCTTTGCAGGCCCTGTATTGAGCACGCGCTGTGAACTAATACCTTGTGCAAGGACTTGTTCAAGCTCACCTTTACTTGCTACGTCAAAGTTAAATCCGGCGCTGTCTAGGCATTGAATAACCTTAGAAAGCGGATTGGCTTTTACCGCATACCAAAGCTTTACATCGGTTTGCGCAACTAAACGGGTAAGGTGTGCGTTTAGTTTGTCTAAGTCGTAAACAAAAAAAGGTGTATCAAGTTGCTGAGTAAGTGTATTTACGGCGGCCTTGATAGGCGTGCTCAAAAAGCTCATTATCGTAAAACCTCTTCTAGCAATAACGATGCATCGCTTTGCTCGTCGCGGTATTTAACAATGAGTGCACACGACATGCTTAAGCCTTGCTCACGAGCCCATTCGTTAGACGCAGGGCGAGAGCCTGGTATTACAATAGCGTACTCTGGAATTGGCTCGCCTTTATCTAGCTGGCGCTCGTTAACACAGTCGTAAACCGGAATAGTGGCAGATAAACGCACACCTGGGGCAAGTACCGCGCCTTTTTTAACCACTACGCCTTCAACAATGACACAACCTGCGCCAATAAACGCATCGTCTTCAACCACGACTGGGCTTGCCCCAATTGGCTCAAGTACACCACCAAGTTGAACAGCTGCGCTTAAATGTACATTTTTACCAACTTGTGCACATGAACCCACTAATGCGTGGCTATCAACCATAGTACCTTCGTCGATGTATGCGCCAATATTTACGTACGCTGGTGGCATAATAATAGTGCCTTTAGCTACGTAGGCACCGCGGCGAACACTGGTGCCACCTGGTACCATACGCACGCCATCGTCAGTGCTAAATTCTTGCGGTGCAAGGTTGTGCTTATCAACAAACCCGCCTGCAAACTCTGTGTTAGTGCCATTTTTAAAGGCTTCTAAAATGCCTTGTTTTACTTCTACGTTAGCTTCCCATTGGCCGCTTTCGTTTTGTGATGCTGCGCGTACTGCGCCCGATTCTAAATTATTTAGTAGTTCTAACCAGCTCATTATAAAAACCTGTGTTTAATGCCAAGATAAAATGGTGTCGTTTGCAGTGGTAATGCAATCGGTTTGCGTTAACTCAAGATGCGTTAAAGGTGGGCGCAACAGTGGGCTATTTAAACGCCCTTGCTGGTGCATTAGCACTTTAACGGGAATAGGGTTTGCTACAGCAAATAGGCTATTGATAGCGCGAGTCCACTGAGCAAATAAATTGGGGTGTTGACCGCTTAGGCTGCGCTTTACAAATTCGTGTGTTTGCAAAGGCCATGCATTGGCCGCAACCGAAACTAAGCCTTTTGCACCTGCTTGGGCAAAGTAGGGCATAAGTGCATCGTCGCCACTGTATAGCGCTAAATTAGGCGCGGCTTGTCGGTATGCTTCAAATTGGGTGATGTTGCCACTGGCTTCTTTTAAAGCCCACAGTTTTGGGTGCGCTTTTAAGTTTTCAATGGTTTCGATAGGAATGCTTACACCGCTGCGCCCAGGTACGTTGTACAACATACACGGATGCGCGCTTTCGTTTAATAAGCTTTCGTACCAATGTGTTTGACCTACAGCCCCTGGTTTTGCATAAAGAGGCGAGCCTAATAAGTAGCTGTGAATAGGTAATTGGTTACAGTAGCTAACCCATTCTTTTTGTTGGGCCAAGTTACTACCACCAACAGCAACCATAAGCGGTACACTGGGTTTTAATTGGCACACGTGCTCAACAATGCCTTGCTGCTCTTTAAGTGTAAGGGCTAAGCCTTCACCTGTGCTACCGAGCAGTAAAATACCGTTGTGTGCCGCTTCTTGTTCGCTAACAAGTGTTGTGAGCGTGTCGTAGTC
Source organism: Pseudoalteromonas sp. 1CM17D (assembly GCF_023161805.1). Classification (NCBI taxonomy): domain Bacteria; kingdom Pseudomonadati; phylum Pseudomonadota; class Gammaproteobacteria; order Alteromonadales; family Pseudoalteromonadaceae; genus Pseudoalteromonas; species Pseudoalteromonas sp. 1CM17D. Next base: position 277,098 of record NZ_JALNTP010000004.1, on the reverse strand, counting down.
AACATTACCTTGTTGATCAAACGGCGTAACAAGCGCTGTCCACAGTGCGTAGTCGTCTAAATTGAAGTTGTGAATCATCTCTTACGAACCTATAAGGTGTTCGAGATATTAAGGAGGCTGTATGATGTGAGCCGCATTAACGTCATTCGAACAGTATTCGAAGAGCGAATGGGCTTAAAATAATAGGGCGCACGGCCTTATTATTTAAGACCAGAAGCTCTCCACCAAACTAATAAGCTGCTCTAAAACAGCTATTGGTGACAGTCGCTAGGATTCAACCTAGTCGCCCGAAGTAATTGCTTCGCAAAAGCGTTTACCTCTCGGCGGTATTCCCCTCACATATGCTCACTGGAGTTTGCGCTCCTAACATACGCTACCTGAATAACGCACCTCTTCTAGCCCTTTGTATTTTGTTTAACCGCAAAAGGTTTAACAAAATACAATTTAAATAGGGTAATTGCGGCGATTAAAACATTTTAGCCGTCTAGGTGTCAAGTTGCAGGATACAGATTAGTTCATCGAAAATGTGGGTGGTTACGTATTGGCTGCTTTTCTCGTAAACTAACCCTATGAGCAGTGATGAGGTATTTAATAAGTATGGAAAAATTTAGCGATATTTATAAGCGAGCAGTAGAGCGAAAAGGTTCTGAAAAAATGCTTAAGTTATTACTCGCAAAACCCTTATCTAAAAAAGCATTAAGCGCATTAAGTGACGACGATTGGCTTGAAGAGTTTACCCGAAAAGTATTTCAAAGCGGGTTTTACTGGTCGGTAATAAACAGTAAATGGCCAGGTTTTAGAGAGGTTTTTTGGCAATTTAGTATTGATAAATTACTTATGATGCCGCCCGATATGCTCGAGCAAAAAGCAACTGATGAGCGCATTATTCGTAATTATAAAAAAGTAAAAACAATTCCTGAAAATGCCTACATGATCCACGAAATAGCTCAGCAACATGGCAGTTTTAGCAAGTTTGTAGCTAACTGGCCAGGCGATGACATTATTGGTTTATGGGCGCATTTAAAAAAACACGGCGCCCGTTTGGGCGGCAATACAGGCCCGTATGCCTTAAGAGCGCTTGGTAAAGATACTTTTTTACTTTCGCGAGATGTAGAAAGTTACCTAAGAGCGCACAAAATTATAGATGGCGGCCTGCAAACTAAAAAATCGCTCACTGCCGCACAGGCGTTTTTTAACGAAATGCAAAAGCAAAGTGGTTTGAGCCTGCAAGAACTTAGCTTAATTGTGGCTTACAGCGTGGGCGACAATCGCGTAGGCATAAGCCAACAAACAGAGGATTAACCATGAAACTAGTGCCAAGATACACAGACATAGCAGATAACTTTGCAATAGAGGATCAACCTTCAAGCGTTGCTGCCCCGCAATTGCTGCTGTGGAACGAAGCGTTAGCACAGCAGTTTAATATTGATGTTGAGCCTGCGCTGCGGGCCAGTACTTTTGCTGGTAACGAGCCGCAACCGGTAAATGCTGTAGCGCTTGGCTATTCTGGGCATCAGTTTGGGCACTTTTCGCCGCGCTTGGGTGATGGGCGAGCGCACTTGCTGGGTGCTATCAGCGATGATAAAAATCAGCTGTGGGATATTCAGTTAAAAGGCTCAGGCGCCACGCCTTTTTCAAGAGGAGGCGATGGGCGATGTGCACTAGGCCCCGCTATTCGCGAGTATATTATGAGCGAGGCTATGCACGGCTTAGGGATTAAAACCACGCGGTGTTTGGCTGTGGTTGGCACAGGTGAAGCTGTTTATCGTAATCCGCCGCAACCAGGCGCAATTGTTACCCGCTTAGCAAGTAGCCATATTCGCGTTGGCTCGTTTCAGTATTTAGCAACTCAAGGTGATGTAGAGGGATTAAAAAAATTAGCTGATGTAGCCATTGAACGCCATTACCCAAGTATTCAATCAACAGGGGCTCAGCGCTATTTAGACTTTTTAGAAGCCGTTATAAATAGTCAGCTAGCGCTGGTTATTAGCTGGATGCGAGTAGGCTTTATTCATGGCGTTATGAATACTGATAATACCTTGATAAGCGGCGAAACTATCGACTACGGCCCGTGTGCAATGATGAATACCTTTGATTTTGATACCGTGTTTAGCTCAATTGATAAGCAAGGTCGCTATGCCTATGGTAATCAGCCAAATATTGTAAGTTGGAACTGCGCGCGTTTAGCTGAGAGCCTAATCCCGCTAATAGATGAAGATGACGAACAAGCTGTAAGTTTAATGACGCCGCTAATTAATCAGTTTTCTTCGTTATTTAACGCGCAATATAACCAAATGTGGGCACAAAAATTAGGCTTAGCAGGTTATAACGAAGACGATGTAGAGCTTGTAAGTAAGTTATTATTGTTATTTCAAGAGCATAAGCTCGATTACACCAATACCTTTGATGCCCTAACCGAGTCACTAAAGGGTGGCAAAGTGCCAGATAAATTAACGCAATGGGCCCAGTTATGGCAAAAAAGATGTGATGAAAACAGCTATAACCTTATGAGAGCGGCTAACCCAAGGGTTATACCGCGTAATCACATCGTCGAAGAAATCCTCGCGCAATATAATCAACACGGCGAGAGTGAGCTGCTAAGCGACTTCTTAGCGGTGATGAGTAACCCATATGATAAAACAGCTAACTTAGCCCGCTTTCAAGAGACAGGTAAAGATGACAAGGGCTATCAAACTTTTTGCGGTACTTAAGTATTGTAATTAATTGTAAGTTACTGATTATAAATAGTCATTTTTAAATGATTCAGTGTCCAATGATTGAGCAGTTATATACTCGGTGGTATTGTTCGCATTCATAAAAAGTAACTATTTGTAAATTACCATAATTTATTAATTGCCGATTAGGTAAAAATTTTCACTTAACCTACAATTGGTGGTTGGAATGTCTGTATATCGTTGAAAAAATTTATAATCTTTATTTTTTCGTTAAGTATCGATTAACAAAAGCTCAGGTAGTGTGTACAAAACTGGTTGAGCTAGCATTGATTAGCTACAATTTTCTAAGTTGTTAAAATGGGAAGAAAACAATGAAATTAAAATCACTTACAATTGCAATAGCGTTAGCTGCAACTAGCGCGTCTACATTCGCTGCCGATAAAGAAGAAGGCCTTTACCTTGGTGTTTTCGGTGACTACTATGATGCGTCATGGAAAAACATGCGCGCACAAACTGGCCTTGATGTAAACGAGTCAACTGGTTGGGGTGTAGAAGCAGGTTACCGTTTCAGCGATTACTGGAGCGCACGCCTTGAGTATGCAGATATGGACTTTAACGCGTTCGATAAAGCTGCGGGCAATCGTAATAATATCGACGGCGAGCGTTACGGTATTGATGCGCTTTACCACCTTGACGGCGGTCCTTTCTACGGTCTATTCGGTATTAAAGAAATGGACGTAGTAGATGACAACACATTCTTAAACGCAGGTGTTGGTTACCAACACTTTATTACTGATGGCTTTTTCGTAAACGCTGAAACTGCGGTATACCAAGGTCTTGATAAAGGTTACACAGATGTAGGTGCTAAAATTGGTATTAACTACTTATTTGGCCAAAACTCTATGCCTGCACAGCCTGTAGAGCCAGCGCCTACAGCAGTAGTAGAAGTACCTGTAGAACCTAAAGACAGCGACAACGACAACATCCTAGATAAAGATGATAAATGTCCTAACACGCCAATGACAGACGCTGTTGATGGCGATGGCTGTACTTTATACGAAGACCGTGAAGTAACAACAAGCTTATTAGTTACTTTCCCACATGATTCTGCACAAGTTGGTCAACGTTACTTTGACGACATTGCATCAGTATCTGAGTTTTTAAAAGAGCACGAAGATACAACTGTACTACTTGAAGGCCACGCGTCAGCGGTAGGTAACGCAAACTACAACAAGATGCTTTCTAAAAAGCGTGCTGATGATGTAGCACAAGAGCTAATTAAAGATGGCATTGCTGAAGATCGCATTACAACTGTTGGTCTAGGTGAAGAACGTCTTAAAAACACAGCTAACACGAAAGAAGCTCACGCTGAAAACCGTCGTGTAGAAGCACATGTAAAATCTATTGAACGTGTAAAAGTTAAGCGTTAATAGTTACTTACTTTATTTTAAAAACCCAGCTTAGTGCTGGGTTTTTTTATGCCTTTAAAACAGCATATGCAGTATTAGCCTGATTAAACAAGAATGATTATTACTTAACAAACATTCACGAAAATAGAATTTATGCTTACCACTATTCATAATATTTATAGTCGGTATAATCAGTTGCTTAGCTGGATGGATTTTCATCTATACATAAAAGCTTTATAATCCCGCGTTAGAATACTATAAGTATTGGGTTACTTTTTTTGCGCATGAGGCGCTACCGAATACTTTCACGTCACCAAGAGGGCAATATTGTGCTACAAGAATATCGTAAACACGTAGAAGAACGTGCCGCGTTAGGTATCGTACCAGCGCCATTAGATGCTCAGCAAACGGCTGATCTTATTGAACTAATTAAAAACCCACCAGCGGGTGAAGAAGAGTTCATCTTAGATTTACTAATCAACCGCGTACCACCAGGCGTTGATGATGCAGCATACATCAAAGCAGGCTTTTTAGCGGCAGTTGCTAAAGGCGAAGCACAATCTCCATTAGTATCTAAAGAAAAAGCAGCAGAATTATTAGGTACAATGTTAGGTGGTTACAACATCGCCCCAATGATTGAGCTACTTGATGACGAAACACTTGCGCCTATCGCTGTAAAAGGTCTATCAAACACATTATTAATGTTTGATGCATTTTACGACGTAGAAGAAAAAGCAAAAGCAGGCAACGAGCACGCTAAAAAGATTATTCAATCTTGGGCAGACGCTGAATGGTTTACTAACAAGCCAGCTGTTGCTGAAAAAATCTCTGTTACTGTATTTAAAGTAACCGGCGAGACAAACACTGATGATTTATCACCTGCACCAGATGCATGGTCACGTCCAGATATCCCACTTCATGCTTTAGCAATGCTAAAAAATGAGCGCGACGGTATCACTCCTGACAAAGCGGGTGAAGTAGGTCCAATCACTAAACTTGAAGAATTAAAAACTCAAGGTTTACCACTTGCATACGTAGGTGACGTTGTAGGTACTGGTTCTTCTCGTAAATCTGCAACTAACTCTGTGCTTTGGTTTATGGGTGATGATATCCCATACGTACCTAATAAGCGCGTTGGTGGTGTATGTTTAGGTAACAAAATTGCGCCTATCTTCTTTAACACAATGGAAGATTCAGGTGCGTTACCAATCGAGTTAAATGTTGATGAGTTCAACATGGGTGATCAAATTGATATTTACCCATACGAAGGTGTAGTTAAGCGCCACGGTACTGATGACGTTATCTCTACTTTTGAGCTTAAATCAGACGTAATTTTAGATGAAGTACGTGCCGGCGGCCGTATTCCTCTAATCATTGGTCGTGGTTTAACAGACAAAGCACGTACCTCTTTAGGTTTAGGTGCTACTGACGTATTTAAAGTACCAGCAGTAACAGAAGTGTCTGATAAAGGCTTTACACTAGCGCAAAAAATGGTTGGTAAAGCATGTAACGTAGCAGGTATTCGCCCAGGCCAATACTGTGAGCCTAAAATGACCACTGTAGGTTCGCAAGATACTACAGGTCCTATGACACGTGATGAGCTTAAAGACTTAGCTTGTTTAGGTTTCTCTGCAGATTTAACAATGCAGTCATTCTGTCATACCTCTGCTTACCCTAAACCAATTGACGTAAACACTCACCATACGCTTCCTGATTTCATCATGAACCGTGGCGGTGTTTCACTTCGCCCTGGTGATGGTGTAATTCACTCTTGGTTAAACCGTATGTTATTACCAGATACTGTAGGTACTGGTGGTGATTCACATACACGTTTCCCATTAGGTATTTCGTTCCCAGCGGGTTCAGGTGCAGTAGCGTTCGCAGCAGCAACAGGTGTTATGCCACTTGATATGCCTGAGTCTATTTTGGTTCGCTTTAAAGGTGAAATGCAACCAGGTATCACTTTACGTGACCTAGTACACGCAATCCCTTACTACGGTATTAAGCAAGGCTTATTAACAGTAGAGAAAAAAGGTAAAATCAACGAATTCTCTGGTCGCGTACTAGAAATTGAAGGTGTTGAGCACTTAACTGTTGAGCAAGCGTTTGAATTATCAGATGCATCAGCAGAGCGTTCAGCAGCAGGTTGTACTGTTAAGCTTTCTAAAGAGTCTATCAGCGAATACCTTGAGTCTAACATTGTTATGCTTAAGTGGATGATCTCTGAAGGTTACGGCGATGTACGTACAATCGAACGTCGTATTAATGCAATGCAAGAATGGTTAGCAAACCCAGAACTTATGGAAGCTGACGCTGATGCAGAGTACAAGCACGTTGTAGAAATCGACCTAGCAGAAATTAAAGAGCCAATCCTTTGTGCTCCAAATGACCCAGATGATGCGCGTTTACTTTCTGATGTTACTGGCGAGAAAATCGACGAAGTATTCATCGGTTCTTGTATGACTAACATTGGTCACTTCCGTGCTGCGGGTAAATTACTAGATGGCTTTACTGGTCGTATCCCAACTCAACTTTGGGTAGCTCCACCAACGAAGATGGATAAAGACCAACTAACTGACGAAGGTTACTACGGTATCTTTGGTCGTGTTGGTGCACGTATCGAAACGCCAGGGTGTTCACTGTGTATGGGTAACCAAGCACGTGTTGCTGATAAAGCAACGGTTGTTTCTACTTCAACACGTAACTTCCCTAACCGTTTAGGTACAGGCGCAAATGTATTCTTAGCATCAGCTGAGCTTGCTGCAGTAGCGGCAATTTTAGGTAAATTACCTACACCAGCTGAGTACCAAGAATACGCAGAGAAAATCAATGCAACGGCTGCAGATACATACCGTTACTTGAACTTCCACCGTATGCCTCAGTACACTAAAAAAGCAGACAACGTAATTATTCAGCAAGCTGTATAATTTAAAGCTGTTTTAAAAAACCCGCTTAGGCGGGTTTTTTATTGGCTAAAATAAAATTGAATATTTCATGCTGTAATAAGTTTTAATTGAATTAAATATAACCATTACCAACTTTTTATATAAATAATAAAGCAAATATTCCTTTCTACATGCATTAAAATCTCTTTCAATATTCTCATTATTTTAAGCGAGATTTTATGACTGCATTAAACAACCAGAATTTACTGCAACTTCGTTTTATTAACCAAGCAAATATTGATTTGGTTAAGCCTTCTTTTGATAACCTACCTGCTAATCCGTATGCAGATGGTGAATTTCGTAAGCGTCGTTACTCGGTAATTAAATTTCAAAATGGTGAGCTAAAACTACAAGCTGCCAAAGCGTTTGTTCAAGACGATTCTATTAATACCTTCCAGGGTAATGTTGAGCGTACTTATGAAAACTTAGAGCAAAGCTTACTTGAGTCAGAAGGTATGAAAAGCATTGTAAGTGAGTTTTGTGAGCTTACCGGCATTGATGAAGGCCGTGATATTGAAATTCACCAATTTAGAATGCTTGCGATTGATAGCGATACGCCCGCAGCACCAGAAGGTGTGCATCAAGATGGGTTTGACCATGTTTGTGTATGTGGTGTTTCTCACGAAAACTTAGAAGGCGGCGAGCTGCTAGTATACGAAAACAAGCAAGCTGAACCGTGTTTTAAAATGGAAATTAAAGACGGAATGTTTGCACTAATAAACGACCGTCAAGTTTGGCACAATGCCACGCCAATGAACAAAGTAGATACAAACAAGCCAGGTTACCTGGATTGTTTTGTACTTACCTCTTAAGGAATGCTCATGAACATAGCGCAACTACGTGAGCAGTTTCCTGCATTAATACAAACCGTTGATGGTAAATCGCCAATATTTTTAGATGGCCCCGGTGGCTCTCAAGTGCCGCAGTCTGTACTAAGTGCAATGACTGCTTATTTAGGGCACTACAACTCAAACTTAGGCGGTGCGTTTTTTTCAAGTGATAAAACCGTTGAGTTAATGGCAAATGCGCGCCAAGCAGCAGCCGATTTGCTTAATGCGCCAAGTGCACAAAATATAGTGTTTGGCCCTAATATGACCAGCCTTACCTTTAGCTTTAGCCGTGCTATTTCACGCGATTGGCAAGCCGGTGATGAGATTATTGTGACTAACGCTGATCACTTCTCAAATGTATCGTCATGGCAGCAAGCAGCGCAAGATAAAGGCGTTAAAGTTCAAACCGCTTTAATTAACGAGGCTGATTGCAGCTTAGATATGGCGCAGTTTGAAAGCTTATTAAACAGCAATACTAAACTGGTTGCGGTAACTTACGCTTCAAATACTACGGGTTCTATTAACGATATAAAACGTATTATAGAGCTTGCCCATGCTGTAGGCGCATTAGTGTACGTTGATGCCGTGCATTATGCACCGCACGAGCTTGTTGATGTTCAGGCCCTTGATTGCGACTTTTTGGCCTGTTCTGCATATAAGTTTTTTGGTCCTCACTTAGGCATGGTGTACGGTAAAACACAGCATCTTGAAGGTTTTACGCCTTACAAAGTAGAACCAGCTAAAGATGTAGCACCAGGTCGATGGGAAACAGGCACGCAAAGCTTCGAAGCCTTAGCAGGTTTTATTGCCGCTGTTGATTACATTGCTGCAATTAGCGGGCTTGATGAAGGCCACACGCGCCGTGAAAAGTTAACGGCGGCTTTTGCTAAAACAAAGCAGCACGAAATGGCGCTTAGTGAGTACTTTTTAACGCGTTTAGTTAATTACCCACGCATTAAGCTATTTGGCATTGATGACCTAGAGCGCTTAAACGAGCGTACGCCTACATTTGCTTTAACCTTTGAAGGACTAGAGCCGCGTGAGGTGTCTGAGTTTTTAGGCAAACAGCATATTTGTGTGTGGGATGGGCATTTTTATGCACAAGGCTTATGTGAGCAGTTAGGCGTACTTGATAAAGGCGGTGTAGTGCGCATCGGTTGTATGCATTACAACACCACCGAAGAGCTAGATAAGTTATTTGATTTGTTTGATCAACTTCTTTGAAACTGACAGTTTATACCAATCCGCATAATTAAGTATTATCGCGGATTGGTATGAATACAAATCTGCGCTTGTGAATAACTCTTATTACAGCTCAAATGTTTAAAGTAGTCAGCGGTTAGTTAGTTTTTGCCCGCTGACTGTTTTAGCTTTTAGGTGTGCCGTATATGTGCTCTGCGCGATTAAATAGCACCCATGAAGTTAATATATATTTATCGTTCGATACCGGCTTATTACCTCGATGGGTATGCGTAAAGTAGCCTGGGGCAATGACCATAGTGCCTTTTTTAGGCGCAATTTTACGTTTTTGATAATAAAACTCTGTTTCGCCACCTTCCTCTACATCGTTTAAATAAAACATAAATAATAATACACGGTGCAGTGCTTCATTGTGTTGTAGCTGTGGATACACTTCACTATGCCAGTAAGGGTAGCCGCCTTTATTTACCTCGTACTTTTGCGCCTGAATGTTCCCAAGTCTAAATATTTGCTGCACCAGCACAGAGAGCTGTGGTTTGCCCACTTCGTCAAAGTTATCCTGTGTTAAATCCACCACATCCCCCGTTTTTGGGTGATAAACTTTTAAGCCAAATGCGCCAATTAGCATAAAAAAGTGTGCTTCTACATAGTTAAAAACATGCTGTGCAGTGGTTTGCTGAATATGCTTTAATTGTTGGGCGTATTCTGGGTAACTGTTTAATTGCAGGTCGTGGCTGTCTTTCTTTTTTAAGTCCACACCACCAGAGGTTACACCTTGTTTTACATGCGGGCTGTTAGAGAATGTGGTAATAAAGTTATCGCAAAAATCATCGCTTAACGCGTTATCAATAACGTGGATAAAGTCCGTCATGATTTACCTTTTTATTTAGTTATTATTTGGATTTTTATGTTTATTGAAAAAGTGATGCCGCGCTTTAGCGAAACAGATGCACTCGGACACATCAACAATACCGTACTACCTGTATGGTTTGAAGCCGCACGCGTCCCTATTTTTAAATTTTTTACCCCTGATCTTAACCCACACGACTGGAAACTGATCATCGCTAAAATAGAAGCATCGTTTGTAGGGGAATTATTTTATGCTCACGAAGTGACGATTAAAACAGCCGTTGAGCATGTAGGAAATAGCTCTTTTACCATTAAGCAAGAGGCGTGGCAGCAAGGTAAATGCTGTGTTGTGGGTAAAACTGTATTAGTGCGTTATAACTTTAAAAACAAAGCTAAACAAAATTTAAGCGAAGCAGAAGTCGCAGCACTCAGCGATCACCTAGTTTAACTAGGTGCATTTGCTCCACGCAACGAGGAGCGGTGATGTAAACCACAAGCGACAGCTGTGAATTTTTATAGCGTTATTTTAACGCATTTTGATTGAGTTACGCTTCTCACTTATATACTATTTATATTATATATTGTTGCACCGCTATGACAGGTACTGTTGAGCTGGTAGTTTATGGAGAATGAATGTGGCATCTACAACTGGCAATAAACCGTTAGAGGTAATAACGCTTAGCGATGGTAAAAGCTTAACTGCAGAAATATTGCCATTTGGCGCTATTATCAAAAGCATAAAGTTTAATAACCAAGAGATGACACTGTGCGTTAACGAACCTGCTTATTATTTAGAAAACCCATTTTATTTAGGGGCAACAGTCGGGCGCTACGCAAATCGTATTGAAAACGGACGTTTTGTATTATCAGGCACAGAGTACCAACTTAAAGCAAATAATGGCCCAAATAGCTTACACGGCGGCGAAAAAGGCTTTAATAAAGTACTGTGGCAAGTCACTAAACAAAGCAATAATGAAGTGGAGCTCTATTACTGCTCGGCAGATGGAGAAGAAGGCTTTCCTGGCCAATTACAAGTTTGGCAAACAATTACTGCATGCAATGGCGAGCTAATCCTCAGTTACAAAGCCATTACCGATAAAGAAACCCTCGTTAACTTTACCAACCACTGCTATTTTAATCTTGAAGGCAGTGAGAGCATTAATAATCACCTGCTGCAAATAAATACCGCAACGTATTTACCTATCGATAGTAACAGTATACCGCTTGCCCATTATGAAGATGGCTTGGGCAGCTGCTTTGATTTTACTCACCCTAAGCCCATTGGCGATGCTCTGTGCGCACAGCATGCACAGCTTGATGCCGGTAGTGGCTTTGATCATTGCTATATTTTTAGTGATGACAATCGTTTAAAAACAATGGCTACATTAACCTCGCCACACACGGGCGTTAATTTAACCCTTAAAAGTACCCAACCTGGTATGCAGCTTTATACGGCAAATTTTGTAGGTTCTCCTTTTAAAGCACGCCAAGCGGTGTGTTTAGAAGCCCAAAATTGGCCCAATGCAGCAAATAGAAGCGATTATCCAAAAGCGAATTTATTGCCGAATGAAGAATATAATCAGCAAATAATTTTTGCGTTTTCGCAATAACGTACTAATTCTACTGTTAAATTAAAGAAAACAAAAAGAAAAATACACGTAACAAAAAGATAGCCATAATTAAGGAAAAGGTTGCACTTTTGCTCAATTTAAAGTATTTATATTATAAATAGTATTTGAAGCTATACACACCACACAACGACAAAATGACTACACACAATCAGGAGTTTTTAAAAAATGATAATTAACAATAAGTTATCGTTCAACAAGAAAACCGCACTCAGTATTGCTATTACAGGCATATTGGCAAGCGGCCACGTTGCAGCTCAAGGCGCTGAAGGCGACACACCGACAGTAGTAGATAAAGATGTTGAGGTTATCGCAGTAACGGGTATTCGCAGCAGCTTACGTTCATCAATGTTAGATAAAAAAGCATCTAATGTTGTAACCGATGGGATTAAAGCAGAAGATCTTGGTAAATTTCCTGATTTAAACGTAGCAGAGTCTCTGCAACGTATTACAGGTGTAGCCATTGACCGTAGTGGCGGTGAAGGGCAAGCAGTAACAATTCGTGGTTTTGGCCCACAATTTAACACGGTACTTGTAAATGGTCGTCAAATTGCGACTGACAGTGCAGGGCGTGAATTTAATTTTGATGTATTAGCGGCAGATCAAATCACCGGCGCTGATATTTATAAAAGTAACAGTGCAACGCTTCAAGAAGGCGGCATTGGTGGTACGGTTAACGTAACCACAGCTCGTCCATTCGATTTTGGTGGCTTACATGTGATTGGTTCAGTAAAAGGCATGTACGAAAGCCTTTCTGAAGAAGTATCGCCATCGGCTTCATTTTTAGTAAGTAATACGTTTAACGACGACAAGCTCGGTGTGCTTTTTGCCATCACTAACCAACAACGTAAGCTGCAAAATAACCAAATTTTAACGGCTGGTTGGCGCGGTGGACAAACTATTTCAAATCCACAAGACGGCGTATTGTACGACAATGCATACATCCCACGTAACTGGGACCAAGTTGTAGATGAGCAAGACCGTGAACGTACTAATGCAAGCTTAGTATTACAATATGCACCGTCTGACGATATTACTATTACCGTAGATGGTTTAATTTCAAAATTTGAAGTGGACTCATCAGTACGCGATTTAGCTTCTTGGTTTGAACCAGACCGCGTAGGTAGCGCAACAATCGATCCAGAAACGGGCACTTTGCTTACCTTTACGCAAGAAGTAGGTTTAGGTAACGCCAGTGGCAACCCTGCAACCGACTTTGTATCACACACACGTAACTCGCGTGATGTAACTAACAAAGCATTTGGTATTAACGTTGACTGGCAAGTAAACGAGTCATTAAAAGCAAAATTTGACGTATCTCGCTCAACAGCTGAAAACGACCGTGCTGGTAATGACCGCTTTAACGTAGTGGGTATTATTAACAGCTACAGCTTTGATGGCACCGGTAGCGTTCCTACCGTACAGCATGATGGTTTTGAAAATGGCTCGCTGCCAGATGCAAGCCTTGCGCGTCTTCACTACAACGAAATTGGTAACCAGTTTACTGATGAAGATGAAATTACCGAAATCAAAGCCGACTTTGAATACGTACCAGATAAAGGCCCAGTTGATCGCATTAACTTTGGTGCTTATCGTCAAGAACGTGAAAAATCAAGCTTCCAAATTTTTGGTAGCCAATGTCAATTTTGTGGTTACGGCACTGAAGCACCACTTGATGAAATTGATTTTGAAGCTTACTCAGCAAGTAACTACTTCCCAGGTTTAATCGATACATTTTATAGCTACGACGGCGACAAAATGCTTGATTACCTTGCTGACCAAGGTTTCCCTGTAGAGCCAACACTACAAAATAACCGTTACACAATTAACGAAGATATCACTAGCCTTTACATGGACTTTACCATTGGTTTTGACCTAGCTGATATGCCAGTTACGGTTAACATGGGCGCACGTTACTCAGAAACTGATATTGAAGTAGCGGCTGTACAAAGCTTTATCAGCGATGTTATTCCTACCTCTGATGCCACTTTATTCCAAAACGTATTTGGCCCGGCAACAGACATTCAAGAAGGGACGAGCTACTCAAACTTACTTCCTTCTTTTAACGTTAAGCTTGAACTGCAAGACAACATGATTTTACGCTTTGCAGCGTACGACAGTATTACTCGTCCTACTATGTCACAGTTATCACCTGCGACCACGTTTAACGAGCCTCGTCGTCAAAACTTAACAGCAAGTGGTGGTAACCCTGCACTTAAGCCGTTCCAATCTGAAAACTGGGATATCTCTTACGAGTGGTACTACAACGACGCTAACTTATTTAGCTTTGCCGTATTTAGTAAAGAAGTGGATGACTTTATTGTTACCCTAACCGGCGACGAAACATACGACATGACTGACCGTACAGGCCCTGATTTTGCGTGTACGACCTGTACTGACCAAACCGATGCCGAACTTAACGGTAGCTCAGAAGTTTACACTGTGAGTCGCCCGCAAAATGGCGAGTCTGCAACGGTAACGGGTTACGAAATCGGTGTAACTCATATGTTTGAAAACGGCTTTGGTTTTATTGCTAATGCCACGGTAGTAGATAGCGATATTAGTGTTGATGGCGATACAAGCCAAACATTTGCGCTTGAAGGGTTAGGTGATTCACAAAACTTAGTGCTGTTTTACGAGCAAGATAACTGGCAAGCACGTGTTGCATTTAACAACCGTGAGGGCTTTTTACGCTTAGTTGATAACGGCTTTAACGGCGAACCAGTGAACGTAGAAACGTACGGTCAATGGGATATTAGTGCAAGCTACGATATCAACGAAAACTTCACTATTTTTGCCGAAGGCATCAACATTACTGAAGAAGAGCTAGTGCAAACGGGTCGTTTTGCTAATCAAATCTACTCTGTAGAAGATAATGGCTCACGTTACGCGTTTGGTATTCGCGGTACGTTTTAATTGATAGCAGAGGCAGCGATTGCCTCTTAGTTTTCATTGCAGTGCATTATAAGTACTGTTACTAATAAAGTTAGTAGCTAATTTGCACAAAATGAGACTAATTTAAACAAATGCCCGAAAGGGCATTTGTTGTCTAACCGGTTATCAATAAAGTACTCAAAGAGTAGTCCGTTATGAATAAAGCAATAAAAACAATCGCCGTAATTGGTGGCGGCACAGCAGGATGGCTGAGCGCTGCAATTATCGCTTCGTATCACCAAGGTAATAAGGGTGATGGCTTAAAAGTGATGTTGGTAGAATCATCTGATATTCCAACAATTGGTGTAGGTGAAGGTACCTGGCCCACTATGAAAAACACACTTCAGCAAATTGGTTTGCGAGAAGTGGATGTATTTAAAGCCTGTAATGCCACCTTTAAACAAGGCGGTAAATTTGTAAACTGGACGCATGGCAACAACGATTTTTACTACCATCCCTTTACGGTACCGCTAGGTTACGGCCGTATAGATTTAGCCCCCTATTTAGATAATGTTGAAAACTTTGCTCAGCAAACTAATTTTCAGCACGATATTTGCGAAGCAAACCTAGCACCGAGAGGCATTGCGCAAGGCGAGTATCAAGCAAATTGTAATTACGCATATCATTTAGATGCCGGTGCCTTTGCTGAGCTATTAAAACAGCATTGTAAGAGCAAACTCGGCATTGAGCACATTATTGGCACCGTTGATCAGGTAAAGCTTGATGAAAGCGGGGCTATAGACACGCTTACCTTAACCGATCAAACCCGCACAATAAACGCTGATTTATACATAGACTGCACGGGGTTTTCATCGCTGTTATTAGGCCAAGCCCTTAACGTGCCATTTAAAAAAATGGATCACGTATTATTTAACGACAGCGCCCTAGCTATGCAAGTCCCCTACGATGAAGGTGATGAGTCACTGGCCAGTCATACCATTGCCACCGCACAAAATGCTGGGTGGATTTGGGATATAGGCCTAACGCATCGCCGTGGTGTAGGGCATGTATATTCAAGCAAGTTTTTATCAGATGAAGAAGCCGAGCAAAACTTACGTAACTATTTAGGTGATGCCGCTAAAGGCTTAACTGCCCGAAAAATAAGTTTTGAGTCAGGCTATCGCGAAAAATTTTGGCACAAAAACTGTGTTGCAGTGGGAATGTCGGCAGGTTTTGTAGAGCCCCTTGAAGCAACCGCCATTATGTTGGTTGAAATTTCGTCTCGCTTTGTTGCAGAGCATATGCCAGCCAACACCCAAGTAATGCCCATTGTTGCAAAGCGCTTTAATGAGCAAATGGATTATCGCTGGCAGCGTATTATCGACTTTTTAAAACTACATTATATGTTAACTAAGCGCCCAGAGCCTTATTGGCAAGCGCACGTACAACCACAAAGCATTCCGCAAAGTTTACAAGAAGACTTACTGCTTTGGGGGACGCGTGGCCCACTTATTCAAGATTTTCATGGCGCATTAGAGCTATTTCCTGCCGCCAGTTACCAGTATGTTTTATACGGTATGGGCTTTAAGCCCGACTTTACTAAGCAAGCGTATTTGTACTCAAACGATGCGCAAGCAAATCAAATAATTGAACGTAACAGCCAGCTTACACAGCAGATGTTGCAAACGTTGCCGCCTCACCGTGCTTATATTGAGCAGTGGCTTGCGGCTAACCCAATTTAAGGATGTGTAACTATGGCAATTAGTGAACTATCAAATACTCAACACCAAGCAATAAAAATTAACCCTAATGCGGGTGTTGAATACGCAAAAACACAGCACTTAGTTAATCTACGTGCAACCGAAGTAGCAAAAGCAGCCTGCGATTTACCTATTTTTTTAGCGCGTAACGCACACAACGGCAGCTACACTATTTCGGGCTTAACCAGCTTTAGTGCTCAGCAAAGTTTATTTGTGAGTAACAATCAATGGCAAGCGCTGTACACGCCTGTGTGCATGCAAACCCAGCCGCTTTATCTACTCACTCGTGAGGCAAATAGCAGTGATTACTTTATTGCTATTGATGAGCAAAGCTCAGCCGTTAATACCCAGCAAGGCGAGCCGTTATTTGATGCCAAAGGCAACCCAAGCCTGTATTTAAGTGCGCAGCAAAAGCTACTAGAAAGCGATTTAAAAAATGATTACCAAACGTATCAATTTACCCAAGAAATTGCCCGCTTAGGGCTGATTAAAAACATAGATATTGTTTTGCAGTTTGAACAAGGCGAGGCGCAAACTATTCAAGGTTTGAGCACTGTTGATGAAGATAAACTGCAAACTTTAGACAGCGATACCATTGCCAATTTACACAAACAAGGTTACCTGAGCGTACTTAACAGCATGCTTATTTCGTTGTTTCAGTTAAATGCGTTAGTAAAGCGTCACAACCAGCATCCTGAGCTTATGCCATTAAAGCAAATTAAGTTAGAACTAAGTCGAGATGCACATGCACTGTAAGGTGCAATTTATTAATTAGCCTTTACAGGTTAATACGTTCACATAGACAGACATTGCGTTTAACGCGCTGGAGACACACACATGTCAGACAACATTTTGCAGTTGGTGGTTTTTTTCTTTGTAACCGCTTTAATTGGTGGACTTACATATTGGAAGTGCCGAGGCCAAAACCGTAATAGTGGTGATAATCAAACAAAAGAGTATTTTCTAGCGGGCGGTGGCCTTACTTGGATGTTTGTAGCAGGCTCAATTACGCTCACAAATTTAAGTACCGACCAGCTGGTGGGCATGAATGGCAATCAAATGGCCTTGCTCGTGTGGTGGGAATTGGCGGCTATTTTAGGGCTTATTATTTTAGCCAAAGTATTTATTCCTGTTTATTACAAGTACAACTGTACAACCACCACAGAGCTGTTAGAAAAACGCTACAACAACAAGCACATTCGCGCTGTTATTGGTGGCTTATTCTTTTTAGGTAATGCGCTAATTTACATGCCTGCGGTTATTTATTCTGGTGCGCTATTTATGCAGACCATGTTTAAGGTTGATATTCCGCTAATGTACATAGCGACCGCATTTGCTTTAGTAGGGGCTATTTATGCATTTTTTGGTGGCTTACGTGCGGTTGCGGTATCCGATACCTACAATGGTTTATTAGTGTTAGGTATGGCAATACTGGTCGTATTTTTAGCGCTTAACGCGATTGATTACGACTTTAGCGGCATTCCACAAGAGCGCTTAACATTAATTGGTGATGCTGACTCGCCAATCCCTTGGCCTACGCTTTTAACCGGTATGATCTTTATTCAAATGTATTACTGGGGTACTAACCAAACCATTACCCAGAGAGCAATGGCTGCGCCAAACGTTAAAGAAGCGCAAAAAGGGATATTTGCAGCAGCGGGTATTCGCTTTTTAATTGTACCGGCGATTGTTGTACTACCGGGTATTATTTCGTACAAACTGTATGGCGACATTGGCGATGCAGCTTATGGCCGAATTGTAGGTGATGTAATGCCTGCATGGTTAACGGGCGTGTTTGCCGCAGCAATGGCGGCGGCAGTGCTTTCTACTTATAACAGCTTATTAAACTCGGCTACGGCACTTTACGTGTGTGATATTCACGAAGCTTACTTTAATAAAGAGCCAAGTGTAGTAAAGCTAAGCGGCTACGTTACGTTGTTACTTACTAGCTTAACGCTTGTGCTTGTGCCAATTTATCAGCAAGCCGACAGCATTATTAACTTACTACAACAGTTAAACGGCTTATTAAGTATGCCTATATTCTCAATTTTTGTAGTGGGTTTATTGTTTAAAAATGTAGATGCGCGTGCAGGTATAGCCGCGGTAATTTTAGGCGTGGTTATGTATGGCATGCTGACGTTTGAAAATTCGCCGCTACATACTGAACTACACTATATTCACTTAATGCCAATTACACTTATTGTATGTGTAGCCTTTGCGTTAATCGTTAATAAAGTAGTGTTTGGTTTAAATGCACAGTGGGCAGGTAAAACACCTGCTATTGAAGATACGCCACCAGTGCACGCACCAAAATAACCAGCAGTAAAAAGTTAAGTCACTTTTTATTAGCCAGTTAACACATTACTAAATCGGCCTAAGGTAACTTAGGCCGATTTTTATTTATTCAATTAATCGACACTGTAGAAAACACCCATGGGCAATAATACTTAATCATTTTGCGTGCTAAACGTGTGACTACCTGCTGGGGTTTTACAGATTACCCCAGGCTAAAAGCCCACTAAATATAATATTGCTCAAGGTGGTATTAAATTTTTTAACCGCTGTTTAAGTTAATGACTGGTATAGCCAGTAATAATATTGGCTAAATTACACCGTAAACACTATCTAAAAGTAATTTGTATGATATATACTATTATTTTAAAATCACTGACTGCAATTTGATGCAGTAAGCGGCGAGTAAGCACACATATAATGTACTCGCGTATTAAACTCATCTTCATTAAAGAGGACAGGAGAATCATGGCTGATATTAAACCATTCTTTCGATTAGACAGCGCAAACAGCACCGTTATTTTCGACTGCCAGAGCAAAACACCAGCGTTACTTTATTTTGGTAAGCGCCTATCTGAGCAAACAACTGAAACAATGCTAACTCAGCTTGCGACTCGTCAGGAAGTAAAATGTGCCGTGGTTGAAGAAGCACCTATTTCTCTTTCTCCACTATTAGGTGAAGGCTTTACAGGCGCGCCAGGGCTAGAGCTGTCAAACGACACCATAGCTTGGTCAGTTGGCCCTGCTCTTCAAGATGTTCGTCAGCCAACCCCTTCTAGCTTAGAGTTTGTAAGTGTTGATGAGTTGCGTGGTATTGAAGTAGTGCACAGCATCACACTTGATAGCAACACCGATGTGCTAAGTGCGCATACTGTATTAACTAATTTAAGTGATGCTCCGCTAAGCGTTAATTTTTGCGCCGCACCTACGTTCCAACTACCGGATAGCATGAACAAGCTAGTGAGCTTTGAAGGACGTTGGTCTAACGAATTTCAACGCCAATCGGTTGATTTAGTATTAGGCAGCTTTGTACGCGAAAACCGCAAAGGTAAAACATCGCACGACGTATTCCCTGGTTTATTAGTTCATAGCGAAGGCGCAGGCGAGCAACAAGGCGAGTGTTATGGCTTTCATTTAGGTTGGAGCGGTAACAACAAGCTACGCGCTGAGCTACTACCAGAAGGGCGCCGCTATGTGCAAATGGGTGAGTTATTATTACCGGGCGAGCTAACCCTTGCTAAAGGCCAAACGTATCAAAGCCCAAGTATTTATGGCTCGTTTTCGAGCGATGGCTTTAGTGCGCTGTCGCGTAATTTTCATCGCTTTGTTAAAGCTAACTTACTTAGCCAGGCGCAGCGCGAAAAAACACGCCCAGTGCATTACAACACGTGGGAAGGTATTTACTTCGATCACGATGTAGACACGCTAAAGCAGTTAGCCGATAAAGTAGCGCCATTAGGTATTGAGCGTTTTGTACTGGACGACGGTTGGTTTAAAGGTCGCCGAGGTGATTATGCAGGCCTAGGTGATTGGACCGTAGATTACGAAATTTACCCAGACGGCCTATCGCCAGTGATTGACCATGTAAACAGCTTAGGCATGGAGTTTGGTATTTGGTTTGAACCTGAAATGGTAAACCCAGATAGTGACTTATACCGCGCTCATCCTGATTGGGTATTAGGCTCAGAAAATAACGAGCAATTAAGCTTTAGAAACCAGTTGGTGCTTGATTTAACGCGCACTGAGGTTGTTGAATACCTATACAAAGCGATTGATGACATTTTAGTTGAATACCCAACAATTAAGTACATTAAATGGGATATGAACCGCGATATAAACCACGCGGGTAACTTCTCAGGCAAGCCTGCGGTGCATCAGCAAACACTGGCACTGTATCGCTTAATCGACCGTATTAAAGCGGCGCACCCAGGCCTTGAAATAGAAAGCTGTTCTTCAGGTGGTGCCCGTGTAGATTATGGTGTGCTTGCACACACAGACCGTGTATGGACGTCAGATTCTAACGATGCACTTGACCGTCTTGAAATTCAACGCGGCTGTTCGTTCTTCTTCCCATCGTCGGTTATGGGTGCACACGTAGGCCCTCGTGATTGTCATATCACAGGTCGTAATGTCAGTATTGAAATGCGTGCTGCGGTATCTATGTTTGGTCATATGGGTATTGAAATGGACCCACGTGAGCTGACCGATCACGAATACAATGCGCTTAAAGCGGCTATTGCGCTGCACAAAGAGCACCGTGAATTTATTCATGCTGCCGATTTGTACCGCCTCGATAGCGACGATTTATCAATTAACTTTGGTTTAATCGACGAGCAAAAATCAAAAGCGTTATTTGCGTATAACAGTGTACGCGAAACACCGCGTACTGCGCCTAATAAGCTTCGTTTTGTTGGATTAGATGCAGATACACAGTACACACTTAATTTAGTGTGGCCGGTTAAATTTGAAGAATACCGACCTTCGTCAATTGCCGCTGTTAACGGGCAAACTTTTACGGGTGAAGCATTGATGGAATTTGGCCTACAAATGCCAATTTCATTCCCGCAAACATCGCTTATTTTTGAGCTTAACAAAGCTTAAAATATAGCAAGCAGTAAAAAGGGAGCTAATTAGCTCCCTTTTTTTAATAATGTTTTTTAAGCTATTAGTCGAGTTTAGACTCAATCAGCTCAAGCGCTTCTTCTAAAATGGTTTCTACTGCTTTTTTAGCGCGCTCTGGATTGCGCGATTTAATCGTATCTAAAATATCAGCATGCTTTGCAACGTCGGCCCCTGGCACACCTTTAATGTGGTTGGTGTAACGAATACTTACGCGCAGCGCGGTGCTAATAAATTCAGTGAGCTGTACAAAAAAGCGGTTATTACTGGCTACTAAAATACTGGTATGAAAGGCAATATCGGCTTCAAGCGGATCGTCTAAGCCTTGGTCTGCATCGGCCATGCGGGCAAGTGCGTTGTCTATTTCAGCAAGTTGTTCGGCACTGGCATTTTCAGCTGCTAGGGCAGCGGCTTGTGGCTCAAGTGCGACACGTACTTGTGTAAACTCTTTTAATAAAGAAAGCGACGGTTTACTGCTTAAAATCCAGCGCAGTACATCTGTGTCAAACATATTCCAGCTGCTTTCTGGCAGTACGCGGATCCCTTGCTTAGGGCGAGAAGATATTAAGCCCTTAGCAGAGAGCATTTTTACAGCTTCGCGTGTTGCACTGCGGCTCACATCGTATTTTACGCATAGGTCAGCTTCTGAGGGCAGGCCTTCGTTAACTGGGTAAACGCCACGCACAATTGCAAAGCCTAAATCATGGGTTAATTGTTGTGTTAAATTTTGACGAGGTTGGCTTTTCATTGAGCGTTATCCGAATGAGTTATTGCTTTATTATATATCATATATCATATTAATGTACGAAAGGATATGTTATAAACTTTGTTAAAGGCAAGTATTTTAACACAGCTGTAACAGTAATCCTCTTTAGCAAATAATTATAAATATTGAGAGGGGCAGTCTGTATTATGGAGAAACGCATTTGAATAATCACGCTCACTACCCCAGTATTTCTGGCAAAGTTGTTTTTATTACCGGGGGTGCTTCAGGCATTGGCCGTGCAATGGTAAAAGCGTTTGCCGCTCAAGCTGCCAAAATTGCCTTTATAGATATTAATAACGAGGCTGCTCAATCTCTTATAGCCTCATTGCCTAACGCCAAATTGTGGTTTAGACAGGTTGATGTAACCGACTCAAATGCTTTACAGCAATCTTTGGTAGATGCATGTGCTGAACTAGGCGCTATTAATGTACTGGTAAACAATGTAGCCAACGACCGCCGCCAAGCCAGTGAAGACGTTACAGTACAAGATTGGGATCAATGCCTACAAATTAACTTAAATCCGGCGTTTTTTGCCTCGCAAGTTGCTATGTCTTTTATGAAAAGCGAAGGCGCGGGGAGCATTATTAATTTTAGCTCTATCAATGCCATCATGGGGCAGCCACAAATGGCGGGCTACGTAACGGCAAAGGCCGGTTTAATCGGCATGACTAAAGCACTGGCGCGCGATTATGGTGAATTTGGTATTCGGGTGAATGCTATTTTACCGGGTTGGGTTGCCACCGACCGCCAATTAGCCAGTTGGTTTACCGAGCAAGAGCAAGTGAAGTGGATGGAAGCCATGGCACTTAAAAAGTTAGTAACCCCTGAAGATGTAGCTAATTTGGCACTTTTTTTAGCTGCCGACGAAAGCAGTATGATCACCGGTCAAGGTATTAAAATTGACGGTGGGAGGCTCTAAGTTGCAGCACTTAAACCTTTTTATAGCCGTAGATTGGGGCACGAGTCATTTACGCGCCTATTTATGCAGCGTAAATACCACAGGGCAGTTAACTTTAATTGCTCAGCGCGACGGCCCAGGTGTGATTAGAGATAAACAAAACTTTGAACATACTTTAATTGGTGTCGTTGCACCATGGACCAGCGAATACGGCGTTTTACCTATTTATATGGCAGGGCAAATCACCTCAAGTATTGGCTGGAAAGAAACCCCTTATTTAGCGTGCCCTATAAACCCCGAAAGCCTGCTTAGTGGCGCAATTAATTTTGATTGTGCAGGTAATAAAGTCAGTGCTTTGCCTGGTACAAAATGCACATTACAAAACAATTTATTTGATGTAATGCGCGGCGAAGAGCTGCAAATTTTAGGTTTTTTAAAACAAAACCCGGCCTATCAGCACGGCAACGTACTCATTTGTTTACCCGGTACCCATACTAAATGGGTGCTGTTAAAAGATGGCCAAATTATCTGTTTTAAAACCGCAATGACCGGCGAATTATACGACTTGCTATGTCATCAAAGTGTGCTTATTCCTAACGACTGTGAAGCGGGGGTATTTGATTGGCATGCATTTGAGCAAGGCTGTGAACTCACGTTAGGCAGTGACAGCGGTAATTTGGCGCACGGTATTTTTAGTGTCCGTACGCGCCAGCTTTCAAAAGAGTTAACACCAGTGCAAGCCAAGGCATACTTGTCGGGCGTGCTTATTGGTAGTGATGTACGCGCTGCACGCCATGCCAGTGAATGGCAATTGGTGAATAATTCTAAAGTAGTGGTTATTGGCACAGAGCAACTAAATACCTGCTTTACCCATGCGTTAAATTGCATTGGTGTGCAATGTTTAGAGTTTGACGTAAAAGAGGCTACGTTAAGTGGTTTTAACTACTTATTTAATAGTAATAAAACCAAGTAATATAAAAAAGCCCCCAATATTGATTGTGCAATTATTGGGGGCTAGTTATTAAATTAAGTAAGGGTTAAAGCTGCTGTTAGGCTGTTTTAGCCGCTTGGCTTTGCGTAATATAATGATTAAGCGTTGCCACTTGTGCTTCATTAAAGCGCAGTCCTAGTTTGCTTCTGCGCCATAGAATATTGTAAGCGTTACCCGCCCATTCTTCATTTAGTAAGTAATCAACTTCTGCTGCAAATAAGCCATGACCAAAGTCTTGGCCTAAATCACTGAGCTGGGTTGCACTGCCTAAAATTAGTTTTGCACGAGTCCCGTAGGTACGTACAAAGCGTTTAAGAGTGATTTCTGGTAACCAACTATAAGCCGCTTTAAGCTCATTGGCCAGCGCTTCTACCGAGCTAAAATCGCCACCGGGTAAGGCGCTGTGTTTGGTCCACGCTTCACTCATTTGTGGGTAAAATTCTTCAAGCTTATTCACTGCAGCTTCGGCAAGTTTACGGTAGGTGGTAATTTTGCCACCAAACACACTTAACAGTGGTGTGTGTTTGCCTTCACTTGAAAGCTCTAACTTGTAATCACGCGTTACTTTTTGTGCATTCACTGATTCGTCATCAAGCAGTGGGCGCACACCCGAAAAGGTATGTACTATGTCTTCGCGTTTAATGTGGTTTTTAAAGTAGCTGTTAGTAATATCGATTAAGTAATCGATTTCTTCATCACTAATTTTTACATCTTGCGCTGCGCCTTTGTGTTCAACATCGGTGGTGCCTACTAGCGAGTAGTCATCTTCAAACGGTATAACAAACACAATGCGCTGATCTTTATTTTGTAAAATGTAGGCTTGTTTTTCATCGTGAATACGCGGCACCACAATATGGCTGCCTTTAACAAGGCGAATATTTTGTGGCGATTTTTCTATCAGTGCTTCGTCAAATAATTTTGCTACCCACGGGCCTGCTGCATTAACAATACCTTTGGCTTTAATAGTTTGTTGTGCCTTAGTTTGTTGTTGCTCAAGCGTTACCTGCCATTGGTTATCGATGCGTTTTGCACTTACGCACTTGGTTTGCGTAGCAATGGTCGCGCCTTTGTTTTGGGCAGCTAAGGCGTTTAAAATTACCAAACGTGAATCATCAACCCAGCCATCTGAGTATTCAAACCCTTTGGTAATTGAAGGTTCTAATACGCTGTTTTCACCAAATTTAATGCCACGCGAGCCAGCCAGTGTTTCGCGCTTAGCTAGGTTGTCGTACATAAATAAGCCAATGCGGATCATCCATGCAGGGCGTAGGTGCGATTGGTGCGGTAGCCTAAAGGTAAGCGGCCACATAATATGCGGGGCATTTTTAAGCAGCACTTCGCGCTCAGCCAAGGCTTCTTTTACCAATCTAAATTCGTAATGTTCAAGGTAGCGTAAACCGCCGTGGATCAGCTTAGAACTATTTGAAGACGTTGCACTGGCAAGGTCTGATTGTTCACACAATAGAACTTTTAATCCTCTGCCTGCTGCATCAGCTGCTATTCCAGTGCCGTTTACACCGCCACCGACGACGAGTAGGTCGTATTCGTTATCTGCTAATTCCACCGAGCTAACCTTTTTATTTGTAATATAAATAAGACATATAGCATCATAAAGCTGTGGCTCTTATTTGACAATAGATAACCGCGCTTTTTGCTTGTTAATTTTTAATCCTGATCTTTTTAAAACATACAGCGTACAACGCGCCATTTAAGCGCTGTTGCCGGTGTTTTGTAAGCCGCTAATTTTAATTAGCGGCTGGGCGTTTTACGCTTGTTTGCTATCGTCACTAGAGAGACAAACTTGCGCTACACAGTGCTGCCACTTTGCGTATAAATCGTTACGTTCGTCAGCGCTCATTGTTGGCTCAAAGCGACGGTCGCAGGTCCACATTTTTGCTAATTGCTCAGTTGACTCATACACACCGGTTTGTAAGCCTGCTAAGTATGCTACGCCTAAAGAGGTGGTTTCGGTCACTGTTGGGCGCTCTACCGTTGCGCCTAAAATGTTTGATAAAAAGGTCAGTACCCAGTTATTTTTAACCATACCGCCATCTACCCGTAACACGCTTGGGCGTAAGCCATCACGTTCCATTGCTTTTTGTAAGTCTTTGGTTTGATACCCAACCGATTGCAGCGCAGCAGCAACAATGGTGCTAATGCCCGAGTCGCGGGTTAAGCCTAAAATAGCGCCACGTGCATTAGGGTCCCAGTAGGGCGCGCCTAAACCTGTAAACGAAGGCACTAAAAATACCCCATGATCAAGCGGTACATCTTTTACTAACGATTCGCTCTCTCCAGCATGGCTTAATAGTTTTAAGCCTTCAACAATCCACTGCATCGTGGCGCCTGCCATAAAAATGCTGCCTTCAATGGCATATGTTGGTTTGCCATTTAGCCTATAAGCCACCGTGGTTAGTAAGCGGTTTTCTGAGGTAAGCGCTTTTTCGCCGGTATTCAGCATTAAAAAACAGCCCGTACCGTAAGTACTTTTTGCCATACCTTGCTCAAAACATGCGTGGCCAACAAGGGCTGCTTGCTGATCGCCGGCAATACCACATACGCGTATTGGTGCACCAAAAATATCGTCGCTGGTTGAGCCAAATTCGTCGGCTGAGTCCATCACTTGGGGCAGCATAGATTCAGGAATTTCGAATAAATCGAGTAGTTCTTGATCCCATTGCTGAGTATGAATATTAAATAACATAGTGCGTGATGCATTGGTGGCGTCGGTGCGGTGCTCTTTGCCACCGGTTAACTGCCATAGTAAGTAGGTATCAACGGTACCAAACGCCAGTTCACCTGCAAGGGCTTGTTCGCGTGCGCCTTCAACGTTGTCTAAAATCCAGCGCACTTTAGTGGCCGAAAAATACGGGTCTAGCAGTAAGCCGGTTTTATCGCTTATGGTTTGGCAAAGCTCGTCAGTGCTTAGGCTTTCGCAGTAATCGCTGGTGCGGCGGTCTTGCCACACAATGGCGTTATAAATAGGTTTGCCGGTTTTTTTGTTCCACACTAAAGTGGTTTCACGTTGGTTGGTGATACCAATGGCAATAATTTCTTCAGGCTTAACGTTTTTATCTGCTAATACTTCGCGGCTGGTACTTAGCACGGTTTGCCAAATATCGTTAGGGTCGTGTTCTACCCAACCATTTTGTGGAAAATGCTGCGAAAATTCTTGTTGTGCTGAGCCAAAAACGTCTGCATCTTTTGTAAACAAGATGGCCCGAGAGCTTGTGGTTCCTTGATCAATTGAGAGTATGTATTTTGACATGATATTTGTGTTATTTATCTTATCTTATATATGACTAGATTGCCTTTAACTTACATTAATGGCAATGATTTTTTCTTAAAATAGCCGTTTAAAAAATAAGCACGCTGTTTTTATTTGCTAACTCTTTTAAATAACAGGTGTTTTATAGCAGCATTATTTTAAGTGCGTATGCGGCTAAATATAAAAATAGCCGCCAAAGTTTGTGTTACTTGGTGCGCGGTTTAGCTTGTTGCCAATCCATACCAGTAGAAAAACGATTATCAAACCCATGCCATGCTGGCAGTGGCTTACCATTAACCACAGCTTGGTCGCCATTTTGTGGTAAGTCTAGGTATTCACATTGGCTGGTAATGCCTTTTACGTGGCAGTCCATCATAGCAAGTACAAAGTGTTTGTTGGTCTCGTTTAGGGTGCGCATTGACCACGATGGCTCGTAGTAATGGCCTATATCTAATTCGCTGCTACGTTTGGCAATAGCAGGAGCAGGGTGCGGCGCAATATTATGGCGCGCATTTTTGTAAGTAAGCAGGTACTTGTCGGTGCTGCCCGTTTGGTTATATAGGTTTTTAATGCCTTCATAACCGGATATATCATCTAAGCTACCCGCGATATAAAGCGAAGGCACTTTAATGTTTTGCATAGCACTGGCATTAAATAAGTTATGTTGCCCGCCCCAAGGCGCAAAGGCCACCATAGCTTTTATGCGTGTATCTACTTGTGGGTTTTTATATTGCCCACCTGCACAGCTATTGAGTAATTGCTGCACTTGTTTTATTTGTGCAGGGTCTTTCATACCGGTAAACATTGCAGTAGTTTTCTCATTAAAGTCATAACAGCCACCAACTGTATTAACCGCGCCAAAACCACCCATAGAGTAACCAATTATGCCTGCTTTTTTGTTATCCACTTGCTTGCTGGCAAAGTTGCTCTGTTCGTTAAAGTAGTTAAGTACAAATTGTTGATCGCGTGAGCGGTTAATAAGGGTACTAAAAAAGCCCGAAAACGGCGCATTTTTAAAATCAACATCTGCATTGGTTGAGTCGGTATGATCTATGGCTGCCACAATGTACCCATGCGATGCTAAATGTTCGCCCAAGTAATACATAATTGTACGATAGCCGGTATAACCGTGTGAGAGCACAATAACAGGGTAGTGCTCTTTGTTATTAATGGCTACATCGCGCATGGCATCGGCTTGTAAGGTAAACGCTTTACCTGTACGGGTTATGTCGCTGTAGCTGGTTAAGGGTGCGTTTGCACTGTTTGCTGCTGGGTACCACACTTCTACTTTTAAAGGGCGATCTTTTTCCCCTTGGGTTGCAGGGTCAAACTGCGCGGGATTTATTAAATCAAGCGTTTGTACGCCAACGCTGTAACTACCTTTAGCAGTAAGCTCAGGAAGTACTTCGCTGGTTAAAGGTGGGTAGAGTTGCTCAGGCGTTTTTTGATCTGCAAAAACAGTACTTGCTGTTAAGCAGCCCGTTGCTAGCAGCAAGGCTTTTGAAAGCGCCTTTAACGTGTGTGTGGTTGTCATTGTGTATCCTTGTTGTGTGTATTTTTTATTATTAATCTAGCTGATGGGCTTCAACGCTATCGCTGTATTTAAGCTGCCACTGCGCCCGAAGCGTATCCATTATGTGCATTACCCGCAGGCTTGTGCTGAGCGGTAATACATTGCTTTGTGTTTGTTGTTGTAAAATACATTCGCTAGCGTGAGCAATTTCAAATTTAAAGTTTTCATCGTCATTAAAGCTAAAATCAAACTGCTGCATTTGCTGGGTGTTTAAATGAAGCTCTAGCGACTGTGCACCAACAAATTCAGCAATGCGAATATACCCGTGCTCCCCTAAAATACAGGCTTCGGTAGGGCCATTTTGTTGTAACGCGCTACTAAGCTGCGCAAATTGCCCTTGGCCGTAATTTATAAGGGTTACACTGCGCTCATCTACGCCGGTCGTGCTTTTGTGTACTAATGATTTAATTTGTTCAGGGGCTTTATTAAATACCACATCGGCAATCGATATAGGGTAAATACCTAAATCAAGCAATGCGCCACCTGCGGTCGCAGGGTTCATTAAACGGTGTGAGTCAGCAAAGTTGCCCGCTAGGCTAAAGTTGGCATTAACACTGTGTACTTTGCCTATGATGCCCTCGCTTAATAACTGCTGCAGTTTTACTATGGCAGGTAAAAAGCGCATCCAAACACCTTCCATTAAAAAGCAGTTTTGTTGTTCGGCTAACTGGCTAAGGGTTGTGAGTTGCTGTGCATTAACAGTAATGGGCTTTTCGCTGAGTACATGCTTATCGTTCACTAAGCATTGCGCAATAGTTTTAAAGTGTTGCTCGTGGGTATTAGCAATATATATGGCGTCAATGTGTGGGCATTGCATAAGGGCCTGGTAGCTCTCATAGCCTTTAACTGAATAGTGTGTGGCAAATTCTTTTGCGCGTTGCTCGCTGGTCGATGCAGCGCCAATAAGCTGTGCATTAGCGCAATGCGCAATGCTTTTAGCAAAGGTGTGAGCAATATTGCCACACCCAATAATACCCCAATTAACCTTTGCCATGCTTATTCCTTAATGATGTTTAAAAAGACGTAATTTGTAATCCTGAACCTGCTGAACATACGTAAATGTCGGCATTTAAATTAAAACGCTCAAAGTAGTGCTGCTCAACCGCTGCTTTAATAAGTGGTACTTCTGCATCACGGCATAAACACACAATCGCACCGCCAAAGCCACCGCCGGTCATACGTACTGCACCGCGTTCGCCCATCGCTTCTTTACAAATTTCTACTAGGCCGTCGGTTGCTGGTACGGTTACTTCAAAGTAATGCTTAAGCGATTGGTGCGATGCCGCCATTAGCTCGCGTAGCGTATCAATGTCGTTATTTTGCAGCGCTTTAGTTGCTGCAATTACACGCTCGTTTTCGCTAATTACATGGTGTGCACGTTTGTATTCGTTTTCGCTTAGTGCATCTTTAGTTGCTTCAAGCGTGTCCATGGTGGCTTTACGAAGCGTGGCTACATTCATTTTTGCAGCTGCTTGCTCACAGTCAACACGACGTTGGTTGTACTCGCTATCTACCAATTTACGTGGGTAGTTAGAGTTAACAATAACAATGTTTAAATCATCGGGTACTTTTACTGATTCAGTTGCTAGGTTTTCACAGTCAATTAAAAGCGCATGGCCGTTTTCGCCTTTTGCCGAAATAAGCTGATCCATAATGCCCGATTGGCAATGCATAAAGTCGTTTTCGGCTTCTTGGCCTAGTAAGGCAATTTTTTCTTCGCTTAAGCCAAGCTGTGCAATATGGTTAAACATACCACCAATGGCCACTTCTAATGCCGCCGATGAAGATAAGCCACTGCCTTGCGGTAAGTTACTGTCAATAAGTAAATCGGCGCCGCGTAAAGTATGGCCCGCGCGCTTTAAAACAAATGACACGGCACGGATATAGTTACCCCATTGCGATTGCCCTTCGCTGATATCTTCATCAACACTAAAGCTGTCTTTTTCGCCTGGGTAATTTAACGAATGCACAGTAATGATGTTGTCGTCGCGCTCTTTAAACATAACTTGAGTACGAAACTCTAACGAGCACGGGAATACAAAGCCGTCGTTGTAATCGGTAAATTCGCCAATTAGGTTTACACGCCCAGGTGCTGCAGCAATACCTTGAGCAGGCGCACCGTACAGTGATAAAAATTGTTGTTGAAAATCGTTAAGCGTCATCTGTGTGTCCTGCTGTTTTTTTGTAGTGTGTGGTACTGGCTGCTTGTAAAATAGAGGCAGCTGTTTCTGCGCTTAAATCGCGCTGGCTTTCGCCTAACATTTCGTAGCCAACCATGTGTTTTTTAACGGTGGCAGAGCGAAGTAGCGGCGGGTAAAAATGGGCATGTAAGCGCCAATGTTGCTCATCTGAGCCACGATTAGCCGGTGCATTGTGCCATCCCATAGAATACGGGAAGCTACAATTAAATACGTTGTCGTATTTAGTGGTTAATACTTTAAGCGCTTGTGCTAAGGCGTCTGTTTGCGCATCGTTTAGCTGGCTAAAGTTTTGAATGTTATCTTTAGTTACAAGCAGTGTTTCAAACGGCCATGCTGCCCAAAATGGCACCACAACAAGCCAGTGCTCGTTTTCAAATACGACGCGGGTTTTATCTGCTTGCTCTTTTTGCACGTAATCGGCAAGCATCGCGCTGCCATGCTTTTTAAAATAGGCAAGCTGCTGGGTATCTTCGGCTTCTATTTCGGTTGATAAGTGCGAATGCGCCCATACTTGGCCGTGTGGATGAGGTTGCGAGCAACCCATGATCTCGCCTTTATTTTCAAACACCTGAACACATTCATAGTGTTGTGCAAGTTCTGTGTAGTTGTCTTTCCAGGTTTTTACTACTTCGTGTAGGGCATCGTGCTCAAGCTCTGGCAGTGTTTTGTTATGCTCTGGCGAAAAACAAATTACACGGCATTCGCCGCTTGCTTCATCAGCAATAAATAAATCGCTGTCTGAGTCTAAGCTTTGCGATTGCTCGCTCTCATTAGGGGTCAGTGCGCCAAAGTCATTTCTAAATACATGGGTGTATTTGTAATCTGGGTTGCTGTCGCCATTTGCACGGGTGTTGCTTGGGCAAAGTGGGCAGCTTTCATCGTGTTTTGGTAGTACGCTTTCGTTTACTGCTTCTGTAGCGCCTAACCACGGGCGGTTATTACGATGCGGTGATACTAATACCCAGCGTCCCGTTAGCGGGTTTTTACGTCTGTGAGTACTTTCTAATAAAGCCATGTTAACTCTCCAACCCACTTGGGTAATTAGTTTGCCAGCGCCATGTGTCGTTAGTCATGTCGCTCAGTGTTAGTTCTGCGTGCCAGTTAAGGGTGGTTTGCGCTTTTGTGGCATCGGCGTAATTACAGGCAATATCGCCTGCTCGGCGCGGTGCACTTTTATAAGGAATATCTTTATTGGCTGATGCGCTAAATGCTTTGATCATATCAAGCACCGAATACCCTTGGCCTGTGCCTAGGTTGTATGCATGAAAGGCGGTATCTGTTTTATGTTGCATAAAGGCCGCTACATGGCCTTTAGCTAAATCTAAAACGTGAATATAGTCGCGCACGCCGGTGCCATCTTTGGTGTCGTAGTCGTCACCAAAAATATTAACCACTTCGCGTTTACCTACCGCAGTTTGAGCAATAAATGGCATTAAGTTATTTGGAATACCATTAGGGCTTTCGCCTAATAAGCCGCTTGGGTGTGCACCAACTGGGTTAAAGTAGCGAAGAGCAATGCCCATAAATTGGCTGTTGGCATTACATACGTCTTGCATGGCTTGTTCAACCATAACTTTACTCCAACCGTATGGGTTAGTAGCGCGTATAGGGTGTTTTTCATCAATAGGTAGGTAGTCTGGCTCGCCGTACACAGTGGCCGATGAGCTAAATATAATATGGTTAACGCCTACCTCTTGCATGTTTTGTAGCATGCTTAATGTGCCCGACACATTGTTTTGGTAATAACGCAGTGGTTGCTCGGTTGATTCACCTACCGCTTTAAGTGCTGCAAAGTGAAATACAGCCTCAGCTTGGCTGTGTTTAAGGGCGAGTTTAAACTGCTGCTCGTCTTGAATGTCACCTAAAATAAACTCAAAACGGGTACCGGTAATTTTTTCGAGTTGATCAAGCACACGGGGGCTTGCGTTAGATAAGTTGTCGTAAATAACTGGGGTAATGCCTGCCTCATGGAGGGCAATACATGTGTGGCTACCTATATAACCCATACCGCCTGTAACTAAAACTTTCATGTGTTTTCTCGAAAAGTGTATTTATATGATAAATACTACTATTAAGGTAATTTAAAAACAATAGTTATGATTGTCCGTTATTTCAAATAAACGCTTAAAATTCACCCAAGCAAAGGCACAATGGCTATACCTACTTAATAAGGGCGCATAGGTTTATCAATTAATTCTATAAACTGATTCTACTGAGCCACTAATTATTAGTCGCTAAAAGTGGTGGTACTATTAATAAATAGCAGTGAGCTAATGCGTGTGTAATTTGTCGTTATTGCAATGGCCAAAGTCTTAATACAAAAAGGAACGTTCAACATGAAAAAAACAATTTTATTAACCGGTGCCACCGACGGTATTGGCCTAGAGACCGCTAAAATGTTGTTAGCGCAAGGGCATACTGTATTATTACACGGGCGCAACCAAGACAAGTTAAATACCGTACAAGCAAGCTTAAATGCTGATTACCCGCAAGCAAGCACAGCCACCTACATTGCCGATTTAAGCGATATGGCGCAAGTAAACACCTTGGCTCAGTCAGTGTTAGCCGACTTACAAAACGCGAATAAAATACTTGATGTAGTTATTAATAACGCCGGTGTTTATAAATTGGCAAATATCACTACTGTAAATGGGCTAGATGCACGGTTTGCAGTTAATACGTTAGCGCCTTATTTACTTACTAAAGCGTTACTGCCTGTAATGAACACGCAATCACGTGTGGTTAACGTGTCATCGGCTGCACAAACCAGCGTTAACTTTGACTCGTTAGTGGGCAACAAGCCACTATCAGATAGCGCAGCCTACGCGCAAAGCAAATTGGCTATTACTATGTGGTCGCGTCACTTAGGTTTAGCACTTAAAGGCAGCGGGCCATTAGTTGTTGCGGTAAACCCTAAGTCGTTACTAGGTAGTAAAATGGTAAAAGATGCCTACGGGCTTGCTGGTGGCGACTTAAAACTAGGCGCTGATATTTTTTGCCGCGCCGCATTAAGTGACGAATTTAAAGATGCCACTGGCCTTTATTTCGATAACGATGCAGAGCGCTTTGCACCGCCACATCCAGATGCGCTCAACCCTGCTAAAAATCAGCAGTTAGTTGATACGTTAGATAGCCTGCTTGCTCAGCTAAATGCTGATAGCTAGTAGCAAAATAACGCAAAAAGATTTTACTCATGCCTTATAAGGCTTAGTTGTTTTTATAAAGCCGATATGTGCTTTAAATGTTTTACCCTTTGTTGATCGTCAAAGAGTTCACCTAACGGTGAACTCTTTTTTTTGCGTGCAACATTACTCTTGTTGTAAACGCTCGTACAACCAATCTTTTAATTCTGAACGCTCATGTTTTAGTTGATTCATTTGCTCATCGCTAATGGGCGCATCTTTAAGCTCTAAAACACGAATCTCTTTATCTAGCTTGTCGTATTTATCTGCCTTTTTAGCAAATTCTGTGTCGCTTTTATTTAGCTCTGCAATGGTATTTAGGTACTGTGGAAAGTCATTGGTAAGTGAGTGGTCTTCGCCTAACATATTCGCTCCTTAGTAGGATAAATGAGTTACTTAAGTGAATTACTACCTTTTCATATATTACTCTGGGGCTTAGACAATAATAAATCAACCATAGCTAGCTTAAATTGATATAGCGCAGCGACTGGGTAGGATTTTGTTTAATGCCTACTTTTAAACAGTGATGGAGTGATTTTTAAACTCTATTATAAATATTATTTTGAAACTGATTGTATGTTTAGCCTTATTATCATTTGTAAAGGGTGTGTCTACAATGAAGCTTCATTACACAATTACTTATCAACAGATAACAGAGGCAATACCCATGAAAGCAATGACAATTAATAATTTTGGTGGCACTGAAGAGTTTGTAGCAGCTGAGGTTGCAAAACCACAAGTAACAGCAGGTAATGTGTTAGTTCGTATTGCCGCAACAAGCGTAAATACAATTGATATGATGATTCGTCAAATGGGTGCTGACTTACCCTTTGCTCCAAAACTACCGGGCATTTTAGGGATGGACTTTGCAGGCACCGTTGAAGCTGTTGGCGAAGGTGTAACAGACTTTGCAGTAGGTGATGAAGTATATGGTTGTGCTGGTGGACTAGGCGATTTACCAGGTGCACTTGCTGAGTTTATTCTTGCTGATAAGCGCTTAATCGCTCACAAACCTAAAAACCTAAGCATGAAAGAAGCAGCCGCTATTCCACTTGTAGGTATTACAGCACTTGAAGGCTTAACACGTGCAAGTGTAAGTGCAGGCCAAAAAGTATTAGTACACGGCGGCGCAGGTGGTGTAGGCCATTTAGCAGTACAACTAGCTAAGCATTTTGGCGCTGATGTTTACTCAACTGGCGGTAACGCAGAGCAACTAGCACTAATAGAAAGCTTTGGCGCTACAGGCATAAACTTTAAAGACGAAGCCGTAGAGCAGTACGTTGAAAAACACACAAGCAACGTTGGTTTTGACATGGTATTTGACACCGTAGGTGGTGGTAACCTGACTAACTCATTTGCTGCAGCAAAGCTAAATGCACAGGTATCTACAACGCTTTCTTTATTAGAAGTAGATTTAAGCCCAGTACACTTTAAAGGGTTATCGTTAAACGTAATCTTTATGCTTATTCCAATGATCCACGACTTTAACCGTCAAGACCACGGCGACAAACTGACCAAACTTACGAAAATTGTTGAAGCAGGTGGTATGCGCCCAGTACTTGATGAGCAAGACTTTAGTTTAGAAGAAGCTGCTAAAGCGCATGACCGCTTAGCAAGTGGCCAAGCTATGGGTAAAGTTGTTATTTCTGTACAATAAATTATACCAATCCGCATAATTAAGTGATCTATTTTGAGGATGGAAAAGCGTGTTGATAGCAAGGCAAAAAATTCGCTATTTAGTTGCTCTAAATGAGAATTTTTTAACGTAGATAGCGACATGTTTAGCCCCTGAAAATGATTAAGTATTATTGCGGATTGGTATCATTAAGGCTGGTATTCTCGCCGGCCTCTTTCTTTTTTATGCCCGCCTGATTAACGTTTTCGCACCCTTTTTTATAACCAAATATAAACAATAGTGCTTTTATTAATCATATATAATTACGCTTTAAAATGAGTTGTTAATATTTTAGGGTCAGATCAAGCGTTTATATGAAAATATTCACTAATAAATTTGCCAGTAAAGCTAAGCAGTTTTATATCGGTATTGTGCTGGTAGGTTGTGTACTGTCTGCGATGGTTTATTATCAGGCAGAAACCATTAAGCGCACCTCATCGACCTTAATGGAACAACAAATTCCGGCGCTACGCGATATTCGATTAATCGAAACCTACCTAGTAAAGCAAGAGCGCTTATTATATGAGTATTACGCAACGAGTAAGCGTGAACTTTATTTAATCGACTTTTTAGAAAACCATGTACGTATACTTGCGCTGATAAAAAACCTAGATCAAAACCACAGTACATTAGCGCTAGAAAGTAGTTTAAGTGATGAGTTTAAAAGTGGTTTAGACTTAGCACTTAAATTACACGAAAACCTATCAAGCAGCAGCACTAGTTGGGATTTAGCCAGAGAGCAACTAGAGCAACTCACCGAACTGCAAGCCCAAGTGATGGGGCACTTAACAAATGCAGAAACGGTTATTTCAAATGCGGTTGATAGCGGCTACAAAGACACCGAAAGCAACTTGCACACCACAGTCAATATTGTGTTTTTGTTTACGTTTGCCATAGTGCTGGTAAGCATTTATACAGGGCGTTACGCATCTAAATTTATAAAACTTAGTACCCGTAACGAACGTTTAGCGCTATTCCCAACGCGCAACCCTAACCCAATTGTGAGTTTAAGTGCCAACCTTGAGCTTAACTACTGTAACCCTGCCGCTATTGCTATGCATAAAGCGTATGTAAGCGATAAACACAGTACGCCCATTGCATTACTCAGCCCTAATATAAAGCAGCAACTAATAGACACTAAGCAGTCGGCTAGTCATGTTGAGCGTTTTTATACACAGCTAGATAATCATTACCTCACTTACCAAATACATTGGCTGCAAGAAATAGATGCATTTGATATACACATACGCGATGTAACAGAGCAATTTGAGGCAGAGCGCTCATTAGAGTATTTAGCCTTTCATCACCCGTATTCAAAGTTGCCAAACCAAGCCAGTTTAGAAACATACACCAATGAGCTAATTTCGCTTGAGCAGCCTTTTAGTTTAATGCTGATTGATGTAAGCCACTTTAAGCTATTGCTTGAGCAATATGGTTTATCGGGCGCTAACGAGTGTATAAATGCCTTTGCTATGCACTTATCGCGCAGCGCTAATAAATTTTCTCAGCAGTTAAAAAGTAAAAACAAACTGACCGTTTATCACATTGCCGATGCTAACTTTGTGGTTATTTATACCGAGCAAGATTGCTCAACAACCCTAGATGACTTACTCAAAGGCGTACAAAGCCGTTTAAGCCAAGCTATTAGCACACCGTACGGTGAAATGCGTATGAGCTTTAACTGCGGTGTAACACGCTACCCAACCAGTAATAACTATAAAACGCTGCTACTGCACGCCAATATTGCCTTAGAAGAGGCGGTAAAACGTAATATTCCCTACGCTTATTTTGATACCGAAAGCGGAGTTAAGCACGCCCAGCAGCTACATATTGCTCGGCGCCTTGATACCGCCATTGAAAAGCAGCAGTTTGAGCTTTATTTTCAGCCTAAAATGCACCTTAAATCGCAAACCATAAACAGCTGCGAATGTTTAATTAGGTGGTTTGATGATGGGAAGTTTGTCTCTCCGGCGCAGTTTATTCCTATTGCCGAGCACAGCGGGTTTATATTGTCATTAGGCGAATGGATACTCGATAGTGCCTTTGCCCAAGCTAAAAAATGGCATCAGCAAAACTTAAATATCCGCTTGGCTATTAATATATCGGCAAGGCAATTTACACAGCAAGACTTTGTGCAAAGCATAAAACAGCGGTTGGCACATTTTAACGTGCCCGCGCATTTAATTGAGCTAGAAATTACCGAAACCGCCATTATGGACGATGAAGAGTTTGGTATTTCAGTACTGCAGGCGCTGAGTGCACTGGGTATTAGCTTATCAATTGATGACTTTGGTACGGGCTATTCGTCGCTGGGTTACTTACAGCGTTTTCCGGTAAATAAATTAAAAATAGATCAGTCGTTTGTGCGCAATATGGCCACAGACACACGGGATCAGGCTTTAGTACTGAGTATTTGCCAATTAGCTAAAAACTTAGGGCTCGATATTATCGCCGAAGGCGTAGAAGAGCATGCCCAACTTGAAAAACTAAAAGAGTATAACTGCGACCTAATTCAAGGGTACTTGTTAAGCCGGCCAATACCAGCAAACGAATTTGAAGCATTTTTAGCTAAAGGCGTAAGTTTTTAAGGCGTTTTGCTAATGTATGTTGGGTAATTATTAGTGATAGAATGGCCCTATAAAAGCTTCTATCGCTCATTTTACAAGCCACACATGTGAGCAAAGAGCACTACATTATTAAATAAGGTCGTTGTGTAATGCTGTTGATGATCGACAACTACGATTCGTTTACTTATAACCTAGTACAATACTTTCAGCGCTTAAACCAAGAGGTGCTGGTAAAGCGTAATGACGAAATATCTGTTGCGCAAATTAAGGAACTTAACCCCAAGCATATTGTTATTTCTCCGGGGCCTTGTACGCCAAACGAAGCGGGCGTGTCACTCAATGTCGTTGAGCAACTAAAAGGCATTTATCCTATTTTGGGTATTTGCTTAGGGCATCAAACTATAGCGCAAGCGCTAGGGGGCAAGGTTATACGTGCTAAGCAAGTCATGCATGGTAAAACCTCACCTATTGTTCATAATAATAAGGGGGTATTTACCGGTTTAGAAAACCCGCTTACTGTGTGTCGTTATCACTCGCTGGTGGTAGAAAAACACAGTTTACCGAGTGAATTAGCCATTACCGCATGGAGCCAAACCGAGCAAGGTGAGTTTGACGAAATTATGGGGCTACTTCACACAGAGCTTGCTCTTGAAGGCGTGCAATTTCATCCCGAGGCTATTTTAACAACTCAAGGGCTCGAATTGCTTGCTAACTTTTTATCTCGCTTCTAACCTTACAGTAACCACCGAATGGTAATACTTATACTGAATGGACTTTATGACTGAACTTGCGTCGCAAAAGCGAATAGCCTCAATGCTTGACCAGCGTGCTCACGACTTGCTGCTTGGCCATAGTTTTGCACATCAACAAATTGGCTTTATTCATACGCTGGAAATTGATTATGGCGAACCAATGAAGCAACGCACTTTATTAGAAGTAGAAGTTGCCGCACAGCATAAACGTCAGCAAAGTAGCACCGCGCATCATAAGTACCGAGCACAAGCGAGCAAACAACTTCATAAAGTAATAGAAACAGCCATATTTAAGCAATTAGAAGATATGGATGCTGTTATTCAAAACACCATAGGCATAGAAGATAACGTTGCTACCATGCTAGATATACTGGCGGCTAAGTCGGCAAGTGTTGGGCGTTTAGAGCCCTTGGTAAATGATTCTAGTTGGCTTGGCCGCGAATTAGTGTCATTGGTAAACCTGCCTTACTACCGAAAGCAGCGCAGCAAAAGTACCTCAGTTAAAGTAGACAGCCCCGCACTTGCACTGCGTTATATTGGCCTTGATAACTTACAATTGGTAATTCCTACTTTTGCTATGCGCCATTGGATGCCACACAGCACAGAGCCATTTCCATTATTAAAGCGCCGCCTGCGCGATGCCGCCATGGCCAATGCAATTGCGGCGCAAAAAATTGCAGAGCTTAACGATGTAAACCCTGTACATGCGTTTACACTGGGCATGCTTATAGATGTTGGGCGTATTGCCTTAGTACGCTTGTACTTAAAAACCTTTGAACAGGTATGGCAACGCAAAGTGCAAATAGCACGTGAAGCACAGCAAAAAGATTTACACACGGCATTGTTGGAGCTAAAGCCAGATCCCTTATTTTTAACCACGTTGTTAAGTAATAAGTCGCTTGAGTTAAGTGCTAAAGTTATTCGAAAAATGGCTTTTAAGTTTTTGCCGTTTAATCATGTTATGGCGCAACTTGTTCATGGTATTGAGCAAAGTAGTGATGTTTTCCCTATGAGTGAAGTCATGCTTAAAGCGCGATGCTATTCGCAGTATTTAAATCTAAAACAACACCAACTTATTGAACAAGATGAAATGCAGGCGTGGTTTTCGTATCACCAATTCACTAAAAATGAGCTAAAAGCCCTCGAAACAAGCAATTTTACCAACCTTGCTATTCAAATTGACTAAAAAGCAGCTTACTCGCTGGTCCTTATATCGGTAATTTGTCGCTGTTGCCGGCAAATTTTCATTAACTATTGAATTTTTTGTTAATTTTTTTGCGACTATTCATTCATTAACATCTCCCCAAGCACACCTCGCTTTAAGCACTTAATGTAAGGCGCGACTCACTGCGCAGGCGCATAAGTATTAAAAAATGGCATTTATTTTCTATGCAGATAGTTATTCACTATCTATGAAATAATATCCCAAGGCCTTTATTTTAAAGGCCTGCATGAAAGTTTTTAACGAGACAGCACCACAAATATCTGAAATAATGAGCGCCTGAAAATTGAACCACAAGGCAGTTTTACGCTCAACCTTTTGCTATTTAGTGCGTAAATATCTTGGTTACATTTATAACCAAACACCTATTTTGATGTTTTGTGTTGCTCACAATTAAGAGGAAAAAAAATGACAGTCAATCGCGAATTATTTGATCACGTAATGGTTCCTAACTACGCGCCTTCAAGCGTTATTCCTGTTCGAGGCGAAGGCTCTCGCGTATGGGATCAACAAGGTAAAGAATTTATCGACTTTGCCGGTGGTATTGCTGTTAACTGTCTTGGCCATTGCCATCCTGCATTAGTAGGTGCATTAAAAGAGCAAGGCGAAAAAATTTGGCACCTATCAAACGTAATGACTAACGAGCCTGCGCTGCGTTTAGCTAAAAAAATGGTCGATGCGACCTTTGCTGAAAAAGTTTACTTTGCAAACTCAGGCGCAGAAGCAAACGAAGCAGCACTTAAATTAGCTCGTCGTTTTGCACTTGATAAATTTGGTGCTGAAAAATCACAAATTATCTCATTTAACAAAGGCTTTCACGGTCGTACGTTCTTTACCGTAACCGTAGGCGGGCAAGCTGCATACTCAGATGGTTTTGGTCCTAAGCCAGGCGACATCGTACATTGTGATTACAATGACCTAGCTGCATTTGAAGCGCTAATTAGCGACAAAACATGTGCCGTAATGATGGAGCCACTGCAAGGTGAGGGCGGTATTATTTCGCCAACTGACGAATTTGCACAAGGCGTTCGTGAGCTATGTACTAAACACAATGCACTGCTTATTTTTGATGAAGTACAAACAGGTGTTGGCCGTACTGGTGAGCTATACGCATACCAGGGTTTAAACGTAGTGCCTGATATTTTAACGTCAGCTAAAGCACTTGGCGGCGGTTTCCCTATTGGCGCTATGCTAACTACTACTGAGATTGCACAGCACTTAAAAGTAGGGACTCATGGTTCTACTTACGGTGGTAACCCACTGGCGTGTGCAGTAGCCGAAGCCGCATTTGATACTGTAAATACCCCTGAAGTACTGGCGGGCGTAAAAGAAAAAGCAGCATTATTTAACGAACTTCTTAACGCGGTAAACGAAAAATACAACGTGTTTAGCGAAATTCGTGGCCAAGGTTTATTAATTGGTGCAGCCGTTAACGAGCAATACAAAGGCCGTGCTAAAGAGTTTTTAGTAGCAGCTACCGAGCAAGGGCTTATGTCGCTTGTAGCGGGTGCTGATGTAGTACGCTTCACGCCATCGTTAGTAATCACCGAAGCGGATATTCGCGAAGGTATGGCGCGTTTTGAAAAAGCAGTAGCAAGCGTAGTAAACGCTTAAGCGCGTTAAACCACCTTATTAAGGGCAAGCCTGCTTGCCCTGCATATTCTATTTACCGTTATTGATAAGGGAGCAAGCGGACTCATGATGATCCTTCGCCCAATCCAGCAAAATGATTACGCAGCGTTATTAAAAATTGCCCACGAATCGGGCCATGGTTTTACATCTTTGCCGTTAAACGAAGAGTTACTGCAAAAGAAAATTGACCATTCTGTGAGTTCATTTGCTAAACAAACGTCACAACCTGGTGACGAAGGCTACCTGTTTGTTCTTGAAGATACCGAAACCGGTGAAGTAGTTGGTACTTCAGCTATTGAAGCTGCAGTAGGGCTTGATGATGCGTTTTATCATTACCACTTAAGTAAAGTAATTCACTCATCACGCACGTTAGATGTATACAAAGCGGTTGATATTTTAACCCTATGTAACGACTACACCGGCGCGACAGAACTATGTACCTTATTTTTGAAAGATGGCTATCGTAAAAACTGTAACGGTAAACTTCTTTCAAAAGCGCGCTTTATGTTTATAAAACAACATGAGCAGCGTTTTGCACAGACAGTAATAGCAGAAATGCGCGGCGTGTCTGACGAAAACGGCAGCAGCCCGTTTTGGCAGTGGCTAGAAGAGCACTTTTTCTCAATGGACTTTCCTACCGCCGATTACCTAACAGGTATAGGCCAAAAAGTGTTTATTGCTGAACTAATGCCAAAGTACCCAATTTACGTAAACTTGCTTAGCAAAGACGCTCAAGCGGTGATTGGTAAAGTACACGACAACACACGCCCAGCTATTGAGCTATTAAAAAATGAAGGATTTACCTTCAACGGTTACGTCGATATTTTTGATGCGGGCCCTACAGTAGAAGCAAAAGTAGACAACATTGCCACTATTCGTAATGCGAAAGACTTCAAAGTAGAAATAGGCGAAGCATCGGGCGATACCATGGTACTGCTTGCTAACGGCAAGTTAGAAGATTACCGTGCAACGGTTGCAGCGCTTAGCTTTGATGAGCGTGCAAGCAGCCTTATTTTATCGCAACAAATAGCCGATGCCCTACAGCTACAATCGGGCGACACCGTAAGCGCAACCCCAGTTTAATTAAGGAGAAAGTATAATGACTCATCCTGCACAATTTATTAATGGTCAGTGGTCACAAGGCCAAGGCAACGCATTTAATTCAGTAAACCCTGCAAATAACGACGTTATCTGGCAGGCATCTTCAGCGACTGCAGAGCAAGTAGATAGCGCGGTAAATTCGGCGCGCGAAGCATTTTACAGCTGGGCAGATAAAAGCTTTAACGAGCGCCTAGAGATAGTTAAAACCTTTGCAGCAACACTTAAAGAGCACAGCGAAGAACTTGCTGTAGCGATTGCCCAAGAAACCGGTAAGCCACTGTGGGAAACGCGTACAGAAGCGGGCGCAATGGTAGGTAAAATTGCCATTTCTGAAAAAGCATTTTTAGAGCGCACTGGCGACGTTGAAAACGCTATGCCGGTAGGGCGTGCGATGATCCGTCATAAACCACATGGTGTAGTTGCCGTATTTGGCCCATATAACTTCCCTGGGCACTTACCTAATGGCCACATTGTGCCAGCGCTTTTAGCCGGTAACACCGTGGTATTTAAGCCATCAGAGCTTACGCCAATGGTGGCAGAGCTTACGCTTAAATTATGGGAAAAAGCCGGTTTACCTGCCGGTGTAATTAACCTTGTTCAAGGTGAAGTAGAAACAGGTAAAGCCCTTGCTGCGCATAAAGGCATAGATGGTTTATTCTTTACAGGTTCTTCGCGTACTGGTCATATTTTACATGAACAGTTTGCAGGCCAGCCAGGTAAAATTTTAGCGCTTGAAATGGGTGGCAATAACCCACTGATTATTAAAGATGTGGCAGATACTAAAGCCGCGGTACACGATATTATTCAATCGGCGTTTATTTCAAGCGGCCAACGTTGTACGTGTGCACGTAAAGTATTTTTACCTAAAGGCCAACAAGGCGATGACATTTTAGCGCGCCTTATCACTGCAACTAAAGCCATTAAAGTAGGCAACTACGATGATGAAGATCAGCCATTTATGGGCTCTATGATCTCATCTGCGGCTGCAGCAGGCATGGTAAAAGCACAAAACGAGCTTGTTGAGCTTGGCGGTGAAGTACTAGTAGAGCTTGAGCACACAGCCAATACTGGTTTTGTAACACCGGGTATTATTGAGTGTTCAGCGATTAGCGATTTCCCAGATGAAGAGCACTTTGGCCCATTATTAAAAGTGTTCCGCTTTGATGACTTTGACCACGCAATTGATAAAGCAAACGATACCAGCTTTGGTTTATCAGCAGGTTTATTAAGCGACAGCGAAGCCGACTACAATCACTTTTTACGCCGTATTCGTGCCGGTATTGTTAACTGGAACCGCCCGATTACAGGTGCATCAAGTGCAGCTCCATTTGGTGGTATTGGCGCATCAGGAAATCACAGAGCAAGCGCATATTATGCAGCCGACTACTGTGCATACCCTGTAGCTTCGGTAGAACTTGAAAAAGTAACGATGCCAGCAACACTAAGCCCAGGCTTAAAAATAGATTAATTACTGTTCTATTTATAGTTATAAAGAATGAGAAAAGCAGCTTAGGCTGCTTTTTTTGTATTGGTATCGCGCAAAGCTAGTAATTAGTGGCGCTTTCTGCTTAAATCTATGCAATTAGTTATTCAAAGGTGAAAATCACAATGGTTTTAGACAGGCAAGGGTACGATGACTTGATCATGTATCTAACTCAAAATTTAGCGTTATTTGAGAAGCCAGGCGAAATCAAACCCGGTGCCCCTACCGTTATGGAACTCATAG
Source organism: Pseudoalteromonas sp. 1CM17D (assembly GCF_023161805.1). NCBI lineage: Bacteria > Pseudomonadati > Pseudomonadota > Gammaproteobacteria > Alteromonadales > Pseudoalteromonadaceae > Pseudoalteromonas > Pseudoalteromonas sp. 1CM17D. Next base: position 232,463 of record NZ_JALNTP010000004.1, on the reverse strand, counting down.
AAGACGTAATAGCGCATAACGTTATGCTAATTTGTGAACAACATACTAATCTTAATACCGAACAACGCAGCCAAATAGTACGCGAGGTAGACGGTATTGTTTACGACTTACAAGAAGTACTAAGCAGCATAACCTCACAACCCGTTACGGTTGAACAACACGCATTTATAGATGAGTTTGCTGGGCTTATTAAAAACTTATTTGATAACGCGGTAACACAAACCTCTTAACGTTACCCGTTAACACAGCGCAGTATGACCTAATGACTGCGCTTCTATTACTTCTCGCCTTATTAATAACACCACTAAATTTAATCTCAGCGCTCACGTATCGTTGCAGATTGTTATACAATCAACAAAATTTTTTTAGAGATAAACACATGCAAGCAAATGTAAAATGGGTTGAAGGCGACACCTTTATTGGCCGTTCTAATTCTAATCACAATGTAGTTTTTGATGCCGGTAGCGACAGCGCTGCACCAAGTCCAATGGAAATGGTACTTATGTCGGTAGGTTGTTGCTCGTCGGTAGATGTTGTAAGTATTTTAAAAAAAGCCAAGCAAGATTTTTCTGATGTGCAAGTACAACTAAGCTCAGAGCGCGCCGAAACAGCACCTCGTGTATTTACTAAAATTAATTTACACTTTGTTGTTACAGGCAATAATGTCTCGGAAAAACACCTAGCGCGCGCGGTTTCGCTCTCTGCTGAAAAGTATTGTTCTGTTGCTTTAATGCTTGATAAAACAGTAGAAATTACCCACAGCCACGAAGTTGTGCAAGAACAGGTAAAATAACGCTTTTTCCGTGAGGAAAATTCGTATAAAATCCGCGAACTTTTCATTCTGCAGGTGCAGATTTCACTAATTTATAGGTTGGTTTATCATGAACAAACCCTTCGATAAACTTAAACTTCATGGCTTTAATAATTTAACCAAAAGTTTAAGCTTTAGTATTTACGACATTTGCTACGCAAAGACCGAGCAACAACGTAAAGAATACATTGAATATATCGACGAGCAGTACAGTGCAGATAGACTAACCGACATACTAGGTGATGTTGTTGATATTATTGGTGCTAACATTTTAAATGTGGCGCGCCAAGATTATGAACCACAAGGCGCAAGTGTGACTATTTTGGTTTCGGAAGAGCCGGTAGAAGAGCAGCAAAATTACGATGCTGACGAAGCGCCAGGTCCATTACCAGATTCTGTTGTTGCGCACCTAGATAAGAGCCACATTTGTGTACATACCTACCCAGAAGCACACCCTGATGATGGTATTTGTACATTCCGTGCTGATATTGAAGTATCTACCTGTGGCATTATTTCGCCACTTAAAGCGTTAAACTTCTTAATTCATAGCCTTGAGTCAGACGTAGTAACCATTGACTACCGCGTACGTGGTTTTACCCGCGACGTAAACGGCGTTAAACACTACATTGACCATGCAATTAACTCGATTCAAAACTTCATGACAGAAGATACCAAAGAAGCGTACCAAATGATGGACGTGAACGTGTATCAAGAAAACCTGTTCCACACCAAAATGATGTTAAAAGAAACCGACTTAAACACTTACCTGTTCGGCCTATCTACTGATGAGCTGTCGGATGAGGAAGAAGAAGAAATTCGCTCTAAACTAACCCGCGAAATGCAGGAAATATTCTACGGTCGTAACCTACCAGACGCAGAATAAATTAGTTTAAAAGTAATTTAGTTGTATTAAAAATGGCGCTCAGTGAGCGCCATTTTTTGTGAGGGTATTTATAGCAATTCGCTTAATTAAGCATGCTGTAAATAAGCGCGCATACGGCCAGAGAGCCCACAGCAAGTACAAACAATGTGCTTAAGCGGTTGCGGTATTTACTCAGCGCAGGCACTTTGTATACGGCAATCATTGGCATAATAAATAAAATCATCGCGATGATAGGGCCAGAGAGCTGATCCATCATGTCTAAAATGCTTGGGTTTTTAACCGCGCAAAACCAAATAGCAAAAAACATAATTAATACGCCAATTTTGTCGGCTACTTTTGCACTTAAGCTGGTTTGCTTAGTCACCAAACCGGTAAAGCTTTCGCGTGCACCTAAAAAGTGCCCTAAAAACGATGACGTAATCGCAATAAAGGCAACCAGCGGCCCAAGAGTCGCTATATACGAGTTACTGGTGATATTAGCAAGGTAAGATAAAATCGATACGTTAGCCGCTTTAGCAGCCGCCATTTGCTCGCTAGTAAGCGAAAGCACGCACGAAAACACAAACAGCAGTACAAATACAATAAGTAGTAAGCTAGTGCGCTTTAAAATAGCCTCAGCCTTATTAGTGGCCTGATTGCCATAATGCCCACGCTGCACGTTCACAAAGCTTGAAATAGCCGCCGCATGGCTAAACGAAAACACAATAATAGGAATAGATAACCACAGCGTTTTAGTAAAGCTGCCCGCCTCAGGTAAGCTCATATCAGGCATTTGCCAGCTAGGGATTAAATAGAGCGATAAGCAAAATAAAATCCCCACAAGCGGATAGACCAAAATAGCGAACGCGCGAAGCATTAAGCGCTCGCCGCCCATCATTAGGCTAATCATACCGGCAACTAATACACCCGAAAGCAACACGCGAGAAGGTGACTCAAGGCCCATTTGGTTCACCATAAAGCTGTCAACGGTATTGGTTAAGCCTACGCCGTAAATAAGCAAAATGGGGAATATAGATAAAAAGTATAATAAAGAGATTAACCTACCCGCCGTTACACCAAAGTGCTCTTCAACAACATCAGTAAAATCTGAATCTTTGTTTTTAGACGACAACACAAAGCGGGCCAAGCCACGGTGTGCTAAAAAGGTCATTGGAAAGGCTAAACACGCCATAATAATAAGCGGCCAAAAACCACCTATACCAATGTTAATAGGTAAAAATAAAATGCCCGCGCCAACGGCGGTACCAAAAAGGCTTAACGTCCACTGCGTATCGTGCAGGTTCCATTTAGAAGTAGGTGTGTGTTCACCTGTTGTTGATGCATTTGAAAGCGCTGCATCTTGTGATGGTGTCATGTGTGTACTCATCCATTATTTAAATAATAATCGCGCGCAAGAATATAGTTTTTAGCTAAAATTTTCATGTTTTGAGGGGGGTTGTAGACTAATTAATTAGACGCCGTTGCACCAAAAGTGTCATGAATACGAAACAGCGCTGTAAAAATAAACAAATACCCGAACCAGCACAGTTGTAGGTTGGGTAGAGCGAAGCGAAACCCAACACGCCATAGCGTCATTCGAGCGGTAAAGCCAAGAGGCGGATTTCATAACGTGAAAATAGGAGAGGCCATTTTTATTGGTTTCAACTAAAAATCAAAGTTTGTTTATAAAATCTGTTAAGTAGAAGCCATTGCTTAGAACTTCATAAGAGATTTATTCTAAACTCCGTTATACTTCCTGCAATTAAATATGCCAAACGAAGTAAACAGGCCGCTAACTGCAATGAGCAAAGACATTCTTTTTCATACTACTTTTGCGCACGAAACCAGTAAAACATGGGTTGTATTTGTTCATGGCGCAGGTGGTAGCTCGGCAATTTGGTTTCGACAGCTTAAAGCTTATAAAAAAGAATATAATGTGTTGTTGCTCGATCTTCGCGGTCACGGTAAATCGAATAACTTAGTGCAAAACTTTGTTGATAATAATTATTCGTTTAATAAGGTCTCTAAAGACATTATCGATGTGCTAGATCATAACAACATTCCCAGTGCACACTTTGTTGGTATTTCATTGGGCACCATTCTTATTCGCAATATTGCTGAAATTGCGCCGCAATATGTTTCTAGCATGGTGTTAGGTGGAGCGGTTACTCGGTTTAATACTCGCAGCAATACCTTGGTTTATTTAGGTAATACTTTTAAACACTACTTGCCTTATATGTGGCTGTATCGCTTATTTGCTTTTATTATGATGCCGAAAAAGCGCCATAAAGAATCTCGACTTTTGTTTGTTCGTGAAGCAAAACGCTTATGCCAAAAAGAGTTTATAAAGTGGTTTAAACTAGCCATGGACGTAAATCCTTTAATGCAGTATTTCAAAGAAAAAGATATCGATATCCCCATTCTCTATATTATGGGGAAGGAAGATCATATGTTCCTTGGGCCTGTTAAAGAAATGGTTAAACGCCATAAAAATAGCGTACTGCAAACTATTCACCATTGCGGCCATGTTTGCAACGTAGAGCGCCCTGATTTATTCAATCAGCATTCGCTTGCGTTTATCGCCCAGCAAAACCGATAAAGGTCGTAGCTCTTAAAAAGCGTTTAATCAATGGCAAGTGTTAAAAACGTATAATAGCCATCACTTGTTGATTGGAAACGGTCATTCTTTTGTCTTTATCCTTAAGCTAAAAACACTGTATTGCTTCATGCCACACTCTTTTACACATAGTAAAATACCTCGATTAATATAATTTTATAATTGGCAAACACTTACACAGTTTGTTACTAATAGATGTTCACAAAATAAGAACACGCTCATGTTAACTATAAGGGTGTAATTTGAGCAAGTTACTAGAATGCAGGGAAGTGTGTGAGAACATTTTTAGTTTTAATAACATTACTTCTTAGTGGGTGTTCTCCAATTTGGAAGGAGCAACCTTATAAAAAGTATTACATTGACGGTACCAAAAGGTTAGGTTACAGCCTTGGTCAGGGCGCATATATTGGGCGACTGGATGAACCAATAAATATTAAGTCTAACGAGCAATATATTTCGGTTTATGCTTGTCCGCATAAAACTTGTGCTTTTTACTATATTGATAAAATCAAAGATAACAAGTTTGCTGAACACAAGGAGTTTGTTTATGGGCCATACACAAAAGCTCAATTTGCAGCAATAGCCAAAAAGTTAGGGTTACCGACTATAAATTCCATCGCTAACAACGCAATTTAATAAAGGTTAAAAACCTTACTTAGATTTTCACAGGCTTCAACACGTCCAAATATGTTAACTAAAACGACTATTAAAGTTTATAAATAAAGGCAGTCAGTATGGATAAAAAGAAAGCCATTGTTATATTGCTCGGCATAGTATGGTTTATGTTAGGAGCTGCTTTTTTCATAGGTTTTGAGTCAGTAGAAAAGTTGTTGTTTTGTGTGTTTGTATTTTTCTTTTGTTATAGATATATCTATGCATTTATATTAAATAGAAGTATTTATGCACCATATACCGGTGAGGAAATTTCTCCTACTGAAGGTAATTTAATAAAGCGGCTCTTTATGCTGATTATAGGTATTGGTGCGTGCACCTATTTTACTTTCTTTATTTCTTAAAAAGCATATTAGCCCAAAAGCTTGAACAACCCCTAAAAGAAAAGGTTATATTATCACTTGGTATGTTTATAACGTTGCTGTGTTTCAGTACGCTTTATCAATTGGTAGACAAGTTTTTTAGTGCGAAATAGCGAGGATGGTTAACGGGTACTTGTTGGGTTTCGTTCCACTCAACCCAACCTACGGTGTTTAGGTTTACATTGAGCTGCCCGAGGCTGACAGCTCGAAGCTCTTAGCTTTTATTCTTCCACCGCACTCACTACAAAATACGGATTCAAATACTCATCTTTGGTGTTATAAATAAGTGGGCTGCCATCGAGCTTGGTTACTTTAGCGCCGGCTATTTCAGCAATAGCATGGCCAGCTCCCGTATCCCACTCACAGGTTGGGCCTAAGCGCGGGTAAATATCGGCGCTGCCTTCGGCCACTAAACATAATTTTAGTGAGCTGCCTTTTGAGACCATTTCAACGTCGTCAAAGCGTTTTACAAACTCGGCTAAATCGGGTGATGGGTGTGAGCGGCTGCCAACCACGCGGATTAACCCTTTATTAGGTTTGGTGGTTACTTTAAGCTCAATACGCTCATCGCCTTTGTCTTTAAACGCGCCAATGTCGTTACTGGCTAAGTACGATACACCAAGCGCGGGCGCATCAACGACAGCAAGCACAGGTTTGCCGTTTTCGATTAGGGCTATATTTACGGTAAATTCGCCGTTCTTTTTAATAAACTCTTTAGTGCCGTCGATTGGGTCTACTAACCAGTAGCTTTTCCATGTTTGACGAATGTCCCAGCTTATATCAGCGCTTTCTTCGCTAAGTATAGGTGTGTCGGGGGTGAGCTGTTTTAGCCCTGTAACAATGACTTTATGAGCTGCTAAGTCGGCGTCGGTTACTGGGCTTTCATCGGCTTTGTATTCAACGTTAAAGTCCTTTTCGTAAATCCCCATTATGGCTTGGCCTGCTTTGCGGGCAAGGATGAGGGTTTCTTCTAGTAGCTCGGTTTGGTTCATTGGGGTTAACCTATAATATGCTTTTGTTTTAGATACGTTATCAGTTGTGTAACCGATTGGTCTAGGGTGTTTTTACTGGTATCTAAAATTATTTCTGGGTTGTTGGGTACTTCGTAGCTTGAGTCGATACCGGTAAAGTGTTTAATCTCACCTGCACGGGCTTTTTTGTATAAGCCTTTAGGGTCACGGCTTTCGCATACATCAAGCGGGGTATCGATAAATACTTCAATAAACTCGCCGTCATCGACTAGGCTGCGCACCATGTCGCGCTCTGCTCTAAATGGCGAGATAAACGCGGTAAGCACTAATAGGCCGGCATCGGTCATTAGTTTTGCGGTTTCGCCAACGCGGCGTATGTTTTCGATGCGGTCTTCGTCGCTAAAGCCAAGGTCTTTACATAAGCCGTGGCGTACGTTGTCGCCATCAAGCAGGTAAGTGTGCGCACCTTGCTGATTAAGCGCCGCTTCTAATGCATTTGCTACGGTGCTTTTGCCAGAGCCAGAAAAACCGGTAAACCATAAGATGGCCGGTTTATGCTTTTTTTGCTCACTACGCTGTGCTTTTGTGGTTGCGTAGTTATGCCAAACAATATTTTCATCCATAGTGGTGTGTCTCTTGTACTGTAAGCGCCCGTATTAAAAAGGAAATACGAGCGGGATCAAGGTTAATACCGTGATTGAATAAATAATAGAAAGGGGCAAGCCCATTGTTATGTAATCTTTTAAGCGGTAGTTACCCGCGCTGTAAACCATAAGGTTTGTTTGATACCCAAACGGCGATATAAAACTGGCAGATGCACCAAACGCTACCGCCATAATAAAGGGCAGTGGGTCTACATTAAAACCCACTGCTAGCGAGTAAGCCACAGGAAATGAAAGCGCTGCTGCGGCATTATTAGTAATCAGCTCGGTGAATAATACGGTCATTAAAAATATGGCGATAAACGCGCCATAAGGGCCAAAATCACCTAGTACCATAAATAGGGCATCTGATATTTGCCCGGCAAGCCCGGTTTCTATCATTAATTTAGCAAGCCCTATGGCACTGCCTACAACGGCGAGTAGCTCAATGGGAAAGCGACGTTTTACTTCGCTCAGTTTAACTGTACCGCTAAGCAATAAGCCAATGAGTAACACCAGCAGGCCTTTTACTAAAGGAACTATACCTACAATGCTTAACCCTAACACGGCGGCAAAGCCTGCCAATACAATATTAGATTGTTTAGGTTTTAGATGTGTTTGTAAGTCAAACCCCGATATATACACAAATTCGCGGTTTAAATTAGGTAAAGAGTAAAAGTTTTTACCTGGGGCGAGTATTAAGGAGTCGCCGGCTTGCAATTGCAATTGCACTTGCCCAAGGCCGCCTTGTAAGCGGTCGTGCCCTCGGCGAATGGCAATAACAGCGGCATGAAACTGCTCTCTAAAACGCGCCTCTTTTACGGTTTTGCCAATAAACTTTGATGATTGGCTTACAACCACTTCAACTAAGTGTTCTATGTCTTTTTCGTGGTTGTCGTGCACCACTTTTAATCCGTCAAAGCGTCTTAATAAGGGCACCGATTTAATATCGCCAACAAACAGCAGTACGTCGTTTTGTCTAATAATTTGCTGAGGTGTTACTGCGTATATGCGCTCATCGCCACGAATAATTTCGGCGAGAAATAAATCTTTTAAATCGCGTAGGCCGTTTTCTTCTACGGTGCGGCCAATAAGTTTAGAGTCTGCCTGCACTTTTCCCTCTAAGTAAAAGGGAATAACCTCTTGTGTGTTTTTGCCGTTGTCGGGCAGGTATTTGAGCATCACTAAAATAGTAATGAGGCCCACACTTAATGCGCCAATGCCCACTAAGGTAAAATCAAAAAAGCCCAGTGGCGCCATGCCTGCATCTACGGCAAAACCGTTCACTATTAAATTGGTTGATGTACCAATAAGTGTAATGGTGCCGCCTAATATAGCGGTGTACGACAGCGGTAATAGTAGCTTTGAGGGTGAATGATTTGGGTTGTCTTTTATGGCGGTGATAAGCGATGCCACAACCGCGGTATTGTTAGTAAATGACGATAAAAACGCGGTTGATAAACCAAGCTTTGTTACCGACTTTACTAAACTCCCTTTAGATAACGATTGGGAAAGCTGTTGTATGAGTGTGGTTTTTTCAATAGCGATTGAAACCAGCACTAATAATACGAGGGTAATGAGCGACGGGTTTGCGTAGTTTACTAACATGCTTTCAAGGTCAATCAGGCCTGTTAAATAACCCGTACCAATAGCGCTTACAAATAACCATGCTGGATTAATGCGGGTGCCAAAAAGGCACCCAACTAAAGTAAGCATAATGCCTGTTAAAACGAGCTGCTCTACCATGCTTTTATATTCCTAACAGACATTTTTATACTTACAGTTTTGAAATATCAAGCGCTTGCCAATGTGGGAAGTGCTTGCGTACTAAGCTATTAAACTCAATTTCAAAGTCGCTGAAATCGCTGTTTTGTTTTTCGCTTTTTAGTACTTGCTCAATCATACCTGCGGCAACCGTTAAGTTAGATAAACGGTCGATAAGGATAAATGAGCCAGTTTCGTGGTTGTTGTGATACTCATCAGCTAATATTGTTTCGCTTAGTTCAAGCGTGACAATGGCAATTTCGTTTAGCTGAAGTGAATCGGCTGTGCCGTGCTCTAAAGTGTTTACATCAATAGTGTGGTCAATCTTTTTAACCACGGCTGATGTATTTTTGCTACCTAGTTTAATGTTGTAGCTTTTACCTAGTACCAGCGGCTCTTCGTGCATCCACACAAGTTTAGCTTGTATAAGATTAGTAACCGTTGCACTTGAGCTTTGCGGCACAATGACATCGCCGCGGCTAATATCAATTTCGCTATTTAGGGTAACGGTAATTGCTTGGCCGGCCTCTGCGTGATCTAGGTTGCCATTAAAGGTCACAATTTCTTTAATGCTTGATGTTTTACCCGACGGTAATACTTTTATTGCATCGCCAACTTGTAATTTACCTGATGCCAATGTGCCCTGAAAACCACGGAAGTTTAAGTTAGGGCGCACTACATATTGCACAGGTAAGCGAGCTTCAAAGCCGGTATCGGTTTCGGCCGCTGGTGAGTCTTCTAAAAGCTCAAGCAATGGCTTGTCAGTGTAATAAGGCGTATGAGCAGAGCGGGTTACTACGTTATCGCCTTTAAGCGCCGACATAGGCACAAACTTAATGTTTGATACGTTAAGTTGCTCAGCAAATTTAAGGTAATCGGCTTTGATTTTTTCATAAACGGTTTCGTCAAAATCAACGATATCCATTTTATTAATCGCGACCACAAACTGTTTAATACCTAGCGAGTCACAAATAAAGCTATGACGCTTAGTTTGTACTTGCACACCGTAGCGGGCATCAACCAAAATAATGGCTACATCGCTTGTTGATGCGCCTGTTACCATGTTGCGTGTGTATTGCTCGTGCCCTGGGGTGTCGGCAATAATAAATTTACGCTTAGCCGTTGAAAAATAACGGTACGCTACGTCAATAGTAATACCTTGCTCGCGCTCAGCTTGTAGGCCATCTACTAGTAGCGCTAAGTCTAGCTCTTCGCCTGCGTTACCTACTTTTTCGTTATCTTTATGAAGAGCAGCTAGCTGATCTTCATAAATTTGGTGGCTGTCGTGCAGTAGGCGGCCAATCAGTGTTGATTTACCGTCATCTACGCTGCCACAGGTAAGCATACGCAATAAGCTTTTATCTTGTTGGCGTGCTAGGTAGGCGTCTATGCCAATCTCTTTTACTTCGTTAATGGTGTCGTTAGTATTGGTAGACATTAGAAATACCCCTCACGTTTTTTCTTCTCCATTGAGCCTGCTGAGTCGTGATCTATTACACGGCCTTCGCGTTCAGATGACGTAGATAGCAGCATTTCTTCAATAATTTCTGTTAGGTTACTGGCTGTAGATTCAACTGCACCGGTAAGTGGGTAACAGCCTAAAGTACGAAAACGTACCGACTTCATTTGTGGTACTTCGCCCTCAGCAAGTGGCATGCGCTCATCGTCAACCATAATTAAGGTGCCGTCGCGCTCTACTACTGGGCGCTCTTTCGCTAAATAAAGCGGAACCATTTCAATGTTTTCTTGGTAAATGTATTGCCAAATATCAAGCTCGGTCCAGTTAGACAGTGGGAATACACGAATGCTCTCACCTGGGTTAACTTGGCTGTTGTAAGTATTCCAAAGCTCTGGACGTTGGTTTTTAGGGTCCCAGCGGTGGTGTTTATCGCGGAACGAGTAAACACGCTCTTTAGCGCGAGACTTTTCTTCATCGCGGCGTGCGCCACCAAATGCAGCATCAAAGCCGTATTTATCTAGCGCTTGCTTTAAGCCTTGGGTTTTCATTATGTCGGTATGTTTACCCGAGCCATGCTCAAACGGGCTAATGCCCATTGCCATGCCTTCTGGGTTTTTGTGTACCAGCAGGTCAAAACAGTATTCTTTTGCAAGGCGATCGCGAAACTCAATCATTTCACGAAACTTCCAGTTGGTGTCTACGTGTAATAACGGAAACGGAATTTTTGCAGGGTAAAATGCTTTACGCGCTAAGTGCAAAAGTACCGATGAATCTTTACCAATAGAGTAAAGCATTACTGGGTTCTCAAACTCAGCGGCGACTTCGCGCATGATTTTGATACTTTCAGCTTCAAGTTGCTGAAGGTGAGTTAAAGCCATTGTTAGTCGTCCTACTAAAATGATTAAAAGTGATTAAGTAAAATATAATTATGTATTTGATACGCCGGTTAGCGGCTGAGCAAAGCTACTGGTTTGCTCGTTTTGGCCAAACCACGCAAGCTGCGAGTGCAGGGCGGCTACTTCGCCAATAATAAGTAATGCTGGCGATACAACACTGTTGCGCTCTATTAAATCTGCAAGCTCACCTAATTGCCCCGTAACAACACGCTGGTTTTTGCGCGTGCCGTTTTCGATTATGGCAACTGGCGTATTAGCGCTACGGCCATGTTTTAAAAGCTGAGCCTGTATATGTGGCGATTTAATAACGCCCATATAAATAGCTAAAGTTTGATGCGCTTTAGCAAGCGATTGCCAATCGAGCTCTTGGCCATCTTTTTTACAATGTCCTGTTACAAACTGGATGGCTTGTGCATGGTCGCGGTGAGTAAGCGGAATACCCGCATACGCGCTACAACCAGCGGCGGCAGTTATACCCGGTACTATTTGATAATTAACGTTATTGGCAGCTAGTACTTGTACTTCTTCACCACCACGGCCGTAAATAAATGGGTCGCCGCCTTTAATGCGACATACTTTTTTGCCTTGCTTGGCAAAATCAACCAGCATTTGGTTGGTATCTTCTTGCGCTACACTGTGATCGCCCATACGCTTACCTACGCAAACTAAATCGGCATCACGGCGTACTAATTCCATAATTTCATCAGACACTAAATAGTCGTATACAACGACATCGGCTTGCTGCATTAACTGCAATGCTTTAAGTGTTAAAAGCTCAGGGTCGCCTGGGCCTGCACCCACTACATATACTTCGCCTTCTGGCTCGGCTTTGGCATCAAGCATTTGCTCTAGTTGTGCTTGTGCTGCATCGGTATTACCTGTTTGCACTTTGCTTACGACTGATGAATCAAACACGCCTTCCCAAAACTGGCGGCGATCGGCAAAGTGCTTAAAGCGCTGTTTTACTTTGTCTCTAAAACTGCCAACTAAAGTAGCCAGTGGGCCAATGTGTTGTGGGATTAACGTTTCGAGCTTTTCACGTAGTCGCCGAGCAAGTACTGGCGCGGTGCCTGCACTTGAAATAGCTATGGTTATTGGATCACGGTCTACAATTGATGGGAATATAAACGTACATTTAGGTTGGTCATCAACCACATTTACAAATACATTGCGTGCGTTTGCTAGCTCAAATACATTGTTGTTTACTTCGTCTAAGTCTGTGGCTGCTATAACCAGCATTTTGCCATCAAGGTGCGACTCATCAAAATAGGCATCAATAAGCGTTACTTCATTGTTTTGTGCATGTTCTTTTAGTTCATCACAAAACCAAGGTGCCACTAAGGTTACATTTGCGCGGGCTTTTAAAAACGCGCGACATTTGCGTAATGCGACCTCTCCACCGCCAACAACCAGCACTGGTTTATTGTCGAGTTTGGTAAAGATAGGTAAATACTGCACGTGGTTAACACCTCTAAGTAAAATCTAAAATAAAACGCTATTGAGCAGGTGGCAGAATATAGCGCGCACTAGTAAGTAAAAAATAATTAAAACCAAGTTTATATAACCAAAAGTTATAATGGGTGGTTGTTTTAGGTTTAAGCCTTAATCTATAGGGGATTAACGCGCATTACACGCAAAATAATGTGCTTATAGTGTTTGGTTATGAGCTATAGCGAGATTACGTTAATTTGTTACTATGGCGCTAAACCTAATTTATCGCCTACTTAAAGGGATTACGTATGACTGAACAACTCAACGATGCACACTTAGCTGTGTCGCTTATGGATTTAACAAGCCTAAACACCTCAGACACGGCTAGTGATATTCAGCAGCTTGTAAATAGTATTAACCCTAAATTGGGCACGCCTGCTGCAGTATGCGTTTACAGTGATTTTGTAGATGATGCAAAAATAGCACTGGCTGCGCGTGAGCTAAACCATGTAAAAGTAGCAACGGTTACAAATTTTCCTAGTGGTGATGCGCCACTGAGCGATGTGATAAACGAAACACTGATAGCAATTGAGCGCGGCGCGGATGAAATAGATTTAGTGATCCCATATAAAGCACTTATTGCTGGCGAGCACAGCAAAGTGCTGGAGTATGTAACTCAAAGTAAAAAAGCCTGTGGTACAAAAGCGCAATTAAAAGTAATTATAGAAAGTGGCGAACTTAAAACTGCAGAGCTAATCACTAAAGCTACAAACTTAGCTATTCAAGGCGGGGCTGATTTTGTAAAAACCAGCACAGGTAAAGTGGCTGTAAATGCAACGCTTAACGCAACAAACGTGATGCTCAGCGCTATTAAACAATCGGGTAAGGTTGTTGGTTTTAAAGCCGCAGGCGGAGTTAAAACTGTTATTGATGCAAAGGAGTATTTAGCACTGACACGCTCAATTATGGGCGATGACTACTTACAAGCCGCTACATTTAGGTTTGGCGCATCAAGCTTACTAAGTGATGTATATAAAGTATTAGAAAAATAACCATTAAATTAAGCACTACGCCTTTATATAAGAGAGTAAATGATTGGCAGGCGAAACAATAATGGAATTAATTAATTAGATTTTCCTATGTGGGTATCTTTTAGGCTTGTGTTAATGATTTGCGTAAGTATAATAGGCATCCACTTTGCAGGGGCGTAGTTCCAATTGGTAGAACAGCGGTCTCCAAAACCGACGGTTGGGAGTTCGAATCTCTCCGCCCCTGCCATTTTTACTCATAAGTTGAGTAAGTCTGGGGTTAAAAATCGGTTTAAATAAGTCTGTTTTTAAGTTTAGATTTTAATGGATTAACCCTGCCGTTGTGTAGGGTTGTTGTGTCTGTAGTTAAGGTAATAATATTATGAGCACGAATGTAGAAACACCATCAAGTGCGATGGAGTCGGTAAAGTGGTTAGTAGCAATCGCGCTACTTGCAGGCGCAGTTGTTGGTAATCACATGTTTGCAGATCAGTCTGTATTACTACGTGCAATTGGCGTTGTGGTTGCTATAGCAGCAGGTTTAGGTATTGCCTCGCAAACCGCTAAAGGCCGTGACTTTTTAGCATTTGCTAAAGAAGCACGCATCGAAGTACGTAAAGTTGTTTGGCCAACGCGTCAAGAAACTACCCACACGACATTAATCGTAATGGTTGCAACAGTGATTATGGCGCTTATCCTTTGGGGATTAGATGGTATTTTATTCCGCGCTGTAGGCTTTTTAACTGGATTGGAGATCTGATCCCATGTCGGATGAGAACAAAGAAATTAAATTACGCTGGTACGTTGTACAAGCATTCTCTGGTTACGAAAAGCGTGTAGCGCAAACGTTATCAGAGCACATTAAAATTGAAGGTCTTGAAGAGAGCTTTGGTGAAATATTAGTACCAACAGAAGAAGTTGTTGAGATGCGCGCCGGTCAAAAGCGTAAATCTGAGCGTAAATTCTTCCCAGGTTACGTACTAGTACAAATGGACATGAACGATGCAAGCTGGCACTTAGTGAACAGCACTGAACGTGTAATGGGCTTTATTGGTGGTACTTCTGACCGCCCAGCGCCTATTAGTTCTAAAGAAGCAGAACGCATTCTTAACCGTCTTCAAGAAAACGCTGAAGCACCTAAACCAGCTACATTATTTGAGCCAGGTGAAGTTGTTCGTGTTACTGATGGTCCATTTGCTGACTTTAGCGGTGTTGTTGAAGAAGTTGACTACGAAAAGAGCCGCGTGAAAGTGTCGGTACTTATTTTTGGTCGTTCTACACCGGTTGAACTTGAATTTGGTCAAGTTGAACAAGATAAGTAATTGATTAAAAAAGCTTCGTCATTATTTACTTAAATTTTGGCACGAAGCTTGAAAAAGGCCGCTGATTAACTTATAATCAGCGGCCTTTTTGTATTAAGGCAAAAATTTATTTTTGCTCGCAAAAAGTACGAAACCAATTTTTAAACTGGGAAGCCGTTAGAGTACGCGTCCTCGCGCGCACAAGGCTAAGACCCACCAAATGAGGTATTTATAATGGCTAAAAAAGTTGAAGCTTTAATCAAGCTACAAGTTGCCGCTGGTATGGCTAATCCTAGTCCTCCAGTAGGTCCTGCACTAGGTCAACACGGTGTAAACATCATGGAATTCTGTAAAGCGTTTAACGCGCGTACAGAGTCTATCGAAAAAGGCGCTCCAGTTCCTGTAGTGATCTCTGTTTACGGTGACCGTTCATTTACGTTCGATATGAAAACGCCACCTGCTGCTTACTTACTTAAGAAAGCTGCTGGTATCAAATCAGGCTCAGGCCGTCCTAACACTGAAAAAGTAGGCACAGTAACTCGTGCTCAACTTGAAGAGATCGTTGAGACAAAACGAGCTGACCTTACAGCGGCTGATATGGACGCTGCGGTTCGCACTATCGCAGGTTCTGCGCGTGCGATGGGCTTGAACGTAGAGGACTAAGAAATGGCTAAATTAACTAAACGTATGCGTACTATCCGCGAAAAAGTGGAAGTAACTAAAGATTACGAAATCAATGAAGCAGTTGCTCTTTTAAAAGAGTTAGCGACAGCTAAATTCGTAGAAAGTGTTGACGTTGCTGTTAACCTTGGTATTGACGCTCGTAAATCTGACCAGAACGTTCGTGGTGCAACTGTACTACCTAACGGTACTGGCCGTGATGTTCGTGTTGCTGTATTCACTCAAGGCGCTAATGCAGAAGCTGCAAAAGAAGCCGGTGCTGAATTAGTAGGCATGGAAGATCTTGCTGAACTAGTTAAGAAAGGCGAGATGGATTTTGACGTTGTTGTTGCATCACCAGACGCTATGCGTGTTGTTGGTCAACTAGGTCAAATCTTAGGTCCACGTGGTCTTATGCCTAACCCTAAAACTGGTACTGTAACGCCTAACGTTGCAGAAGCAGTTAAAAATGCGAAAGCAGGTCAAGTACGTTACCGTAATGACAAAAATGGTATCATCCATACTACTATTGGTAAGGTTGATTTCACTGCTGAGCAACTTCAACAAAACCTTGAAGCTCTAATCGTTGCGCTTAAGAAGGCTAAACCTTCTCAAGCTAAAGGTGTTTACGTTAAGAAAGTAACCATCTCTACAACAATGGGCGCAGGTGTTGCTGTTGACCAAAACACTTTAAGCACTTCTGTAGCTTAATAGGTGTTTACATGGCGTGAAATTTGTACTATAATTTTGCGCCATTTTGTTGAATAATTTATTATTTAACAAGTAAAGAATTCGGGTTGAAGTCCATAATTTCGCTAAGCTCTTGAGTGATGCGATAAATTGGGCTTCCGTCCAAGACCGTAGGCGGCTTCGGCCTTAATATTACCTACGTAGACGGTGTGAATCCCCAGATAGATTTTTCCTAATCTCTTCTGGCTCTCGCCGTAAAAAGCATCTCTATCAAGTTTGTTGATAGGGAAGAGTAAAACAGGGAAGCCGAGTGTCGGTGACCCATTAAACCAGGAGTAACACCCATGGCTTTAAATCTTCAAGGCAAAAAAGCAATTGTTGCTGAAGTCAACGAAGCAGCCAATGGTGCTCTTTCTGCAGTTGTTGCAGATTCTCGTGGTGTAGCAGTAGGCGCAATTACAGCCCTTCGTAAAGAAGCTCGTGAAGCTGGTGTATGGATGAAAGTTGTTCGTAACACTCTAGCAAAACGTGCTGTTGAAGGTACTGAATTTGAATGTCTATCTGATTCGTTAGTTGGTCCAAGCTTAATCGCTTTCTCATCAGAGCACCCTGGTGCTGCTGCGCGTATCTTCGCAGATTTCGCGAAAAAGAATGAGAAATTCGAAGTTAAAACGGCCGCTTTTGAAGGAAATGTTGTAGATGCAGCAATGCTTGCTACATTACCTACATACGATGAAGCTGTTGCACGCTTAATGAGCGCTATGAAAGAAGCGTCTGCTGGCAAATTGTGTAAAACAATTGAAGCAGTACGTGTACAGAAAGAAGAGCAAGCTGCTTAATTTTAAGCTGTTTAACCTCTCTTTCGGTGTAAATTTATTTGGACCTAGAGTCCGTTAATTATTAGGAAATTTGTAATGTCTGTAACTAAAGACCAAATCCTTGACGCAATTGCTGAAATGTCAGTAATGGACGTTGTTGCTCTTGTTGAAGCAATGGAAGAAAAATTCGGCGTAACTGCTGCAGCTGCTATGGTAGCAGGTCCTGCTGCTGAAGCTGCTGAAGAGAAAACTGAATTTGACGTAATCCTTACTGGCGCTGGCGCTAACAAGGTTGCGGCAATCAAAGCTGTACGTAGCGCAACAGGCCTAGGCCTTAAAGAAGCGAAAGCTCTTGTTGAAGCTGCTCCTGCACCTATCAAAGAAGGTGTATCTAAAGAAGAAGCTGAAGCACTTCAAAAAGACCTTACTGAAGCTGGTGCTGAAGTTGAGGTTAAGTAATCTAGCTCACGCTAGGTTCGCTGCCTGAGTAATCAGGCAAGGGCTGGTGATTATTTAATCACCGGCCTTTTTGCGCTATAGAGTTATGTATTCCTGTAGCTCAAATAAAATCTGATTTTCTCTTTACTTTCAACGCTTTATAGTTTGCTAGTGTTGCTAAGGCGGAGTTAATTAGAACAACAATTAAATGTTGTAAATCTTGGCATAGATGCCAGTTAAGTCTGTTCTTACAAGAACAGGTCGGGTCAAAGATCAGCAAGCTGAGGAACCCCATGGCTTACTCTTATTCTGAAAAGAAACGTATCCGTAAGGATTTTGGTAAACGTCCACAAGTTTTGGATATACCTTTCTTACTGTCGACACAGTTAGAATCGTTTAAAAAATTCTTAGTCCCAGACGCTGATGGCGATCATGGTTTGGAAGCAGCCTTCCGTTCTGTGTTCCCTATTAAAAGCTACTCGGGAAATTCTGAGCTTCAATACGTAAGTTATCGTATTGGTGAGCCAGTATTCGATGTAAAAGAATGTCAAATTCGCGGTGTGACTTATTCTGCTCCACTTCGCGTGAAACTGCGTCTTGTAGTTATGGACAAAGAAGCTCCAGGCACAGTTAAAGACATTAAAGAGCAAGAAGTTTACATGGGCGAAATTCCGCTCATGACTGATACCGGTACTTTTGTAATCAATGGTACAGAGCGTGTTATCGTTTCTCAGCTACACCGTAGCCCTGGTGTATTCTTTGATAACGACCGCGGTAAAACCCATTCATCGGGTAAAGTATTATATAACGCACGCGTTATACCTTACCGTGGTTCATGGTTAGACTTCGAATTTGATGCAAAAGATAACTTATATGTACGTATAGACCGTCGTCGTAAATTACCGGCGTCTATTATTTTACGTGCACTTGAGTACTCTAGCGAAGAAATCTTAGATATGTTCTTCGATACTACCGCGTTTGAAGTAACTGACGGTAAAGTTCTTATGGAACTTGTGCCTTCACGTTTACGTGGTGAAACTGCCGCTTTTGATATCAAAGGCGAAGACGGTGAAGTACTTGTTGAAAGCGGTCGTCGTATTACGGCTCGCCACATCAAGAGCATCGAGAAAAAAGGCATTAATCAATTAGAAGTACCACATGAGTACATCATTGGCCGTATTGTAGCTAAAAACTATGTTGATGAGTCAACAGGTGAAGTTATTGCAAACGCTAATGACGAGCTATCACTAGAGTTGATGGCTGAATTGGTTAAAGCAGGTCACACTAAAATTGAGACGTTATACATCAATGAAGTGGACAGCGGCGCTTACATGTCAAATACATTAAATATTGACTCGTCTAGCAACCGTTTAGAAGCATTAGTAGAAATTTACCGCATGATGCGCCCAGGCGAGCCACCGACGAAAGACGCGGCTGAAGCCTTATTCGAGAACTTATTCTTCTCTGAAGAACGTTATGACTTATCTACTGTAGGTCGTATGAAGTTCAATAGCCGTGTTGGTTACGATACAGACACAGGCCCTGGCACATTAAGCAAAGAAGACATCGTGTCTGTTATGAAAGTATTAATTGCTATTCGTAACGGTCAAGGCGATGTTGATGATATTGACCACTTAGGCAACCGTCGTATACGTAGTGTTGGCGAAATGGCTGAGAACCAATTCCGTGTTGGTCTAGTACGTGTAGAACGTGCTGTACGTGAGCGTTTAAGCTTAGGTGACCTTGACGCGATAATGCCACAAGATCTTATTAACGCTAAGCCTATTTCGGCAGCGGTTAAAGAGTTCTTCGGTTCGTCTCAGTTATCACAGTTTATGGACCAAAATAACCCGCTATCAGAAGTAACGCATAAGCGTCGTATTTCTGCATTAGGTCCGGGCGGTCTAACGCGTGAGCGCGCTGGCTTTGAAGTACGTGACGTTCACGTAACTCACTATGGTCGCGTATGTCCAATCGAGACTCCTGAGGGTCCAAACATCGGTCTAATTAACTCGTTATCTACGTACGCACGTACAAATGATTACGGTTTCTTAGAAACACCTTACCGTAAAGTGGTAGATGGTGTAGTAACTGATGAAGTTGATTATTTATCAGCCATTGAAGAAGGTCAGTTTGTTATCGCACAGGCGAACTCAAACTTAACTGAAACCAATGAGTTTGTTGATGAACTTATTCCGTGTCGTCACAAAGGTGAATCTACCTTTATGGGTCGCATGGACCAGCAATATATGGATGTATCACCACAACAGGTGATCTCTGTAGCGGCAGCACTTATCCCGTTCCTAGAACACGATGATGCTAACCGTGCATTGATGGGTTCAAACATGCAACGTCAAGCAGTACCAACATTGAAAGCGGATAAGCCGTTAGTAGGTACAGGTATTGAGTTAACACTAGCGAAAGATTCTGGTGTAACGATTGTTGCTAAACGTGGTGGTGAAGTAATGTACGCCGATGCTAGCCGCATCGTTGTAAACGTACATGACGATGAGCGTATTCCTGGTGAAGCGGGCATCGACATTTACAACCTTACTAAATACACACGTTCTAACCAAAATACATGTATTAACCAAAAACCAACGTGCATGGTTGGCGAACCGGTTACTCGTGGTGACGTGTTAGCAGATGGTCCTTCGACTGACTTAGGTGACTTAGCCCTTGGTCAAAACCTTCGCGTGGCATTCATGCCATGGAACGGTTATAACTTCGAGGATTCAATCTTACTATCAGAGCGCGTAGTTGAAGAAGATCGTCTAACGACTATCCACATTCAAGAACTACAGTGTGTTGCCCGTGATACTAAATTAGGTCCTGAAGAGATCACTGCAGATATCCCGAATGTGGGTGAGTCTGCGCTAGGCAAGCTTGATGAATCAGGCGTTGTTTATATTGGTGCTGAAGTTAAAGGCGGCGATATCCTAGTAGGTAAAGTGACTCCGAAAGGCGAGACGCAATTAACACCTGAAGAGAAGCTACTGCGTGCTATCTTCGGCGAAAAAGCGTCTGACGTTAAAGACAGCTCTTTACGTGTACCAAACTCTGTAACTGGTACTGTAATTGACGTACAAGTTTTCACCCGTGATGGTGTTGAAAAAGATAAGCGTGCGTTAGAAGTTGAAGACATGCAGCTTCGCGAAGCGAAGAAAGACTTCAACGAAGAGTTCCGTATTTTAGAAGCCGGTGTATTAGACCGTGCTCGCAAGCTACTTGCTGCAGCAGGCTTCGATGAAGACAACTTAGCGTCACTAAATGCTGAAAAGCTACTTACTCAAAGCCTTGCACAAGAAGACAAGCAAGCTGAACTTGAGCAACTAGCTGCACAGTACGATGAGCTTAAAGCTGAATACGATAAGAAGTTTGAAAACAAACGTCGTAAAATTACTCAAGGTGATGACTTAGCACCAGGCGTACTTAAGATTGTTAAAGTATACCTAGCTGTTAAACGTCGTATCCAACCGGGTGATAAAATGGCGGGTCGTCACGGTAACAAAGGTGTTATCTCGACTATCGTACCAGTAGAAGATATGCCATACGATGATAAAGGTCGTACGGTAGATATCGTACTAAATCCACTAGGTGTACCATCACGAATGAACATCGGTCAGATCCTTGAAACACATATGGGTCTAGCTGCACGTGGTATTGGTGAGCGCTTAGAGGAAATGATGAAGGAACAACGTGAGCTACATGAGCTACGTGAATTCATCAAGCAAGCTTATGAAATCGGTGAATCTCGTCAAGAAGTAGATATTGCTAGCTTCTCTGATGATGAAATTCGTCGTTTAGCTGATAACTTAAAAGGTGGTTTACCAATCGCTACTCCTGCATTTGATGGCGCTAAAGAAGACGAAATCAAAGACATGCTAGAGCTTGGTGGATACCCAAGAAGTGGTCAGGTTACACTCTATGATGGCCGTACTGGCGATCAGTTTGAACGTCAAGTAACTGTTGGTTACATGTACATGCTTAAACTTAACCACTTGGTTGACGATAAGATGCACGCACGTTCTACTGGTTCTTATAGCCTTGTTACTCAGCAGCCGCTGGGTGGTAAAGCACAGTTCGGTGGCCAGCGTTTTGGTGAGATGGAAGTATGGGCACTTGAAGCTTACGGTGCTGCTTACACTCTACAAGAAATGCTAACAGTGAAATCGGATGACGTGAACGGTCGTACTAAGATGTATAAAAACATCGTTGATGGTAACCATAAAATGGAACCAGGTATGCCAGAATCGTTCAACGTATTGTTGAAAGAAATCCGCTCACTGGGTATCAACATCGAGTTGGAAGAAAATTAAGCCAATTAGATGCTGCAGTTAACCCTGCAGCATCTGTTACGGCTGAATAGAATGTAGGGGCGAGATTATCCGCCCTCAAGATTAACTCCGACAGGAGAGCTAAGGTGAAAGACTTACTTAAGTTTCTGAAGCAACAAAATAAGACCGAAGAATTCGATGCAATTCGCATTGGTCTTGCTTCACCAGACATGGTTCGTTCATGGTCATACGGTGAAGTAAAGAAACCTGAGACTATTAACTACCGTACTTTCAAGCCTGAGCGCGATGGCTTATTCTGTGCCCGTATTTTCGGCCCAGTGAAAGATTATGAGTGTTTATGTGGTAAATATAAACGCCTTAAACACCGTGGTGTGATCTGTGAGAAGTGTGGCGTTGAAGTTACACTTACAAAAGTGCGTCGTGATCGTATGGGTCATATCGACCTTGCGAGCCCAGTAGCACATATATGGTTTTTAAAATCATTACCGTCTCGTATTGGCTTAATGCTTGATATGACACTTCGTGATATTGAACGTGTTCTTTACTTCGAATCATTCGTAGTAACTGAGCCTGGTATGACAACGCTTGAGCGTGGTCAACTATTAGGTGAAGAAGAATACCTAGATGCACTTGAAGAGCACGGTGATGAGTTTGAAGCTAAGATGGGTGCAGAAGCAGTATTAGACTTGCTTCGTGAACTTGATCTTGGCCAATTAATTGCAGAAATGCGTGAAGAGTTACCAACAATTAACTCTGAAACGAAGCGTAAAAAGATCACTAAGCGTCTTAAGTTAATGGAATCGTTCCACCAATCAGGTAATAACCCTGAGTGGATGATCATGACAGTACTTCCAGTATTGCCACCTGACTTACGTCCATTAGTACCACTAGACGGTGGTCGTTTTGCGACATCTGATCTAAACGACCTTTACCGTCGTGTTATTAACCGTAATAACCGTCTTAAGCGTCTATTAGATTTAGCTGCACCAGATATTATCGTACGCAACGAAAAACGTATGTTACAAGAAGCGGTAGATGCGCTACTTGATAACGGTCGTCGTGGTCGTGCAATTACAGGTTCTAACAAGCGTCCGCTTAAATCTCTTGCTGATATGATCAAGGGTAAGCAAGGTCGTTTCCGTCAGAACTTACTTGGTAAGCGTGTAGATTACTCTGGCCGTTCTGTAATCACGGTTGGTCCTACACTTAAGCTTCACCAATGTGGTCTTCCTAAGAAGATGGCACTTGAGCTATTCAAACCATTTATCTATGGCAAATTAGAGCGTCGCGGCATGGCTACGACAATCAAAGCTGCTAAGAAAATGGTAGAGCGCGAAGTAGCGGAAGTATGGGATGTACTAGACGAAGTAATTCGTGAACATCCAGTATTACTTAACCGTGCACCTACACTTCACCGTTTAGGTATCCAAGCGTTCGAACCTGTACTAATTGAAGGTAAAGCAATCCATTTACACCCATTAGTATGTGCGGCTTACAACGCCGACTTCGATGGTGACCAAATGGCGGTACACGTACCGTTAACGCTTGAAGCTCAGTTAGAAGCTCGTGCACTAATGATGTCTACTAACAACATTCTATCTCCAGCGAATGGTGAGCCAATCATCGTTCCTTCACAGGATGTTGTATTAGGTCTTTACTACATGACGCGCGATCGAATTAATGCGAAAGGCGAAGGCATTGTATTTAAAGATCCTAAAGAAGCAGAAAAAGCATACCGTAGTGGTAACGCAGAACTTCACGCGCGCGTTAAAGTGCGTATTAGTCAGTCAATCACTAACGAAGCAGGTGTTGTTGAAGACACTGTAACGCTTATCGACACTACTGTTGGTCGTGCAATTCTGTCTCTAATTTTACCTAAAGGCATGCCGTTTGAGTCAATCAACCAAGCATTAGGTAAAAAGCAGATTTCTGGCTTATTAAACGAGTGTTACCGTCGTCTAGGCCTTAAAGACACTGTTGTGTTTGCTGACCAAGTTATGTACACCGGTTTCCACTACGCAATGAAGTCAGGTGTTTCAATTGGTATCGATGACTTAGTTATCCCACCAGTTAAAGCATCAATCATTGAATCAGCTGAAGCTGAAGTAACTGAAATCAACCAACAATTCCAATCAGGTCTTGTAACGGCTGGTGAAAAGTACAATAAAGTTATCGATATCTGGTCACGTGTAAATGAAAACTTATCACGTGAAATGATGGCCAACTTGTCTAAAGACACGGTTATCAATGCCAAAGGTGAAGAAGAAGAGCAACCGTCATTTAACTCAGTGTTTATGATGGCCGACTCAGGTGCTCGTGGTAGTGCCGCTCAGATCCGTCAGCTAGCAGGTATGCGTGGTCTAATGGCACGTCCAGATGGTTCAATCATCGAGACGCCAATCACGGCTAACTTCCGTGAAGGTCTAAACGTACTACAGTACTTCATCTCAACGCACGGTGCGCGTAAAGGTCTTGCCGATACAGCACTTAAAACAGCTAACTCAGGTTACCTAACGCGTCGTCTAGTAGACGTTGCACAAGATTTGGTAATCAATGAAGACGACTGTGGCACAGAAGATGGCTTAACAATGAAACCGCTTATTGAAGGTGGTGACGTTGTAGAAGCACTTCGCGAACGTGTACTAGGTCGTGTTGTAGCTGAGCCTGTGGTTATCCCTAATACAGATACTGTATTAGTAGAACGTAATATCATGCTTGATGAAAAACTGTGTGACCTTTTAGAAGAGCACTCAGTAGATGAAGTTCGCGTACGTTCTGTTATCACCTGTGATAACGACTTTGGTGTATGTGCTAAGTGTTATGGTCGTGACCTTGCACGTGGTCATATCATCAACGCGGGTGAATCAGTAGGTGTTATCGCGGCACAATCAATCGGTGAGCCGGGTACACAGCTTACGATGCGTACATTCCACATCGGTGGTGCGGCATCAAGAGCATCAGCTGAAAACAATGTACAAGTTAAAACTGACGGTACGTTAAAACTACATAACGCTAAGTATGTACTTAATACCGACGGTAAGATTGTAATTACTTCACGTTCAACTGAAATCACTATCATTGATAGCTTCGGTCGTGAAAAAGAGCGTTATAAAGTACCTTACGGTGCGGTACTAACAGTACAAGACAATGCAGAAGTTCAAGGTAACGACATCGTTGCTACTTGGGACCCGCATAGTCACCCAATCGTTCTTGAGCATAAGTCAAAAATCTCGTTCAGCGATATTGATGACTCAAATACTGAAGCACAAACTGATGAACTAACCGGCTTAACCCGTGTAGTTGTTAAAGACCTTGCTAAAGTAAATGCGAAAGAGCCTAAGCTTATCATCGAAAGTGAAGAGCGCGGCTTGCAAGAAACACGTCTTCCTTCATTCACTACGATTGAAGTGACAGATGGCGTTACAGCAAACCCAGGTGACGTACTTGCACGTATTCCGCAAGAAGGTTCGAAAACTCGTGATATCACGGGTGGTCTACCACGCGTAGCCGACTTATTTGAAGCACGTAAGCCAAAAGATCCAGCTATCTTAGCTGAAATCACCGGTACTATTAGCTTCGGTAAAGAAACTAAAGGTAAGAAACGTTTAGTTATTACACCAGCTGAAGGCGATCATTACGAAGAGATGATTCCTAAGTGGCGTCAACTTAACGTGTTTGAAGGTGAGCAAGTGTCTAAAGGTGAAGTTATCGCCGATGGCCCTGAATCACCACATGACATCTTACGCCTACGTGGTGTGACTCATGTTGCTAACTACATTGTTAACGAAGTGCAAGAGGTTTACCGTTTGCAGGGCGTTAAGATCAATGATAAGCACATTGAAACAATTATTCGTCAGATGCTACGTAAATGTACCATCCTTGACGGCGGTGATACTGAGTTCTTAGCGGGTGAGCAAATTGAAGTAGCTCGCGTTAATATCGCTAATCGTGACCTTGAAAAACAAGGTAAAATCCCAGCGAAGTTTGAAATACAACTTATGGGTATCACGAAAGCATCACTAGCAACCGAATCTTTCATCTCGGCAGCGTCTTTCCAAGAAACAACACGTGTTCTTACAGATGCCGCAGTGAATGGTAAGAGCGATGAGCTTCGCGGTCTGAAAGAAAACGTAATTGTGGGTCGTCTGATCCCAGCCGGTACTGGCTTTGCGTATCACCAAGACCGTATGGCTCGCCGCAAGCAGGGTGAAGTTGTTGAAGAGCAAACAGTAAGTGCAGAAGAGGCAACTCAAGCACTAACAGATGCTCTGAACGCAGATTTATCTGGAAATCAATAAACTCTTATTAATCAACAGATTAATAAATCGTAAGACAGTTATCTACTGTCTTACGATGAGTTTAGGTTGACAGGTTAAACTTTGCTCATTAAAATTCCGCCACCCATTTACTTGCATGTATGTTACAAGCTTGTAAAAAGGGCGGATTTTTTTATTTTTTTCAGTAGTAATTTTAATTTCAGGAGCTATTTAAATGGCAACTATTAACCAGCTAGTGCGTAAGCCACGTCGTAGCAAGGTTACTAAAAGTAACTCAGCTGCGCTTAAAGCGTGTCCGCAAAAGCGTGGTGTATGTACTCGCGTATATACAACTACACCTAAGAAACCAAACTCAGCGTTACGTAAAGTAGCTCGTGTACGTTTAACTAACGGTTTCGAAGTAACATCATACATCGGTGGTGAAGGTCATAACCTTCAAGAGCACAGTGTAATCCTAATCCGTGGTGGTCGTGTTAAAGATTTACCAGGTGTGCGTTTTCACACTGTACGTGGTGCACTTGACTGTGCAGGCGTTAGCGACCGTCGTCAAGCTCGTTCTAAATACGGTGCAAAACGCCCTAAAGGCTAATTGTTTTCCGTTAGTAAGGCCAAGCACTAAATATTATTAATTATTGTTTTGGGTGATTGTTCCAAAAGGACAAACCTGAATAAACCGGAGATACAAAATGCCTAGAAGACGCGTAATAGGTCAACGTAAAATTCTTCCAGATCCTAAGTTCGGATCGGAACTTCTTGCTAAATTCGTTAACATCGTAATGTTAGACGGCAAGAAATCTACTGCTGAAAAAATTGTTTATGGTGCGCTAGACGTGGCTGCTGAGAAATCAGGCAAGTCGCACCTAGAAATCTTTGAATCTGCACTTGATAACATCCGTCCACAGGTAGAGGTTAAATCTCGCCGTGTTGGTGGTTCAACTTATCAAGTTCCAGTTGAAGTACGTCCAGTACGTCGCAACGCATTAGGTATGCGTTGGTTAGTAGACGCTGCACGTAAGCGTGGCGAAAAATCTATGGGCTTACGTTTAGCTCAAGAAATCGTTGACGCTGCTGACAACAAAGGCACTGCGGTTAAGAAACGTGAAGACGTTCACCGTATGGCTGAAGCGAATAAAGCATTCGCACATTACCGTTGGTAATCTGTCCTTAACCTTTAAGAGGATCATATGGCACGTACAACTCCACTTGAGCGCTACCGTAATATCGGCATAGTAGCTCACGTAGATGCAGGCAAAACCACCACAACAGAACGTGTTCTGTTCTACACAGGTCTTTCTCATAAGATCGGTGAAGTACATGATGGCGCCGCAACTATGGATTGGATGGAGCAGGAACAAGAGCGTGGTATCACAATCACTTCTGCTGCAACAACGTGTTTCTGGAAAGGGATGGACGCGCAATTTGACGACCATCGTATCAATATCATTGATACTCCAGGACACGTAGATTTCACTATCGAAGTAGAGCGTTCTTTACGTGTACTTGATGGTGCGGTAGTTGTTCTTTGTGCTTCATCAGGTGTACAGCCGCAAACTGAGACAGTTTGGCGCCAAGCGAACAAATACGAAGTTCCAAGAATGATCTTCGTAAATAAAATGGATCGCACCGGCGCTGACTTCTTAACGGTTGTAGACCAGGTGAAATCTCGTCTTGGAGCAACGCCTGTTCCAATCCAGTTGCCAATTGGCGCTGAAGACGACTTTAAAGGTGTTATTGACCTTATAAAAATGAAAGCCATTAACTGGAACGAAGCGGACCAGGGTATGACTTTCTCTTATGAGGCAATACCGGCAGAACTTCAAGAGCTCGCTCAAGAATGGCACTCTCATTTAGTTGAAAGTGCAGCTGAAGCCTCTGAAGAACTAATGGATAAGTACTTAGAAGGTGAAGAGTTAAGTGAAGCAGAGATTAAATCTGCCTTACGTCAACGCACATTAGCGAACGAAATTGTTCCCATTACGTGTGGTAGTGCATTTAAAAACAAAGGCGTTCAAGCTGTGCTTGATGGCGTTGTTGAATACATGCCTGCACCAACACAAGTGAAACAAATCCAAGGTATCCTAGAAAATGGAACTGAGGAAGAACGTCCAGCTGATGATAAAGCGCCGTTTGCTGCACTTGCATTTAAAATTGCAACAGACCCGTTTGTTGGCACTTTAACCTTTTTCCGTGTTTACTCTGGTACTGTTAAACAGGGTGACGCGGTTTATAACCCAGTTAAAAGTAAGCGTGAGCGATTTGGTCGTATCGTACAGATGCATTCAAACTCACGTGAAGAGATCAAAGAAGTTTACGCAGGCGATATTGCGGCAGCTATTGGTCTTAAAGACGTAACAACAGGTGAGACACTGTGTGATCCGAACTCTATCATTACGCTAGAGCGTATGGAGTTCCCAGAGCCAGTTATCTCTGTTGCGGTTGAGCCTCGCACAATCGCTGACCAAGATAAGATGGGTATTGCACTAGGTAAACTAGCCGCAGAAGATCCGTCTTTTCGTGTACAAACTGACGAAGAATCAGGCCAGACTATAATCTCTGGTATGGGTGAACTTCACCTTGATATCATTGTCGACCGTATGAAACGTGAATTCAGTGTTGAATGTAACGTTGGTAAGCCGCAGGTTGCATACCGAGAAGCTATTCGTTCAACTGTTGAAGTTGAAGGGAAATTTGTACGTCAATCAGGTGGTCGTGGTCAATATGGTCACGTCTGGGTTAAACTTGAACCGATGGATATTTCGGATGATGAAGCACCAATTTATGAGTTCGTTAACGAAACTGTAGGTGGTTCGGTTCCAAAAGAATTTATCCCTGCGGTAGACAAAGGTATCCAAGAGCAAATGTCTCAAGGTGTACTGGCAGGCTACCCATTACTTGGCGTTAAAGCGACTTTATATGATGGTTCATTCCATGATGTAGACTCGAATGAAATGGCATTTAAAATTGCAGGTTCAATGGCAATGAAAGCTGGGGCGCTTAAAGCTGACCCTGTACTTTTAGAGCCAATGATGAAGGTTGAAGTAATCACTCCTGACTCAAACATGGGTGATGTAGTTGGCGACTTAAACCGTCGTCGCGGCATAATCGAAGGCATGGAAGATGCAATAGGTGGACTTAAGCAAGTTAATGCTCAGGTTCCTCTTTCTGAAATGTTTGGTTATGCAACTGCTTTACGATCTGCAACACAGGGCCGTGCTTCTTACTCTATGGAGTTTTTGAAGTACGCTGAAGCCTCTAAAAATGTTGCAGATACAATAATTTCAGCTCGCGCTGTTATATGATTTTAGCTTGTCTGGCTCAATAGTGAGTCAGGCTTTAATTTCTTAATTAGGAATTTTTTTAAGATGGCAAAAGAAAAGTTTGAACGCGTAAAACCGCACGTAAACGTTGGTACAATCGGCCACGTTGACCACGGTAAAACTACACTAACTGCAGCAATCACTAACGTACTTGCAAAAGTATACGGCGGTGTTGCTAAAGATTTCGCATCAATCGATAACGCTCCAGAAGAGCGCGAGCGTGGTATCACAATCTCAACTTCTCACGTTGAGTACGATACACCAACTCGTCACTACGCACACGTAGATTGTCCTGGACACGCCGATTATGTTAAAAACATGATCACTGGTGCTGCTCAAATGGACGGCGCTATCTTAGTAGTAGCTGCGACTGACGGCCCTATGCCACAAACGCGTGAGCACATCCTACTTTCTCGTCAGGTTGGCGTACCTTACATCGTTGTATTCATGAACAAATGTGACATGGTTGACGACGAAGAGCTACTTGAGCTAGTAGAAATGGAAGTTCGTGAACTTCTTTCTGAATACGACTTCCCAGGTGATGACTTACCACTAATTCAAGGTTCTGCTCTTAAAGCACTTGAAGGCGAAAAGCAGTGGGAAGACAAAATCGTTGAGCTTGCAGAAGCACTAGATTCTTACATCCCAGAGCCAGAGCGTGACATCGATAAGCCATTCATCATGCCTATCGAAGACGTTTTCTCAATCCAAGGCCGTGGTACAGTAGTAACTGGTCGTGTTGAAGCTGGTATCATCAACGTGAACGACGAAGTTGAAATCGTTGGTATCAAAGAGACTACTAAGTCTACTTGTACTGGTGTTGAAATGTTCCGTAAGCTTCTTGACGAAGGTCGTGCTGGTGAGAACATTGGTGCACTTCTACGTGGTACTAAGCGTGAAGACGTTGAACGTGGTCAAGTACTAGCTAAGCCTGGTTCAATCAACCCACACACTACATTCACTTCAGAAGTATACGTACTTTCTAAAGATGAAGGTGGTCGTCATACTCCTTTCTTCAAAGGTTACCGTCCACAGTTCTACTTCCGTACAACTGACGTAACAGGTGACGTACAGTTACCAGAAGGCGTAGAAATGGTAATGCCTGGTGATAACGTTAAGATGACAGTAACTCTAATCGCGCCAATCGCGATGGACGAAGGTCTTCGTTTCGCTATCCGTGAAGGTGGCCGTACTGTAGGTGCTGGTGTTGTAGCAACTATCGTAGAGTAATAATTAACTTTTAAGTTAATTAATACTATAAAAACCCGAGCTTAGCCTCGGGTTTTTTAATGCCTGAAATTTACGTCATGTGAAGGTGGCGCTATTAGCTTTAGGCGTAGGTGCTATGTAGCAACGTTCAATGAGTAAAAATTAGCCTAGCTAATTAATACTAAAAAGAGGTCACATCGGTGGCGCTATTACCTTTAGGCGTAGGTGCAACGTAGCAACCTTCAATGAGTAATAGTTAACGTTTAAGTTAATTAATTCTATAAAAACCCGAGCTTAGCCTCGGGTTTTTTAATGCCTGAAGAAAAGTGATTAGTGTTTAGCTATCAGCTTTTAGCTGCTTTGCGTTAATGTAAATAATGCTGTTTGGGCTGGCTTTACAAAGCCCGAGTAGAAGTGGTCACTGGTGTGTAAGGGGGTTTATTGAGTGAATAACTATCGACACTTACAGGGTATTAGCCTAAGCTAAAAATGGCTTAAATTTACAACAGGAAATGGGCGATGAATAATAAAAATAACTATCCGCAAGGTATATTTTGCTGGGCTGAACTGTGTACTCATAATTGGCAAGACGGGAAAGCTTTTTATACCTCGTTGTTTGAGTGGGGAAATGATGATCAGCCCATTGGCGATGATGAGTATTACACTATGCTACAAAAGCAAGGTGACGATATTGCTGCCATGTATCAAATGCCTAAAGAGCAAGTAGCCTCTACGCCTAGCTACTGGCTTACCTATATTGCCGTAGATGATGTTGATGCATGTGCAATTAAGGCGCAAGAGCTCGGTGCGCAAATTATAGCAGGCCCTCATAATGTTATGGATGCAGGGCGTATGTTAATGCTTAAAGACCCCGCGGGTGCCACGGTGGCATTGTGGCAAGGTAAAGAGCATATAGGATGTAAGCGTCCTTGTGAGCTCAACACGCCTTATTGGCATGAAATGGCAACGCGCGATAGTGAAACAAGCCGTCATTTTTACTGTGAACTATTGGGGTGGAAAAGTGAAACAAAACCTATGGAAGGTATGGATTACACCTTGTTTTTAGTTGCAGGTAAGCCGGTAGCAGGCATGCTACAAATGACTGATGAGTGGCCACAAGGCGTACCTCCCCATTGGATGATTTACTTCGCCGTGGATAACTGCGATAGCTATGTAAAAAAAGCGGCGACTCTTGGAGGGCAAGTATGTGTACCTGCCACAGATATTCCTGATGTAGGGCGTTTTAGTGTTATTTGCGACCCTCAAGGCGCCGTATTTTCTATTATTGAATCGGCAATGGATGATATTAAAGCTTAGTCATTAACAGCGCTTAAGGCTAAATTTTAGACTTTAGTGTGGTTATTTAGGCGCAGTAATTATGTGCTTTTTTGCTATAATGGCGGGTAATTACACCGTCAGTCAGCAAGAGAGCACAATGGAATTTGAACAAGATAGTAAATTAACCTTACCGTTATTTATTTTAAATGAGTCGCTTAGTGAGCGAGATGTAGAAAAGCCCGATTTAGACATTTCATTTGCTCTTGATGATGAGCTACTGACGCAGATATGCCAAAACCCAGCACCTGATAGCAGTATCGCTATTAGTTTAAAAGAGTATGAGCTTGCGCCGCATAGCAGCGAATTTAATGCGTTGTTAAACCAAGAGCACGATGCACAAATAACGCTGACCCACGGCCCACTGTTAAGTGTGGTGTTAAATACCCACGACAACCAGACTTTTGTCTCTCCACAAATGGATATGATGCCAACCTTCGACCTGGGTGATGAGGATGAAGAATGAAAAAAATTCTGATCAGTACATTCGTCCTTATTATCCTCAGCGGGTGTGCTTATTTAGGCAATGCTCACTACAACGACTTATTTGGTGATGAACAAACGCAGCAGCGTATAGTGCCGCATGATACAGGTGCTGGTGCCGAGTTTTTGCAAGAAGTAAAACCTGTGCTAGATACACGCTGTGTAGTATGCCATGGCTGTTATGATGCGCCATGCCAGCTAAAGCTTTCTTCCCCTGAAGGGATAGATAGAGGGCTAAGCAAAGAGCTTGTTTATGATGGTACACGGCTATTAGCCACTACACCAAGCCGGTTGTTATTTGATGCAACCAGCACTGAGCAATGGCGTAAAAAGGGCTTTACTCCGGTACTTAACGAACGTGACCAAAACCCAGAAGCAAACCTTGCCGGTGGGGTGTTATTTAATTCATTAGTGCTTAAGCAAAGCGCACCCTTACCAGAGAATGAAATTCTTGATGACGAATTTGACTTTTCACTTAGCCGCTCTCAAACGTGCGCCACTATGGGAGAATTCGATCGTTTAGCTGCAGAGCAGCCTCATGGCGGTATGCCTTACGGTTTACCGGGCGTGTCTAGCCAGGAATTTTATCATTTACAAAAATGGCTTAAAGACGGTGGAAAAATGGCGCATATTAAACCGCCCACCAAAGCCGAGCTAACAAACGTTAAAAACTGGGAAGCGTTTTTAAATCAAGACAGCTTAAAATACCAATTAGCCGCACGTTATATTTACGAGCATTGGTTTTTAGCCCATATTTATTTTGGTTCTGATAAACCACAGAGCTTTTTTAAACTGGTTCGTTCAAGTACGCCGCCAGGCGAAGAAATTAAGCTAATTAATACGCGCCGACCATACGATGACCCTAAAGTGAATCGTGTGTATTACCGTTTACTACAGGACCGCTCAACTGTTTTATCAAAAACACATTTACCGCTAAAGCTTGATGATGCAAAGCTTGCACGTATTTATGAGCAATTTATAGCTCCCGATTATACGGTTACTAAAATGCCAAGTTATAAGAGCGAGGCGGCATCTAATCCTTTTAAAACGTTTGAAGTAATTCCTATTAATTCTAAGTATCAATTTATGCTCGATGAGGCTGAGCTAATTATTATGGGCTTTATTAAGGGTCCTGTATGCCGCGGCCAAATTGCACTTAATGTGATTAACGATCATTTTTGGGTTGCCTTTGCAGACCCTGAAAAAGTCGCGACTCCAGCAGTGGAAGATATGTTGCTTCAGCACGAAGAAGCCCTTGAATTACCTGCAGCAGAAGAAAGCAATGCATTGCCTATCTCTAGCTGGGTTAAATACTCAGTGCGTGAGAAAAAATACTTACAAGCCAAAGTTGAGCTGGCTAACGAGATGTTTAAAAACGG
The DNA here is from genome assembly GCF_023161805.1 of Pseudoalteromonas sp. 1CM17D. Lineage (NCBI taxonomy): Bacteria > Pseudomonadati > Pseudomonadota > Gammaproteobacteria > Alteromonadales > Pseudoalteromonadaceae > Pseudoalteromonas > Pseudoalteromonas sp. 1CM17D. The sequence continues at coordinate 198,744 of NZ_JALNTP010000004.1, read as the reverse complement.
AGAGCATTTAACCACCGACCTATTGTGGAAAGGTGAAGGGCATAACAAAAATGCAGCGCTTACAATATTTCGCCATTTTGATAGTGCCACGGTGGTGAAAGGCTTTATTGGTCAAGAGCCTAAAACTATGTGGGTATTAGATTATGCGCTATTTGAGCGTATTCATTACTTACTTGTTGCAGGCTTTGATGTATACGGAAATATCGGTCACCAATTAGTGACCCGCCTATACATGGACTTTTTACGTTTAGAGGGTGAGCAAAACTTTTTGGCTTTATTGCCTGAAGCGAAGCGCCATCAAATTAAAAAAAGCTGGTATAGAAAGTCTCCGCCAAGCTTATCTAAGTTTTTTAAAAACAACCGAGAGTTTAGCCAACCTAGCGGTATTGAATATAAAACGGATGATCCACAACACGAGCTGTATGGGCTAATTAAGCAAACTTTAGCGCCAGTACTGAGTGAGCACTACGACTACACAAAAGTACCCACGCCATTAAATGCACTAAACAATATGCCAGCTAAAGCTATAAATTTATTACCGCAGTTATCGTATATTTTGGTTAAGCAAGACGATGCTTCACATAAAGCTTATACGCTTATTCATCACAACGCGCATTACAATATTTCCAGCTTATTAAATGAAGATGGGCAGCGCGCTTATGATGAAGATACCGCAACCCTAGTGCCAGGCTTTATTGGTGATTACCCTGCGGCTATTTGGTACTTAAATGATCAAAATGAAATGGGTGAATTTGCACAGCTATTACCTATGATGCAAATTGAAGCAGATTATGCTGCATTAAAAGTAAAATTTGGTATTCGTCGCTCACATCCAGAGTTTTGGAAATACAGCGACATAATGCACCAAGTAGCTAAAGAGTATCGCGGCGTTGAATTTGGTATGTTTGACTACAACCGATTAGAAAATCGCTAACTGGTAATTACAAAAGTGTCGCAAGTATTGCCCTTTTTGCCTCACACTTAATACATTTAGCCCAGTCATGTTACTGGGCTTTTTATTTATATAATTACTAAAGCTGATGTTGAGTTTTCTATATATAGGCTACACTTAAAATAAAAAAGCGGCCTTGTATGTTTAAAATTATTGCCAATGTAAGACAGCGTTACCGATGGGCGCTTATTGCTATTGCTCTGTTAATAAGTGGCTCAGCATTGTTGCTGCAGTATGGCTTTTCTGTACAAAAGTACGATGCCAAAATTATTAATATGGCAGGTAAGCAGCGCATGCTCTCGCAAAAAATTGCTTGGCATAGCAATGCACTTCTTTCATCACGAATCGATGTTGCTACCCATACCAATTCCCTCGAACACTCTCTCGCACAATTTAAAACAGCTCATGAGGTATTACTTACTAAGCAAGGTAGTAGTTACCGTTATTTAACGCCAGAATTAGTAAAGTTATACTTTGCTGAGCCAGCTAATCTAGATAGCGAAGTGAATGAATTTATTGCCCAAGCTAGTTGGCTGCTGTACCAAAAAGGCGAGGTAGACACACAGGTGCTCAACGTAGCACATGTAGAAAACCTACTAGCTAAGCTTGACCGCGCGGTTACTTTATTTGAGCAACATGCAGTAAAAAAAGTTAACCGCGTGTCTAATTTAGAATTGCTGTGCTGGTTAGTCGCCATGGTGTTATTGCTCGTTGAGCTAAGATTTGTGTTTATGCCGATGGAAAAAGAGGTGGAACGCACCTTAACAGCTCTTCAAAAACAAAAGGACTTTGTAGCGCAAATGAGCCAAAACAAAGAGCACTTTATTGCCAGAGCAAGCCACGAATTTAGAACACCGTTACAGGGATTAATTACGTCGATTGATGAGCTAACCATCGATTCCGAACAGCAAAATATTAAAACGCAAGCAAGCTACTGCGCCCTTAGACTTCTATCTATGCTTGATGAGCTACAAGACCTACAAGCACTAAGCACAGGAAAGTGGGCGCCAATTCTTAAAAACGAAAACCTTTTAGAATCCATAAACAAAGTGGTGTTGGCGTATGAGTATGCAGCGCAGCAAAAAGGGCTAACATTAATCACTCATTTTGATGAGTCTCTTAATTGTTTTTGTAAGTTAGATCATCAGCGCTTACAGCATGTATTAACCGAGCTAATTAGCAATGCAATAAAGTTTACCGACAAGGGCGAGGTTGAAGTTGCTGCAAACATGCAAAACTCGCAATTACAATTAACCGTTAATGATAGTGGGTGTGGTTTTTCTAGCGAAATAACAGAACTAGAGTTTGACTCATTTAAACAAACTAACCACTTTCAAGGCCTAAGAACGGGATTAACACGGGCGCAGTATGTTGTTAAAGCGCTGCATGGTTCGCTTTCATTTAAAAACAACGCAGCGAGTGGCGCTCATGTTACGCTTAACTTGCCGATTGAAATTACTAACCAGCAAACAGAAAGAGAAGTCGAAAAAAAGCTTTTTTGCCTTGTGGTTGAAGACAACGAATTAAACACCTTGTTACTCACACGTATTTTGGCAACGTTAGGTGTGGACTATGAATGCGTTGTAAATGGCCTAGAAGCCTGCGAAAAGGTAGGTAAGGCTGACTATGATGTGGTGTTTATGGATTTAAACATGCCGGTCATGGATGGCTTTGAAGCGACTAAAAAAATACGCAAAGAGCTAAATAAAACCATGCCGATAATCGTTGTTACAGCAAATACCTCAGCCGAAGACATGGACTTAATTTATGAATATGGCGCGAGTGAACATATTCATAAACCCATAAGTAAGCAGGCAGTGGCTGATGCATTGGTAAATGTGTGCATAGCTAATGAAATAAATTAATACGCAATTAAATACGCTTGCTAAAGCAATTTACTATACGTTAAGTTGTTTATTTAGCTTATGGTGAAGGCAGTATTGTGCAAAGTATTGTATTTGAACAATTTAGTGGTTATTTAAAAGGGCAAGGTAAAAGCCGTTACACAATTAATGACTTAAGTTGGCAAGTGAATGCTGGTGAGCACTGGCTATTATTAGGCGCTAATGGCGCAGGTAAATCGGCATTGAGCGCCGCATTAACGGGTGAAGCTAAGCAGCAAAGTGGTACTTTTAAAAGTACCTTTAATAGTACGCAGCTTGTGTCATCTGATGTGCAAAAGCAGTTAATCAAAAACGAAATTGAGCATGAACATCACAGCTTAGTAAAAGATTTTATCTTCCCTCAAAATAGTAGCTACAACCATGAGCTACGTAAAAAACTAATAGATGCCTTTAATTACAGCGACCTTTTAGAGAGGCATTTTAGAGATCTCTCTACCGGCGAAACCCGTAAACTCCTACTTATAAATGCGCTAAGTAGTCATGCTGATTTAGTGGTACTAGATGAGCCATATGATGGCTTAGATAAACATTCGTGTGAGGTGCTAAACACTTTATTAGAAACACTTAGCTCAACAATTAACTTTGTGTTTGTGTTAAATAGGCTTGATGAAATCCCACCGTTTATTACTCATTACGCTTATGTAAATCAGGGGCAGTTGCAGCATGTACTTAATAATCCAAACGCAGAGCAGCGTGCTGACTTGCTTAAACTACTGCATTTAACCCATACCGCTTTAGAAATACCTCAACCGGATGACTCCCAAGGCCGTGCAGAGTATACCGCCGATACATTGGTTAAGCTTAGTAATACAAAGGTTAGCTACGCTGGGGTTGATGTATTTAAAAATCTCAATTGGCAAATTAATAAACATCAACACTGGCAATTGAGTGGTAAAAATGGCTCAGGTAAAACCTGCTTATTAAATTTAATAACTGGCGATAACCCTCAATGCTACAGCAATGATATTCAGGTATTTGGTTTTAAACGCGGAAGCGGTGAAAGTATTTGGGATATAAAACAGCATATTGGCTATATATCAAATGCACTGCATATGGATTATCGAGTAAGTATATCGGCATTGAATACGGTTATTTCTGGGTTTTACGACAGCATTGGCTTATATCAAAAGCCAACAGAGTCACAGGTAAATACAGCTAAGCAATGGTTAGCGTTGATTGGGTTAGGCGATAAACAAAATAGCTCATTTACGCAACTTTCATACGGCGATCAGCGCATGCTATTAATAGTGCGTGCTATGGTAAAACACCCCACGTTACTCATTTTAGATGAACCTTGCTTAGGGCTTGATGAAGCAAATAGACAGCGAGTACTAATTTTAATAGAGAAAATTTGTGCCGCAAATACCAGCACCGTTATTTATGTAAATCACCATGCGGCAGACAAAATTAAAGGGATTGAGCATTATTTAAAAATGGAAGATTTTAATTAAAGGCTGGGCTGAATATGCCCAACCTTTAACGCCACGTTATAGGCGAGTAATGGTAAAGCCTGCATCAGTTAACTGTTTAATTAAACCATGCTGCTCCGGTAAGTGCAGCGCGCCTACAGCAATAAATAGCTTTTCGTTAGTTAAGCGAGGCACTAATTGCTCCACCCATTTATTATTACGATTAACTAGCATAACTTGCTCGCTTATTTCACCGTAGTTACTCTCGTCAAAACTCATGTTGTAGTATTCAGTCAGCGTATCCATATCACCATTTTTCCAGGCGTTTACTAACTTAATAAAATAAGTATTAATATCGGCAAGCTGTTCAAACGTTTCTTCAATCATTTCATTACTGAGCAAAGCCATGCCATCAAACATTTGCAGTTGCTGCTCTAGTGTTTCTAGCTCTCCAATCATGATATTTTGCTTTTTAGCGTAAGCAAGTACTTGCTTGTCTATGCCTGTTTGGTCAGAAAACCCTGCATTTTGAAATTCAATCTGCATCATGGTTACCATTACAGCCCAAGGTTTGAGGCCATTAAACATAGCTATATCAATCGATTTTTTAGCAAAGTAGTCTTTAAGCTTATTGTAGTTTTGTTTTGAGAGTTCTGTTTGTAATGTTTTGCCATCTTTAAGCATCATAAAGGGCATTGAACGCTGCTGCATTTGCAAAGGCGTGAGTTTACTAATATCTACTTCAACAACAACTTGCTCGCTTTGATCTATAGCCTTAGTTACTTTTTCTGGTAAGCCTTTCATGCTGGCATCGCCTACGTGAACCGTGCCAAACAAGTAAGAGCTAGTACCGTTTTTTTCTACTTTAAATAATGCCGGTGCTGCGACACTATTAAAACTAGTTGCTATAAAAAGTGCCAGTATAAAGAACTGACTAATTCGAGAGAGGGCTTGCATGGTTTGTCCTTAAATCTAATTGAGTTGCCTAAATACTAGCTTAAATTAAAGCGCTTTAATAAACCTATTTGGTTATATTAAACACTTTTAAATGCGCTTATGAGTTTAGTTGCACTAGGGCACCTTATTTAAATAGGGTGAATGTAATTGAGTGGTGCGTAATAGGGCTTGCGGAGTAAACCTGCCTAATTAGCAAAGTTTTAAGTTATTTACCGTGCTGCGCTGTTATTTGTACTACAATGTATCAAAAATTAATCAAGCCCTATATGGCTATTATGGGGCTAGTGAATTTACTTGCTGCAAATTAAGGTATAAATTTTTCATTTAAGCCTTTTATTGTGAATTTAAAATCCGTTTAAAGTCGCTTTTTGCTCTTTTGTTGAATTAAGTTTGGTGTTGACTTACTCGCCTCAGCGCGGTACAAATACATATACAGAGCGAAGAGTATTACTTCGTAACAAATGAACACATTTTGGTATTAATTACATGCTTACAAATGCACTTAACCTAGTCCTGATTATTATCGTGGTGATTATTCCCGCGAGGGCTTCGTAGTGCTATAAACTTAAGCATTAAAAAGCCCTCCGCACCTAACCGTTCGGAGGGCTTTTTAGTTTTAAGCACAAAGTTTTAAAGATTTTATACCAATTCGCTTAATTAAGTGATCTATTTTGAGGATAGATAAACGTGTTGATAGCTAGGCAAAAAATTCGCTATTTAGTTGTTCTAAATGAGAATTTTTTAACGCAGATAGCGACACTTTTAGCCCCCTAAAAATAATTAAGTATTATTGCGGATTGGTATTAGCTATAAGTTTTTTAAGTAAGTATGTAATTGGGTTGTCACTGAGGAATGAGGATTAATTAATGACAGGCGCAGAACTAACAATCGATTTATTAGCCAAGCACGGCGTAAATGAAGTATTTGGCTACCCTGGCGGAGCTATTATGCCCATTTACGATGCGCTGTATGGCGCGCCTGTAAAGCATTACCTTACTCGCCATGAGCAAGGCGCTGGCTTTGCCGCAGTGGGTTATGCTCGCAGCACAGGCAAATTAGGCGTTTGTTTTGCTACCTCAGGCCCAGGCGCTACTAACTTAATAACAGCTCTTGCCGATGCAATGATGGACTCAGTGCCATTATTAGCAATTACAGGTCAAGTACCGACTGCCGCTATTGGCTCAGATGCATTTCAAGAAGTCGATGTACTAGGTATGTCACTGTCGTGTACTAAACATAGCTACATGGTAGAGCGCCCAGAAGACTTAGCTGAAATATTACAAGAAGCCATGCACTTAGCTCAAAGTGGTCGCCCAGGCCCTGTGCTTGTAGATATTCCAAAAGATATTCAAATGGCGCAAGTGCCTTTTAAACCTTGGTTAGCTGCTGATGAATATTTACCACAGCTTGATTTAAACCAAGTGGCCATTGCAAACCAGTTATTAACTGAAGCAAAGCAGCCTGTAGCGTATGTAGGTGGTGGCGTGCAAGCCGCCGATGCGCAAAATGAGTTAATGCAGTTTTTAAATAAAACACAAATGCCAGCAGTATCAACATTAAAAGCGCTAGGCAGTGTGTTACCAGATTACGAGCACTACTTAGGAATGCTAGGCATGCACGGCACACAAGCGGCTAACATAGCAGTACAAGAGTGTGATGTACTTGTATGTATAGGTGCGCGCTTTGATGACCGCGTAACGGGCAACTTAGCTAAATTTGCAGCCAAAGCAAAAGTAATTCACTTAGACATTGACGCGGCCGAAGTAGGTAAACGCAAACCTGCTAAAGCGTCCTTAATTGCTGATCTAAAAACCTCATTACCCGCACTTGAGTGTGTTGTAACACCTAAAGCATGGTGCGATACAAATAAGCTCATGAGCGAAAAACACGCATGGCGTTACGACTACCCAGGCGAAAAAGTATTTGCCCCGTATTTATTGAACCAGTTAAGCCAGCGTATGCCAAAAACAGGCGTAGTGTGCTGCGATGTAGGCCAGCACCAAATGTGGGTGGCGCAACATATGAAATTTAACCACCCAAGTAATCACTTAAGTAGTGGTGGCGCAGGCACTATGGGCTTTGGTTTACCAGCGGCTATTGGCGCACAAGTAGCACGCCCAGACGATTTTGTAATAACGGTGTCGGGTGATGGCTCAATCATGATGAACATTCAAGAGCTTGCCACTATACGTCGTAACAATTTACCAGTAAAAATACTAATATTAGATAACCAACGCTTAGGTATGGTTCGTCAATGGCAGGAACTGTTTTTTGAAGGGCGTTACTCTGAAACCAATCTTTCAGATAACCCTGACTTTGTTCAGTTAGCGGCGGTATTTGGTATTCCTGGGCAAACTATTACTAAAGCCAACGAAGTAGACGATGCAATCACTGCACTGGTAAACAGCGAAGGGCCGTATATTTTACATGCCTGTATAGATGATAAAGAAAACGTATGGCCGCTTGTACCACCAGGGGCTGCAAATGACGAAATGATTACGGAGAAAGCACAATGAAACACAGCTTAACTATTGCATTGAAAAACCAAAGTATTGCGGTGGAGCGCTTTTTACGTGTTGTGCGTCACCGTGGTTTTGACCTTACGCATTTTCAGCTTAATACAGATGAAGCTCAATATACGATAGCAATGACGGTCGATAGCGATAAGCCTATTCATCTATTAACCAGCCAGCTAAATAAGTTGGTAGACGTGAAAGAAATCAGCTTAGAAAATTTACAGCAACAAGCAGTGTAACTGCTAACGAAACACATTTACGCGTTACTGAATATAACCATCAGTAACTCAACAATTTTTAGAATGAGGAATGCCCGCTTACACAGCGGCAAAACAGAGGTAACTATGGCTAAATTAAGAAGTGCAACAACAACTGAAGGACGTAAACGCGCAGGCGCACGTGCATTATGGCGCGCAACAGGCATGACCGACACCGACTTTGGTAAACCTATTATTGCTGTAGTTAACTCGTTTACGCAATTTGTACCAGGGCATGTACACCTTAATCAGCTTAGTGAGCTAATGGCGGAAACAATCACGCAAGCGGGCGGCGTTCCAAAAGAATTTAACACCATCGCAATTGATGACGGTATCGCAATGGGCCACGGTGGTATGCTTTACTCACTGCCTTCTCGCGACTTAATTGCAGACTCTGTTGAGTACATGGTTAACGGCCACTGCGCCGATGCGATGATCTGTATTTCTAACTGTGACAAAATCACCCCAGGGATGATGCTTGCAGCGCTACGTTTAAATATACCGGTTATTTTTGTATCGGGCGGGCCAATGGAAGCGGGTAAAACCAAACTTGCTAACATCGATATTAAACTAGATTTAGTTGATGCCATGGTAAAAGGCGCTGATGAAACAGTAAGTGATGCTGATTCAGAGCAAGTAGAGCGCTCTGCGTGTCCTACCTGTGGCTCGTGTTCGGGTATGTTTACTGCCAACTCAATGAACTGTTTATTAGAGGCTATTGGCCTTGCACTACCGGGTAACGGAACAACGCTTGCAACGCATAAAGATCGTAAGCAACTGTATGTAGAAGCCGGCGCTCGCATTGTTGACTTGTGCCGCGAGTACTACCAAAAAGACAACCATGACGTGTTACCGCGTGCAATTGCAAACAAAACAGCCTTTATGAACTCTATGGTGGTTGATATTGCCATGGGTGGTTCATCTAATACCGTATTGCATTTATTAGCAGCGGCACAAGAAGCCGGTGTAGATTTTGATATGTCGCACATTGACGAGCTTTCTCGTAAAACCCCATTTTTATGTAAGGTGGCCCCAGCTACACCTGAGTACCACATAGAAGATGTGCATCGCGCTGGTGGCATGATGGCAATTGTACGTGAGCTAGGTAAAGCGGGTTTAGTTGATTTATCGGTAAACCACGTAGCGGGTATGACGATGGGTGAGCTTGTTAAAAAGTGGGATGCGACTGACCCTACAAACGAAGCAGCACAAAAGTTTTACCGTGCAGGCCCTGCCGGTATTCGTACTACAAAAGCAATGAGCCAAGAGTGCCGCTGGGATGAAGGCGATAACGACCGAGAGCATGGTTGTATCCGTAGTGTTGAGCATGCCTTTAGACAAGATGGTGGCTTAGCTGTGCTTTCAGGTAACTTAGCGGTTGATGGCTGTATTGTTAAAAGCGCAGGCGTAGTGGACGAAATGCTGCATTTTGAAGGCACAGCCGTGGTGTACGAATCACAAGATGATTCAGTAGAAGGTATTTTAAACGACGAAGTAAAAGCCGGTGATGTTGTGGTTATTCGCTACGAAGGCCCTAAAGGCGGCCCAGGTATGCAAGAAATGCTTTACCCAACGAGCTACTTAAAATCAAAAGGCCTTGCTGAAAAATGTGCCTTGATCACCGATGGTCGTTTCTCGGGCGGCACCTCTGGTTTATCAATCGGCCACGTATCGCCAGAGGCGGCAAGTGGCGGTGCTATTGCGTATGTTGAAAATGGTGACAAAATTATCATTGATATCGCAACACGTGAAATCACCCTTGCATTAAGTGATGAAGAGCTAGAAGCACGTAAACAAAAGCAATTAGCGCGTGGTAAGCAAGCGTATAAGCCGCTTGATCGTGACCGCTATGTATCGTCGGCATTAAAAGCGTATGCATTACTTGCAACCAGTGCCGATAAAGGCGCAGTACGTGATTTAGCCAAACTGGAGGAGCTTAGCTAATTATGGTTTCTCAAGAGCTCGATTATTTTCGCGCTATTATTCAGGCCAATATGGAACCGCTAGCTAAAGTGACTGAGGTCAGCGAAATGCGCGACCTCAGTGATAAATTAGGCAACCATGTTTGGTTAAAGCGTGAAGATCAACAGCCCGTGTATTCGTTTAAGTTACGCGGTGCTTATAATAAATTAAACAAGTTACCAAAAGGGTCTGTTGTTATTACGGCATCTGCGGGTAACCATGCACAAGGTGTGGCGCTTAGTGCTTCACACCTTGGCCATAAAGCCACTATTGTTATGCCAGTTACCACGCCTGAAATAAAAGTAAGTGCGGTACGTGCGCTGGGCGGTGAAGTGGTTTTACATGGCCATCATTTTGATGCTGCAAAAGCACATGCACTTGAACTAACAGAGCAACGCAATGGCGTATTTGTACCGCCTTTTGATGACCCTGACGTAATTGTGGGGCAAGGCACAGTGGCTCGCGAGCTTATGCAGCAACTCAACGAGCTTGATGCGGTATTTATCCCTGTTGGCGGTGGTGGTTTACTTGCTGGTATGGCGGTTTATATCAAATCATTACGCCCCGATATAAAAGTCATTGGCGTAGAAGCTGACGAAAGTGCATGTTTACAAGCCGCGCTTAAAGCGGGCGAGCCTGTTGAGCTTGACCGTGTTGGCAGTTTTGCCGATGGCGTAGCGGTTAAAATTATTGGCAGTGAAACATTTCGCTTAGCGCAAAAATTTTGCGATGAAGTTGTAACTGTCAGTGGCGATGAAATTTGTGCCGCCATGCAAGATATTTTTGTCTCTACTCGCGCAATTTCAGAGCCCTCAGGGGCACTTGCAACCGCAGGGCTGAAAAAGTGGAGCCAGCAATCGGGCTTAAAAGGGCTGCATTTAGCAGCGGTGCTTTCGGGTGCTAACTTAAACTTTGATCGCTTACGTTATGTGGCTGAGCGTACTGCGCTTGGTGAAAAAAACGAAGCGCTACTTGCGGTGACCATTAAAGAAGAAAAAGGCAGCTTTAAGCAGTTTTGCACCTCTTTAGGTGGTCGGGCTATTACTGAGTTTAACTACCGTTATGCAGGCCCCGGTGAAGCGCAAATATTTGTAGGTATTGCCCTGCGCCAGGGTGAGCAAGAACTCAACGAGCTAAAACAAGACCTAACTAACAACGACTACCAATTTTGCGATTTATCAGATAACGAACTCGCTAAATTACACGTACGTTATATGGTAGGGGGTAAAGCACCGGAGCAGTTACACGAAAGGTTATTACGGTTTGAATTTCCGGAATACCCAGGAGCCCTTGCGCGCTTTTTAGATACCCTAGGTAGCAATTGGAATATTACTTTATTTCATTATCGCAATCATGGGGGTTCTATCGGAAATGTACTGGCGGGCTTTGCTATTGAGCCAAGCCAATTTGATATGTTTAACGAGCACTTAAACCGCTTAGGTTACAGTGTACAAGATGAAACACATAACCCGTGTTTTACGCAGTTTTTAACCTCTCAGCCACAAAGCCCAAGCGTTGACAATTTAGCTTCAGCTTAGGGTTTTTATAAGCAAGTATGCACGTTTGCATGCTTGCTTTATCGTGTGTTTTAAATATAGTTACAGCTAATGACTACTATTTGGAACACCCAGTTGCTTATTAAAGGATTAATATTTGTAATTTTGCTTTTTTGCAGCCAACTAATGGCTCAAGAATCAGTCACTTTACAACTAAAATGGACCCACCAGTTTCAGTTCGCCGGCTATTATATGGCTCAGCAAAAAGGCTATTACAAAGACGCCGGACTAGATGTAACCATACGCGAAGCCAATCCTAAAATGCCTGACACTTTCACGCCTGTAGCAAGAGGAGAAGCCCAGTTTGGCGTAGCGCATTCGGGTATTTTACAACAAAGAGTAAACGGCCAACCGTTTGTAGCAATGGCGGCTATTTTGCAGTTTTCCCCATACTGTTGGATGGTAAAAGACAGCTCTGATATTTTTCACCCCCGCGATTTTACCGCTAAACGTATTACCGAAGTGAGTAAAAAAGACAGTACCGAGCTGCTAGTTATGCTAAAACGCAGCGGTATTGATATTGCTACCTTAGAGGTATACGAAGGCGATGAGCCCGCGCTACAAGCGTGGCAAGAAAACAAACTTGATGCAATGCAAGTGTATGTCACCACTCAGCCTTACTTTATGACTCAGCAAGGGGTATCGCACCGCCTTATATGCCCACAGCGCTATGGTATGGATGTGTATGGTGATGTGCTATTTACCAGCGAATCAATGCTTAAAAAGCACCCGCAAACGGTCGAAAAGTTTTACCAAGCGAGCTTAAAAGGTTGGCGCTATGCGATGATGAATATGGATGAAGCCATTGCAATTACTCAGCAAGTCTATGCGCCAAACAAAAGTTTTCATCAGCTAGCTTATGAAGCCGAAGTATTGAAAGACTACATAATGCCGCCTACGACCCATTTAGGGAATATGTCGATGGCCAAGTGGCGCTTAATTGCTGATTATTATGGCATTAAGCAAACGCAATTTGACGAGCACAAAGCTGGGTTTGTTTATAAATACCAAGAGCCAGAGCGATTACAACTGTCGTGGATGCTAATAGCCGCCTTTATTGTGAGTATTATTTCGATCCCCCTTTATTTGCGTTTAATACTTGGAAAAAAATAACCGCTTAATGCTGCTCTGCGCAACTGGTATAATTAAACGTCTTTTTACTATTTTAAGTTGTTATGAACCTAGCTGAGCAGTTTGCAGCACTCGATGCAGTGCTAATGAATACCCGCGAATATTGGCAATGTACAGCATTTGATTTTGATGAATTACCGTGGCCTGAGCTACAAGCGGCGTTAAATAACTTATCAGATGAAGATGTCGCAAGGCTTGATAACGATCAGCAACAGCTTTATCAATTTTTTAGCCCGTTTATTGCCGGGGTAGAGCAGCTACCTGAGCTGTGTAATTTACCAAAAAGCCAGCAGCAACGCAGTGAATACCCGTTTTGGATAAGTAACGGTATTAAAGGGCGTAAGTTTGAGCAACTGCAAGACTTTGTTTCAGCATTAACGAGTAGCACGCAGCCTGTACTAGAATGGTGCGCAGGCAAAGGGCATTTAGGCCGAATGCTTGCTTATAACGGCGCGCAAAGCGTACATAGTGTTGAGCTACAAGGGCATCTTTGCGAGCAAGGAGAGCACAGTGCACGCAAGCAAGGTTTGGCGATGAAATTTAGCCAAGCTAATGTGCTTGAAGATGAAACACGCCATTTTTTTAATACCGACACACATGCGGTTGCACTGCATGCATGTGGCGCATTGCACCAAACATTTATGCAGCACGCCAGCGCCGCTAGGGTGAAACGTATTAGTTTTTCGCCGTGCTGTTATCACTTATTTACCGATAGTTGTTATCAGGCAATGAGTGAGCTTGCTCTTGCTAGTAAGCTTAATTTAACGCACCGCGATTTAAAATTGGCGCTGCAAGAAACAGTTACAGCTCCTTCACGTGTAGCTAAAATACGAAAAACTGAGGTGGAATGGCGCTTAGGGTTTGACGCACTTCGAAAGTCGCTCACTCATGAACAATATTACGTGAGTGTGCCTTCCGTTAACAAAGCCGTGTTCTCTGATACGTTTGCACAGTTTTGTGCTTGGGCGGGGGATAAAAAGTCTATAAGTATCCCTCAAGATACTGATTACGATAAGTTTTTATTAATTGGTAAGGCGCGTAAAAAAGTAACAGAGCGAATCGAACTGGTTCGACATGTGTTTAGAAGAGCAATAGAAGTTTGGCTTGTGCTCGATCGTGCTTTATATTTGCAACAGCAAGGTTATCACGTTTCAGTTACCACCTTTTGTGAGAAACAATTAACTCCTCGCAATATTTTAATTCTTGCAAACACCAACTAAAAAGGCGCTCATTATTTGTCTTTTCTGGGGTGTAATTTCTATCCCGTCCTAAATAAGAGATGCAATGAGAAAGCTAAAAAATTTATTCGAAAACAACAAACGTTGGGCTGCACGTACAACCGAAGCCAACCCTGAGTTTTTTAAAATATTATCAATGCAACAAAACCCAGAGTACTTGTGGATTGGCTGTTCAGACTCCCGTGTTCCTGCCAACCAAATTGTTGATTTACTGCCGGGTGAATTATTTGTACACCGTAATGTAGCTAATGTGGTGGTACATACTGACCATAACTGTTTATCGGTAATGCAATACGCGGTAGAGGTGCTTAAAGTAAAACATATTATGGTGGTTGGCCACTACGGCTGTGGCGGTGTACAAGCGGTATTAAATAACGCCAAATTTGGTTTTATTGATAACTGGTTACGCCATGTTGGCGATGTAAAAGAAAAACACTTAGAGCAGCTTAATGCAATGGATGAGCAACAGCGTTTAAGCCGTTTAATTGAGCTAAACGTTATTGAGCAAGTACGTAACGTGTGTAGGACAAACATAGTTCAAGATGCATGGGATAAAGGCCAAGAGCTCACGATTCATGGTTGGGTGTACGGATTAGAGAACGGCCACTTGCACGATTTATCATCGGTTGTAACCTGCGCCGATGAAGAAGGCGATGTGTATAAAAAAGCCGTTGCACATGTACTCGCTAAAGCCGGTTGCGAGTAATTTAAGCAATGACTAAAACGGCGATAATCATAGGGGCAACAGGGGTTGTGGGGAGTGAGCTATTAACGCTTTTACTGCAAAGCCCTGCGTTTGGCCATGTGATTGCTATAACTCGCCGTAAGCTGGACGTTGAACATACTAAGCTCACTAATCAACTTATTGATTTTGATTGTTTAACCAACTACTGCGCGTTATTTAAAGGGGATGTGTTTTTTTCGTGTTTGGGCACTACTAAAAAGCAGGCTGGCTCAACCGCGCGCAGCGTAAAGTTGATTTTGATTATCAGTTTATTGCGGCGCAAATGGCGGCAAACAATGCAGTGAGCCATTATTGCTTGGTGTCATCAAGCGGCGCTAATGCGCACAGCATCAGCCCTTACTTAAAAATGAAAGGCGAGCTTGAGCAGCACATAAAAACGCTGGGCTTTGCAAAAGTAAGTATATTCCAGCCGTCTTTATTAATTGGTGAGCGAAACGATACACGAATAGCTGAGCAAATAGGCGCATTTGTGTTACCTGTTATTACTCAACTTCCTTTTTTAAAACGTTATAAACCCATTACGGGTAAGCAAGTGGCGCTAAAAATGTGCGCTGTAAGTTTGGCGCAGCAACAACCACTGCAATACTATGTATTAGAGGCACTTTTTAATACATAGTGGGTAAATGTTAAAACTAAAAGCAAAAAAGCAGCCTTGGCTGCTTTTTATGTGGCTGAGTATACATACGTAAATACGTGCTACTCGGCGTTATTTTTAGCATTTAGTTGTTGCTCTAGTAACACAACTTTTGCTTCAAGCTCAGTGAGTTTTTCACGAGTACGAATAAGTACTTGGCTTTGCACATCAAATTCTTCGCGGCTAACAAAGTCCATTTCAGCCAGCTTATTTTGTAAAACTTGTTTGGTTTTACCTTCCAGTGTATCTGCTAGGTTTTTTACACCTTGCGGCATGTTGTTGGTGATTTGCTTAGCAATTTCTTCAAGTTTTGCTGGATTGATCATAATCGTCCCTTGCTGTTGCCCTAAAATGATAATGACTAATATTACCTTATACCTAAGGTATTTAATACATGATCACCACAATGGAATTAATTAATCTAATGGCTATGCCTGTATCAGTGGTTACGGTAAAATTAGCTGCCTTTTAAAACTCCATGGTCGTTATGAAACTCAATCCAAAACAAGATGAAGCAGTAAAATATATTAGTGGTCCGTGTTTAGTACTCGCGGGTGCAGGCTCAGGTAAAACCCGCGTAATCACTAACAAAATTGCTTATTTGGTGCAAAAGTGCGAGTACAAAGCACGTAATATTGCTGCGGTAACGTTTACGAATAAAGCGGCCAAAGAGATGCGCGAGCGTGTATTACAAACGCTTAATAAGCAAGAGGCGAAAGGGCTGTGGGTATCAACCTTTCATACCCTAGGGCTTGAAATAATTAAAAAAGAGCTCAAAACGCTTGGCTTTAAAGAAGGTTTTTCGCTGTTTGATGACCAAGATACTAACCAGCTGTTAGGTGATTTAACCGAAGACGAACTTAAAAAAGACAAAGACCTACTTAATCTATTAAAAATGCAAATAGGCAGCTGGAAAAACGAATTAATCTTGCCAGAGCAAGCTATACGCGAAGCACGTGATGCGCAAAAGACGTTATTTGCGCAGCTTTACGCGCGTTATCAAAATCAGCTACGAGCATATAACGCACTGGATTTTGACGATTTAATAATGATCCCCACCTTATTACTGAGTAGTAATGCCACCTCACGAGAGCGTTGGCAGCAACGATTTAGGTATTTGCTGGTGGATGAATATCAAGATACGAATACCAGCCAGTATCAGCTTGTTAAGTTATTAGTAGGCGAGCGAGCGCGTTTTACTGTGGTAGGGGATGATGACCAATCTATTTATTCATGGCGCGGAGCCCGCCCCCAAAACTTGGTACTGTTAAGTAAGGATTACCCCGGCCTTAGGCTCATAAAGCTTGAGCAAAACTACCGCAGTGCCCAGCGCATTCTAAAAGCAGCAAATATTTTAATTGCCAATAATCCGCACGATATCGAAAAAAAGCTATTTAGTGAACTTGGTTACGGTGAGCCGATTAAGGTGATTGGCTGTAGGGATGAAGAGCATGAGTGCGAGCGAGTTGTTGCTGAAATAATTTCTCATAAATTTATGAAGCGCACCAGCTATAAAGATTACGCTATTTTGTATCGCGGTAATCACCAGGCACGCGGTTTTGAAAAATCATTAATGAGTAACCGCATTCCCTATAAAATTAGTGGCGGAATGTCGTTTTTTTCGCGTTCAGAAATTAAAGATATTATGGCGTATTTACGCTTGTTGGTTAACCAAGACGACGATAACGCTTTTTTACGCATTGTTAATACGCCGCGCCGTGAAATAGGCACCGTTACACTTGAAAAGCTAGGCACACTTGCAAACGAAAAACACCAAAGCTTATTTGCCACCTGTTTTGATAACGACCTAGGCTACCGCCTTAAAGGGCGTGGCTTAAATGCGCTTTCGGGGTTTGCACGTTGGGTTGTTGAGCTTTCAGATAATGCAGTGCGTAGCGATACACTCGAAGCGGTAAAAGACTTGGTACGTAATATTAACTACGAAGCGTATTTATATGAGTCATCGCCAAGTGCCAAAGCGGCAGAAATGCGCATGAAAAACGTCTCTGAGCTGTATCGTTGGATCACCGATATGCTCACCGGAGATGCCGATAACGAACCGATGACCTTACCTGAAGTGGTCAGTAAATTAACGCTTCGCGATATGCTAGAGCGTAACGAGGAAGAAGATGAGTCTGATGCGGTACAGTTACTTACTTTGCATGCATCTAAAGGCTTAGAATACCCGTACGTATTTATGGTTGGGATGGAAGAGGGGTTATTGCCACACCAAGTAAGTATTGACGAAGAAAACGTAGATGAAGAGCGCCGTTTAGCATACGTAGGGATCACACGGGCCCAGCAAGAGCTGACACTAACGTATGCAAAAATACGTCGTCAGTTTGGCGAAACCTCACAAACAGAGCTAAGCCGCTTTGTGCAAGAGTTACCACAAGATGACCTAGCGTTTGAAAACAAAAAAGCCCCAAGCTCGCAAGCTGAGCGCATGGAAAAAGGCCAAGCACGGGTCGCTAACTTAAGGGCGATGCTGAAAAAACCTAGTTAATAGACTGCGCGGCGTTGTTATTAGCCGCTACTGACTCCGATAAGCCTTGCTGCTTAGCAACAAATAAGTTTAGTCCGTATTTATCTAGCAAGGCTCTAAAGTTGAGTATAGAAGGGCCTTTGGCAATAACTTTTATGCCTTTTAGCTGAGTGATTGCCAGTACACCTTGTAATTGCAAGTTAAAACTTTCTTGTTGCAGTACGCGTTTACTAAAGGTTGAGCTAAGTAGTACATAATCGAAGGTAATGTCGGTCAGTGCATTTAGCTCACAGCGGTCTTTTGCAAAGTTATTTAAGCCAATGCTGTAGCCAAGCTGCGAGAGCTTTTTAAGGTTTTCTAGCTGAGTTGCACAGGCGTAACGTATTTCTTGGTCGTCAAACAATAAACACAGTTGGCTTTGCCCTTGCAGCTTACTTAATACCTCAGTAAATAAATTAAATTCAAGCGCTTCTAAAAGTAGCCCTGAGCATGGCAATAATACCATGGCTACATTTGCCGCTAAGGCGTAGGCGTGCTGCAAGAGTTCTAATTCAACTTGGAGGTGCTGCTCTTTATCGGTTGCAAACTTTTTCAGCACTTCAAAACTGGTATAGCCTAATACAGGGTGTTCGCCAAAGGCTTCAAACAGTGACTCTGATTGCTGTTGTTCATCAAGGTTTATAATATCTGCACTTCTAAAACTCATCGGGAGTGAATCAAGATGGTGCTGTGCTGGAGATTCTGCACTTGTTAGTGTTTGCGTTAATAACGGGTGGAACAGCTCATAGCGGTCGCGCCCCGCATTTTTAGCATAATACATAGCAGCATCGGCATCGCGAATAATTTCATCGGTATGCTGATAACTTGAATTTGAGTACGTTATACCAATACTTGCACCACTTTGAATGCAGGTACCTTTACTGCAAAATGGCTTTTTCATTATATTAATAATGCGATCAGCTACATCTTCTGCTTGTTGTAGCTCTGTTAAGTGGGTAAGCAAAATTACAAATTCATCACCACCAAGGCGAGCGAGTAAATCGTGTTCGCGAATACAATGCGAAAATAAATCAGCCACACTTATTAAAAATTGATCGCCGGCATGGTGACCTAGTTGATCGTTTATATCTTTAAACTTATCTAAATCAATAAATAACACAGCAAAGTGATGATCAGGAAAGCGATGGTAATGCTGCAGTGTTTTTTCTAGCTGGGTTAAAAACAAGCTACGATTAGGCAGGCCCGTTAATGAGTCGTGATGCGCATCATGATAAAGCTGTTGCTCTACTTTTTTACGCTCATCAATTTGCATTTGTAAATGTAGGTTAGCTTGTTGCAGCGCCTTTGTTTTTTCGTTAACTCGATACTCTAACTCTTGGTGGCTAGATTTAAGTGCTTGAGTGGCTAATTTAGTTTGTAAAACCGTGGCAATTTGGTGTGATACAAATGTAATAAGCTCGCAGTCGTCTTTGCTAAAAATATGATTATTATTATACGCTTGGCATGCAATTAAGCCGATAACCCCTTGCGATGTTTTAAGCGGAGCACCTAGCCAGCTGGTGGCCATTTGCTCCTCTGGTACTGGCTTATTTCGTTGTACATCACCACTTTCTAATAGCTCTTTGGCTCTACTAGGGTGTATAAGTTGGGTCTGCTCGCTGCTAATAACCAGTTCGCTATAACCTTTTGCAAACGGCCTCGGCTCGGTGTTGTCTTTAAATTCATCCACACAGTACGGGAAGCTAATCCAACCAGTCTCTTTGTTATAAAGTGCAATGTATAAGTTTTCTGCGTATGTAATGGTTTTTATTATTTGATGAATTTTTACATAGGCATCATCTAAGTTTTGCGCTTGTGTTGCCAACTCCGATATTTTAAACAAAATTTGCTGGCGTTGTAGTGCGCGTTTTCGTTGTTCAATTTCTAGGTTTAGCGCATCATTACTTTGCGTGAGCGCGCGGGTACGAATTTTTACTTCAGATTCGAGCAGCTCTCTTTTTTTAACTCGCTCTATGGCTGTGGCTAAGTATAAAGACATTACTTCGAGTAAATGCACTTGCTGGCTGCTGTAATCTTGGTGTTTATCGTAACTTTGCGCAGCAAGTACGCCAATAATGTTTTGCTCTTGATAAATAGGGACACCAACCCAGTACTCAGCAGGTGAGCCTAGTGCTTTAAATAAGCCGTTTTGTGCAGCGCTTTGCATCTCTTGTTTGGTAAAGCAGGTGGTTTTGCCAAGCTTATAAACGTAGCCTGTAGCGCCTTCTTCAAAACTATTATCTTGATTGAGGGCGACTGATATACCATCTTTTTCATCGCAAAAATAAGAAAGTTCTAGGGCATGAGTATATTGATTAGCAAGCACCACGTAAAAGCTTTTACTAGGTAGGTATGCTTGTAAAATGTCATGGATAGCAGGGTAAAGTAAGGTTAATTCGGCAACAGAGCTTGCTTGCTCTGATAGCTGGATCAGGGCATTTTGTAAGTGGTGAGATTGCTTATACTTTTCTAATAGCGCTTTAAGACGTTTATTTTGGTGCGCTAGTTTACTCGGTGCCGCGGGTTTATCTTCCGATGACATGAATCATATTATTTTATTATTGTATGTTTATTAAACGTATAATTTCACTTTTAGTTGCGATCGTCAAGTAACTAATGCCCTAAAACAGCAACTAAAAAGATTATTTTAGGAATAAAAAAAGGCCTATTATAAAAATAGGCCTTTTTAAATTAATCACCCTAGTTATCAGGGGCTTAATTAAATTATTTAGATGTCATGAAATCAATAGCTGCGCTAATCTCATCATCAGAACAATCCATACATGTTCCTTTTGGCGGCATCGCATTAAAACCGTTGATAGCGTGATCAAGCAGTACATCTTTACCTTTAGCGATACGCGGTGCCCAGTCATCAGCTGATTTAGGTGCACCTAGTGCGCCAGTACCGTGACAGGCAAAACATGCGCCTTGGTACACTTGCTCACCAGAGCGAGGGCCAGTAGGAGCTGCGGCTGCAGCAGCTTTCTCGCCTTCAAGATAAACAGCGCCAACTGGTGCTAAACGTTTTTTTATCGCATCTTCAGTCATAGAGTTATCATATGGCTGTGCGTATGCGGTGGTTGCTAGCACTAATAATGCTGCAGCTGATAGTTTTTTCATTTTGCCTTGCTCACTTCGATTTGAACGTGATCAATCACGATTATAGATGACGGAAATTAAACCGATTATACCTTTGTGTAACAATTTATAAAACGCCCACTGGTGTTTTTATCGATAAAACTGACTAATTTTTGCGTTAACGCAATAAAATTGCATGTTTCAGTTAACAAACATTTATAATCGGTGGCTTAGTAAATCACTATTTAAGCTAATGCTAGTACGTTTTTAACCAGTTTTTCGATCCCCGCATCGGCATCTAAAATAGACTGCGCCAGCATATAAGCAGGGGTGGTAACGAGTTTATTGTCCTCATCAATCACAATATCATCAACCGCACAGGCTGCGTGTGTAGAGCCTAGCTGGGTTAAAGCGCTTGCGGTCTGTTCATCATTACCTATGGTTAAAGTAGCATTGGGATATATAAACGGAATTAAAGCCGGCGCAATACACATGTAGCCAGCGGCTTTTTGTGTATTAGCAAATTGTTTACAGGCCTCTAATACTAGGTCGTTTATCTGCGCATCAGCGCCTTTAACGGCAAAATCACATAAGTTTTTAGCGGCGCCAAATCCCCCTGGTACTATTAACGCATCAAATTCAGATGCCTTTAATTCGCTTAATGATTTTATATCACCACGGGCAATGCGTGCTGCCTCAGCGAGTACATTACGGTTGCTTGGCATTTCTTCACCGGTGAGGTGATTAATAGTGTGAAGTTGTTCTATATCAGGAGCAAAACATTGATATGCAGCACCGTTTTTAGCTATGTGCAGCAGTGTTAATACTGCTTCGTTTATTTCACTGCCATCGTACACACCACAGCCGGCTAATATTACAGCTATCTTTTTCATGCTTTTGTGCTCCTTAAGTATTTTAAATAAGTCGTTTGGGTGAAGTTTAACACGGGCCAAAACACACACTAAAATAATTTTTTAGTTTAAAAAGTATTCGCAGTGCAAGTTGTATTGCGGTTTATGCCATTTTTGCCAGTGCGCTCGTAAAAAAAATTATAAAGGATCGCTATGATCTTTGATCCATTATGCTAGAATACTCCTCCGGTTATTTAAATGGATACAAATAACTAAAGTGACTAACAGCGGATGTATCAGTTAGAAAACCTTTTTCCACATTGGTTTTAAAATAATAAAAAAAGAACCTCGTATTATCTTTTTTAAACAAAACAAGCAGTTATTTATTTTTCTAAGCATTTTATTATGCATTGGAGGAATAGCTCGTGGCTGTTATCTACAAAGTTATCCACAGGTTGCTCCGCAATAATTATGGCTACTAAGCGTAATTCACTGTCGTTTTATTCACAACCTTATGGCATGCTTGTAATAATATTACTTTTTTGTATTTAGGATCCAAATTCACCATGGCTCAGATCCCCGAAAACCCGCTAATTTTAGTTGATGGCTCTTCATATTTATTTCGTGCTTATCATTCTCCACCGCATTTAACCAACTCTAAAGGTGAAGCAACTGGCGCTATTTATGGCGTGGTAAACATGCTTAAAAGTTTGATCAAACAATATGATCCGAGCCACATGGTGGTGGTGTTTGATGCCAAAGGCAAAACGTTCAGAAACGATATGTATAGCGAGTATAAAGCTAACCGTCCGCCTATGCCTGACGATTTACGAACGCAAATAGCGCCACTGCACAGTATTATTAAAGCGATGGGCTTTCCGCTAATTAGTATTGAAGGGGTTGAAGCCGACGATGTTATTGGTACGTTTTCGCGAATAGCAACTGAGCAAAAGCGCCATGTATTGGTTTCTACAGGCGATAAAGACATGGCTCAGCTAGTTAACGAGCATGTTACGCTAATAAATACCATGACCGACAGCATTTCAGATCCTCAAACCGTTGTTGAAAAATTTGGTGTGGGTCCTGAGCTAATCATCGACTATTTAGCGCTAATGGGTGATAAGGTTGACAACATCCCAGGTGTTGAAGGCTGTGGACCTAAAACAGCTGTTAAATGGCTACAAAAATATGGATCGCTTCAAGGTGTAATTGATAATGCCGGCGATATTAAAGGCAAGATTGGTGAGAAGCTTGCAAACGCCCTTGATCATTTACCACTTAGTTATGAGCTTGCCACCATTAAATGTGATGTTGAGGTAGAGTCAGACCTAGATACCTTTAAAGTACAAGAGCCAAATAAAGATGAGCTTATTGCACTGTATGGTGAGTGTGAGTTCCGTCGCTGGTTAGCTGAGCTGCTTGATAATCCAAAAGATGCAGAAAAAGCGCTCCCTACTGAGGCAAATGAACTGCCAAAAGTAGAAGACGCTCATTACGAAACTATCTTAACCGAATCACAATTTGATACGCTTATTGAGCAGCTAAATAGCGCTGAGTTATTTGCCTTTGATACCGAAACAACCAGCCTTGATTACATGCAAGCGCAGTTAGTAGGTATGAGCTTTGCTGTAAAAGCAGGCGAAGCTGCTTACTTACCAATTGCACACGATTACCCGGGTGCACCAGAGCAATTAAGCCTTGAATATGTAATGCAAAAGCTTGGGCCAATCCTCGCCGATGCTAACAAAGCTAAAGTAGGGCAAAACCTAAAATACGACAAGAGCGTACTGGCTAATGCAGGCTATGAGCTCAATGGCATTAAGTTTGATACTATGCTTGAGTCGTACGTATTTAATAGCGTGGGCACTCGCCATGACATGGATTCATTAGCGCTTAAATACTTAGGCCATAAAAACATTAGCTTTGAAGATATAGCCGGCAAAGGGAAAAAGCAGCTTACCTTTAATCAAATTGAGCTTGAGCAAGCTGCGCCTTATGCAGCAGAAGATGCCGATATTACACTGCGTTTACACCAAGTACTTTGGCCAAAATTAGAAGCTGATGAGAAGTTAAAGTCAGTATTTGAAACAATAGAAATGCCATTAGTGAATGTTATTTCTGATATTGAACGCACCGGCGTAGCAATTGATAGCAACATGCTGGCGGCGCACAGCCAGCGTTTAGGCGAGCGTTTACTTGAACTTGAAAAAGAAGCGTTTGAGATAGCTGGCGAACCATTTAACCTAAGCTCGCCAAAGCAGCTGCAAGTACTTTTATTTGAAAAACTTGAGCTGCCAGTCATTAAAAAAACACCTAAAGGTGCACCTTCAACGGCTGAAGAAGTGCTACAAGAACTTGCCCATGACTACCCACTACCTAAGGTGATTATTGAGCACCGTGGTTTATCTAAGCTTAAATCAACCTACACTGATAAATTACCATTGATGGTTAATGAGAAAACACAGCGCGTGCATACTTCTTATCATCAAGCTGTTACGGCCACAGGGCGTTTGAGTTCTACCGATCCTAACTTACAAAATATCCCTATTCGTTCTGAAGAAGGACGTCGTATACGTGAGGCATTTGTAGCGGCACAAGGCTATAAAATTGTGGCTGCCGATTACAGTCAAATTGAGCTGCGTATTATGGCGCATTTATCGCAAGACAAAGGGCTACTAAATGCCTTTGCTAATGGGTTAGATGTGCACAGTGCAACCGCTGCTGAGGTATTTGGGGTTGAGCTAGAGGATGTAACCACAGATATGCGCCGTAAAGCTAAAGCAGTAAACTTTGGGTTAATTTACGGCATGTCAGCCTTTGGTTTAGCGCGTCAGCTTGATGTACCACGCCACGAAGCGCAGCACTACATAGATAAATACTTTGAGCGCTTCCCTGGGGTACTTGAGTACATGGAAACAACCCGCGAAAAAGCGGCCGAGAACGGGTACGTAGAAACTATTTTTGGGCGTCGTTTACACTTACCCGAAATTAATGCACGTAATGGAGCTCGCCGTAAAGGCGCCGAACGCGCAGCAATCAATGCACCAATGCAAGGTACAGCCGCTGATATTATTAAAAAAGCAATGCTGAGCGTGCATAGCTGGGTTAATCAACAAGCTCCCAATACCATTAAGTTACTTATGCAAGTACATGATGAATTGGTGTTTGAGATTAAAACCGATTGTGCGCAAGCATACACAAAGCAGATTTGTGAGCTAATGTCGCAAGCGGCTAGCTTAGATGTTCCTTTAATTGTAGAAGCTGACGAAGGTGAAAACTGGGAACAAGCCCACTAACCTAAAACATGCTTATATTTTAAAGCGCCGCAAGGCGCTTTTTTATTGCCTCTAAATAACTCACTCAATTAAGCGAATCGATATAAGTATTTCTACGCGTAAACAAAGTTTAGTTAAAAGTAGGTTAATTTAAGCAACTATTTGTATTAAATAGTTATATGTTCGTCAATTCGAACTATTTTGGCGGAATATCATTGTATTTTTATGCGCGCTTTTGCTAAAGTGCGCGCGTCCTCATCCTGTAGGACATCCTGTTGATGATGCATCTGAAAAGGTGCAACAAATTGATAGCTTCTCCCCAGTTTGCTATATCGGCCTGCTTGTTTTAAGCAGGCTGCTTTTTCTTCCTCATTAGATTGCCCTTTAAAGCTAAATAGCACCGCTAAGCGCTTTTTTACTATTCACACTTTATGCTCATTTATGTTTATTATTTTTTGTGCCATACCTTGCGCGCCCTCAAACGGGTATATGTATAAAGCAGTTATAAAGCAAACGTAGGCAAGTAAAGCTATCTCACGCAATGATTAGCGTGGATGTAGCGGTATGGCCCTAAAAAGCATCAGTTATAGGCTGCTATATCGTTATTAATTTTTTAATAACAGTACGGGCTAAGTAATTTAGCGCCGTCTTTAATTTGAGGTGGTTTGCCCCTATTTCAGGTGATAGTATCGAAAGCGCTATTATTCTCATTTTATTTTAGGAGTGCGTTATGTTTAAAACGTTAGCCATTATCGGTTTATCGTTATCAAGTGTTGCTTTGTCTAATGCCGCTCATGCAGATTGGCAGCTAGTCAATGACAAGAGCCAATTAAGTTTTGTTTCTATCAAAAAAGACTCGATTGCTGAGGCACATCATTTTACTAACCTAGAAGGAACACTTTCAGACAGTGGTGCTTTTAGTGTAAATATAGACTTAACCTCTGCAGAAACACTGATCCCTATTCGCAATGAACGTTTAACTCAATTTGTATTTGAAGCGGCTAAGTTTCCTCATGCAGTTTTAACCGCGGATTTAAAAAAGCAATTAAGTAATATTAAAAAGCCGGGCCAGCATGTATTAAAAGAGGTTAATGCACAGCTTGATTTTCATGGTAATAAAAAGCCATTAAAAATAAATGTACTTGTTAGCAGTGCCGAAAATGGCGATTTAAGCGTGTCGTCGTTTACGCCTGTGATTGTAAATAGCCAAGACTTTGGTGTGACCGAAGGCGTTAAAAAGCTACAGCAATTAGCTGGTTTACCTGCAGTTGCTACAGCCGTACCAGTTACTTTTGCGCTAACACTTAAAAAACAGTGATCTCGTTAACGGCGCTTAGTAAGCAATTAAGCGAGCCTAGCAAACCGTTTGATAGTTGGCAGCCTACCCAGTGTGGTGAGCTGCCGATTATGATTAACGAGCAAGGGCAGTGGTTTTACGATGGCAGCGAAATTACTCGCCCTGCGATGGTAAAACTGTTTGCCAGTGTTTTATGCAAAGAAGGTGAGCAGTTTTATTTAAAAACACCCATCGAAAAAATAGCGATAGAGGTGCAAGATGCGCCTTTCGTTATCGTAAGCTGGCATATTGAGAGCACAGCGCAAGGGCAGGTTATGTGTTGTGTAGATAATTTAGCACGGCAATGGTTAATCAGTGCTGAGCAGCCTCTTTATATAAAAAACTATAAAAATGCAGCGGTGCCTTATTTGCAATTACCTTATGGGTGTAGCGCGCGGGTATCACGAAGTGTGTTTTATCAGTGGGCTGAAATAGCCGACGCTGATGAGCGCGGCTATTTTATAAAATCAGCAGGGGGAAAGTTTTATCTTTCATAGGTGCTTATTTTTAAGCGTCTGAGCTGTTTTCATCGCTTTGCGGCGGTGCAACAGCCACAATTGGCCCTAAATACCACTCATCTAGCTTTTTAGCGACTTCTGGTAAACCTGTTCCCTTAAGTGATGAAAAAGCGTGTACAGTGATGTCACCGTCTAGTTCACTTAATTCGCGGCGTACTTGCAGTACTTGTGCTTTACGCGCACCTTGCTTGAGCTTATCGGCTTTAGTTAAAAGCGCCAATACCGGGATTTCGCTGCCAATAGCCCAGTTAATTAAATCTTTGTCTAAATCTTTTAATGGGTGGCGAATATCCATTAATATAACAATACCTTTTAAACTTTGACGTTTTTGTAGGTACTCACCCAGTGACTTTTGCCACTTCTTTTTCATTTCAATAGGTACTTTAGCAAAACCATAACCGGGTAAGTCGATTAAGCGCATATCGTCTACTTCACCTAACTCAAAGGTGTTGATTAACTGCGTACGACCTGGCGTTTTACTGGTACGAGCAAGTTTTTGATCTGTCAGTGCATTAAGAGCACTTGACTTACCTGCATTAGAGCGACCTGCAAACGCGACTTCAATTCCCGTATCAGCAGGTAATTTAGTGATGTCTGGCGCGCTTGTTACAAAAGACGCAGTATTATATTTGATACGAGATTTGAGCACAGGCTCTCCTAAAAACGTAAAAGTTAATCTTATTGAGCTAAATTCACTCAGGGCGCGTATTTTATACTATAAAGGATGTATTAAAAAGCGTATTTAAACACCTAAAAACTCTATAAATGGCACTATTAAAGCTGCTTAAAGGTTAATCTAGGTCAAAACCCTATAAATTATAAGCTTAATATGAGTAGAAAACGTGCCAGAGAATTTTTTATCGTGTAGAATACATGAATTACAACATCCATATTGTAGATGATACAGGGTCGGAAACAGAGAATTCACCATGAAAAAAATAGCACTATCTTTAACAATATTGCTTGGTGCGTTGTCAGCAAGCAACGCAACAGCATTTGATGGCGATGTAAACGCAGGTAAAGAAAAATCAGCAACGTGTGCGGCTTGTCACGGCCCAGACGGTAATGCACCGGTTAATATTTACCCTAAACTTGCAGGCCAGCACCCAGATTACATCCTTAAACAACTTAAGGATTTAAAATTAGGTATGACTTCAGGCGGTAAAGAAGGCCGTATGGATCCTGTAATGAGCGCGATGGCTATGCCACTTAGCGAACAAGACATGAAAGACCTATCTGCTTATTTTTCTTCATTGAACATGACTGAAGGCGCCACCCCTAAAGACGTGGTTGAAGTTGGTCAAATGCTTTACAAAGCAGGCGATGCTGAACGTGGTATTCCGGCTTGTGCGGCGTGTCATGGTCCGCGAGGCAATGGTTCGTCTCTTGCTAAGTTTCCTAAAATTTCTTTTCAGCACCCAGAGTACATTAAAGCTCAGCTAGAGAAGTTTCGTGATGGAACCCGTAAAAACGACCATAACGGTATGATGCAAGATATAGCGAAAAAGCTAACTGATAAAGATATTGAAGTACTATCTCAATACTTAGGTGGCTTACACTAAAGTCGTATTTATCTAGTATTAGCTAGTGTAATACTATGTAATATGATTAAAAAGCAGCTTACGCTGCTTTTTTTGTGTCCACATTTTAACGATATCACCCTTTAGTTTGTGAGACATTTGCCATGCTATTTTGTAAGAAATAACTTATTTTAAAAATATTTTTACAGTTAAATTTATGTTTATTATAAGTTTTTTGTTTTTTATATGTGCTCTATGTAAGAAAAATTATATAAACCAGTTGTAACAAAGATATTAACGGGTAAATTAACCACTGTCGCAAAACAACAATAACAACATGGATTATGCTAAAGGAAAATGGCGCGACACGACTGAATAGCACATTGAAGGTGCTACAAAAGGAAATAACAAGAAAGCGTCAGGATGACCGTAAATAATAAAATCTCAAGGAAGTTTAATAATAAAAACAAAATGGAATGTAACAAGGAAGGTTAAAATAATAACAATACGGACTGATAATAATAAAAATAATAAAGACTAAAAAAAGTCGAAGGGAGAAGTGTCCAGATAATGGCGCTCAGATTAGTAGGCGGTAGAGATGTTTTCTCTACCGCCTTTTTATTTGTCCTGTTACAATACCCACCGTTTAGCAATAAGCTAATGCGCTAATTCAACGAGCAACCCAAGCTTTAATGCGCAAATCGAATTCTTCTGGCTAGGCCAGCACTGCGATGCTCATGTTATGTGCCTCGCTCAAAACCTCTTAAGTGAGATGATCAAGATATGAGTAGAAAGAAAAAATCACGCAAAATTCCTTCAAACGGCCCTGTTCGTTTAAGCCAAGATAAGCTTAAAGAAATGCGTGCGTTAAAAGAGCAACGAGTTAAAAAGCCAAAGGGCGCTAAGCCTGGTTCTCGTAATGCACCTGAGCTATTAGATAGCGATACTAAAAAAGCAAACTCAGCGCCAAAAGATAAGCGCGTCGGCAGTAAAAAAGCCGTGCCTTTAGTGGCTAGTGCACCACAGCCGCAAGTAGAAATGAAGCGTAACTTAAAGCCAACAGTTGAGCTTAAAAAGGTTACAGAGCCAGAGCTTACGCCTGAGCAAGAGCTAGAAGCGCTTGAAAACGATGAGCGTTTACTTAAGCTCGTTGAGCGCCATGAGCAAGGTGAAATGCTGACGGGTAAAGATGCGAAGTACTTTAATAGCCGTATTGCTCGCCACCAAGTACTTTGTAAGTTACTAGGTATCGAAGATGAAGACGAGTTTGAAGATGATTTTGAAGATAACTTCGAAAGCGACGGTAACTCAGATTTCGATAAGTACCTTTCAGATGATTTAGCCAATGAGTGGCTAGATGATGATGACGACAAATAGTAAGGGCGCTTAATGAGTACCGCAGTGATTGTAGCCTTGTTTGTAGGTGCTGTTATTATTGCTGGCTTAGCATTTTATGCAGGTCAGTTGCTCTATAAGCTTAACGCGCAAAAAAAGTTAATTGCGCAAAAGCAAGCTGAGCAACAGCAAAAGCTTAAGCAGTCGCGCTTAAAGCGTAACGCTAAACTTGCAGATAGCATCCATCTTATTGCTCGTGCAATGGCTGAAGAGCAATGTGAGTACTCTGAAGGCTGTTTACGAATTTGGGTTTTAATGTCTCAGTACGCTTTTGAAGATGAGCGAGATTTAACGCTAGCGTACCCAGGCATTTATAAAATGTATAACGTTGTGAAAGAAATGCCGACTCACGATGCACGCAAAAAATACTCTAAAAAAGAGATTTTTAAGCAAGATACAGCACGTTGGCGAGCTGAAGAAAACTTTAGTGATGAGATTAAAGCCGATTGCGACAAAATCATTGTTGAGTTTAAAGCTGCGCCGGGCAGCGAAAACATCGTGTTTAATTAACCCCTATAGAAAATACAAAAAGCAGACTCAGGTCTGCTTTTTTTATGCCTGCTTATCGACACGTTTTTACTACCTCAAACGTGATAAGCGAATTGGAATAGCACTAATTAAATCACACGTGAGAAACGGGTTTTACTTATTTGCTTTTGTAAGTGAGCATCAAAGCACATACATATAATACGAATAAATAGATTTCCGCGAGGCGTGACGCGTATTACCTTATCGTTTATATGCACCATGTCATCGTCTATTAAAGGCTTTAGCGCTAACAGCGCATCCGCAAAATACTCATTAAAATGTATAGAATGCTTTTTCGAAAATGCGTGCGTGTCTAATTCAAACTGGCAAATAAGTGATTTAATAGCCTCCGCGCGTATTACATCATCGTGCGTTAAATGCATTCCTTTATGTATAGCACTGCCGGCTTGCGTTTCAATTGCGTGATAATAATGCTTAAGCACTTTTTGGTTTTGTAAAATGGCCGTGCCAATTTGCGAAATAGACGAGACCCCTAAACCTAATAAGTCGCAATTACCGTGAGTGGTATAGCCCTGAAAGTTGCGATGTAGCTGCCCTTTATTTTGCGCGACTGCAAGTTCGTTGTCGGCTTTTGCAAAATGATCCATACCAATAAACTGATAGCCTGCAAAGGTCATTTGCGCCAAGGTGTTTTTAAGCATGGTTAGCTTGTCGTGGGCACTGGGTAAGTCAGCCTCTTTTATTTTACGTTGCGCTGCAAAGTGCTCTGGTAAATGTGCGTAATTAAATACAGAGACTCTATCTGGGTTTAAGGCAATTAGTTGCGCTATTGTTTTTTCAAAGCTGTGGGGTGTTTGTTTAGGTAGGCCATAAATCATATCTGCATTTATAGACTTAAAGCCAAGCTCGCGGGCTTGGGTTATCAGTGCTTTAACGGTATCTACTTGCTGCGTGCGGTTAACCGCTTGCTGTACCTCATCGTTAAAATCTTGAATACCAAAGGATACGCGGTTAAAGCCTAAAACCCGTAAGTGTATAAGCATATATTTAGTAAGGGAGCGTGGGTCTATTTCAATGCCTCGCTCAGTGTTGCGGGTAAAGTGAAAGTGCTGCTCTAATAAGTTAATTAAGCGCGTCATTTGCTTTACAGTTAAAAAGGTTGGCGTACCACCCCCTAAATGTAATTGCTCCACTGTGTAGTGTTTAAATAAAGGGGCATGCGCTGCTATTTCTTTTGTTAAATAATCTAAATATACATCGGCTTTAGACTGATGGCGTGTGATCACCTTGTTACATCCGCAGTAATAGCAAAGCTCACTGCAAAATGGGATATGAATATATAAAGAAAGTGAGCGACTAGAGGATGATTTTATAGCGCTAACAAGGTCTTGTTGCTGATACCCCTCGCTTAAAGATAAAGCGGTAGGGTAGGAGGTATAGCGTGGCCCTGACACGTTATACTTATTTATAAGAGTTTGATCCCATTTTGGAAGCTTTATCATCACGCGCACCTTATGTATTAATGAGGTGTTGAGTATAAAAAGCTTTTAAGGGAGGGGTTTTGATCTACAACAAAAAAGGTGCCTAAGCACCTTTTTAAAATAGTATTTTTTGTTAATACGTTATGTTGTGGGCATCTTTTAAGTATTGAAACAATTCTTTATAGCCCTTGCCTGGCTTTTCAGCTTTAACTTCTTTAGCGGCGTTGCGTACCAATTGGCGCATTTTTTGGCGCTCAAGGGTTGGGTATTGCTCAATAGTTTCGTTAATTAAATCATCGCCTTGCTCAATTAAGTCGGTACGTAATTGCTCAATTTTTTTAATTAAAACCTCAGCTTGGTTATTTTTATTAAGCATTACATCAATAATGGCTTTAATTTCTTCAACGTTTTCTACTGTGCGTAGCGTTTTAGCAATGTAATTTAAGTGGCGGCGGTACGCATCGCTCTTATTACTGATTTTATCAGCAACTACCATGGCTGCTTTCAAATCGTCATTGAGTGGTAAGCGTTCGCGTTGCTTTTTCCCCATTTTAGCAATTTCAGAACCTAACTGATGAAACTCTTGCGCGTCGCGCTTTAGTTCACTTTTTGATACGTAAATAATTTCTTCTTCAATTTCAGCAGGCTTGCCTTTTTTCTTCGCCATGGGGTGCTCTTAAGTAAAAATAACTTTTGCCATTATACGCGATTCTTTTAGTGATTAATATTAGCTGATGTGGTGCAGTGAGTGTGTTAGCATTTAAAGATAAGAAATGCGTGCAATATTGCCTTAAGGCTCAGGACTTAATTTATGAAAAGCCAACAACACGATCCAATTTATTCTCAAATCTCTCAAGTAAAAGATGCCGTAGCTGAAGTGCTCGAGCATGCTAAAAAATTGGGTGCCACTGCCGCAGAAGCTGCTATGTCTAGCACATCGGGTTTATCGGTAAGCACACGCATGGGTGAAGTAGAAACCATAGAGTTTAACCAAGATGGTGGTTTAGGTATCAGTGTTTATGTAGGGAATAATAAAGGCTCGGCGTCTACTGCTGATCTAAACCCAAAAACACTGCGCACGGTAGTAGAAAAAGCCATTGATATTGCCAAATTTACCTCAGACGACCCTTTTAATGGTATTGCCGATAAAGAATTGCTCGAGTTTGCCCCTAAGGACCTTGATTTATATCATCCGTGGGATGTAAGCCCTGAGCAAGGTATTGAGCTATGTCACGCTGCAGAGCAAGCCGCTTTAAATGCTGATGAGCGTATTGTTAATTCAGATGGTGCAAGTTTTTCATCGCACCAAGGCTTACGTGTGTATGGTAATAGCCATGGTTTAATTGCTGGTTTTCCACGTACGCGCCACAGCATTAGCACTATGGTAATAGGCAAAGAAGGCGAGCACATGCAGCGCGACTCTGCTTATACTGTTGCTCGCGATCAGGGCGGACTTAACGACGCCGCTGCGGTAGGCCTAGAAGCCGCCACCGAAACTCTGGCTAAACTAAATAGCCAAAAGCTGGGTACTATGAAAGTCCCTGTTATTTTTAGAGCCGATATTGCCAACTCATTGTTTGGCCATTTAGTGTCGGCAATTGGCGGCGGGGCGCTTTATCGTAAATCGAGCTTTTTACTCGACAGCCTAGGCACCCAGGTATTTAGTAAGAACGTTAATATTGCTGAGCGTCCTCATATATTAAAAGGATTAGCGTCGTCGCCTTTTGATAGCGAAGGGGTAAAAACGATTGACCGTGAAATTATTCAAGGCGGTGAGCTGCAAACCTACTTATTAGCAAGTTATGCAGCGCGTAAACTAAATATGGCTCCAACAGGCCATGCAGGCGGTATTCATAACTGGTTAGTTGAGCAAACGCACAACGATTTATCGGCTTTATTAAAAACCATGGGAACAGGCTTATTAGTTACCGAGCTGATGGGGCAAGGCGTAAACACCGTTACGGGTGACTACTCGCGTGGAGCAGCTGGTTTTTGGGTAGAAAACGGTGAAATTCAGTACCCTGTTAGTGAAATTACCATTGCCGGAAATTTAAAAGACATGTTTAAAGGTATTTCGGCCATAGGGGGCGATATTGAGCGCAGAGGCGGCATTCAAACCGGCTCAGTACTTATAGAGCAAATGCAAATAGCAGGCGCTTAATAGCAATTAGCAATAATACTTAATTAAGCGAATTGGTATAATATAAAAGCACATATTAAAGCCGAGCATTTAAACGCTTGGCTTAAACGTGCTTTATTTAAATTTTTGAGGTGTTGAATGGCTAAAGATAGGTACGCACCAAAACCCCTGACTGACATTATGGCAGGCCTTAATAATCGCTTATCGGCTTATGCAGGTAAAAGCCAAGCGCTTGATAAGCAACAGGTGTTGCTTAAAGAGTTTTTAGGCCCAAAGCTTGCTGAAAAATGCCGTGTGAGTAATTACCGCGATGGCACGTTGATGATTGAAGCTGTATCGGCGGCAATTGCCCTTAAACTTAATTATTTAAAAATGGATATGCAGTCGCATTTTAGAGCGGGAGGCATGGCAGAGCTCGGACAAATTAAAATTGTTGCAAACCCTCAAGCAACAGCGCGCTTAAGCCCAACTGCAGATAAACCCGGCCCCGCAGGTAAACCCGGCCCCGCAGGTAAAGCACCTGGCAATTCAAGAAAAATGAGCCAGCAAACTTCAGATTACCTTAATGCCATTGCCGCATCAGCGCCCCCTTCGCTGAAAGAAAAGCTAGAGCGCCTTGCTCGCCATGGTAAAAAATAACTCCCAAAAGCGCGATTATGGTTGTTGGTAGGGCTATTTTGTTACCTCGTCTCATAGAAAATACTTTGTTACATATTCTATTTTATTGTTTCTTTAATGGGGTTTATCATACAAACTCGGCGTGTTGTTTTAACCGCCTAAATATTAATTTCATTAAGTGAAAGCATCACAGGGCGCTTTTATTTTTTCTCTGGCATGCAATAGTTTAATGAAATAGATATTTTATTCTTTACTAACAAACGGAATAATTATGAAAAAAGTAACTATTACCGCTGCAAGTATCGCACTTGCACTGGGCCTAGTAGGTTGCGGTGAAAAACAACAAGAAACGCAAGTAGCCGACACCGCTGCCGTTACAGCACCGGCAGAAAAAACGCTTGAGCTAGGTGTAAACCTTGACAATATGGATGAGTCGGTTCGTGCACAAGATGACTTTTATTACCATGTAAATGGACAGTGGCTTGCAAAAACAGAGATCCCTGGCGATAAGTCGAACTACGGCTCGTTTACACAATTATACGACGAGTCGCAAAAAGCGATGAAAACAGCGCTTGAAAGTGCCGCTAATAATAGCAGTGCTAAAAAAGGCAGCGATGAGTACAAAATTGGTGCTTTTTACAAAAGCTACATGGATAAAGACACACGTGATGAGTTAGGTATTACACCTTTACAACCTTCACTTAATACCATTGATAGCCTAGATTCAAAAGCTGACCTTGCTCCTTTAATGGCTAAAATTCAGCAGCAAGGTGCGAGCTTACCATTTGGCTGGTTTGTAAATAACGACGCTAAAAATTCAAGTGAATACGCGTTGTACTTATCGCAATCTGGACTTGGCTTACCTGATCGTGACTATTACTTAAAAGATGATGAAAAATTTACTAAAATTCGCGCATCTTACGAGCAATACATAACCGATATTTTAGCTAAATCTGGCGTTGAAAATGCCGCTGATGCCGCGAAAAGCGTTATCGCATTTGAAAGCGCTTTAGCTGAGGCGCAATGGAGTAGAGTACAAAGCCGTGATGCAACTAAGTCATACAATAAAATGACCGTAGCTGAGGCAAATAAGCTAACAGGCGACTTTGATTTAGCTGCGTTTTTCAAAAGTGCTGGGGTAGATACCTCAGACATTATTGTACGTCAGCCAAGCTACTTAGAAGGGTTTGCTGATGTGTACAAAGAAACAGATTTAGCAACGTGGAAAAACTACTTAAAGTTTCATTTTGTAAGTGGTTACGCGCAGTTACTGAGCACTGACTTGGTTGATCTTAAATTTGATTTTTACAGCACCACATTACGCGGCGTAAAAGAGCAAGCGCCACTTTGGAAAAAAGCGGTTGATGCATCTAACAGCGTACTTGGCGAAATTTTAGGTAAAGTATACGTAAAAGATAACTTCCCGCCTGAAGCAAAAGCACGTATGGAAGAGCTGGTAGATAACGTTATTAAAGGTTACGGCGTTGCTATTGAAAACCTGGAGTGGATGAGCCCTGAAACCAAGCTTGCAGCCCAAGAAAAGCTAAACAAATTTACCCCAAAAATTGGCTACCCAGATAAGTGGAAAGACTACTCACAGCTGAGCATTAACCCTGATGAATTAGTGGGTAACTACATACGTTACAGTCAGTGGGCTTATAGCGACATGATTGCTAAATTAGGCAAGCCAGTGGACCGCTCTGAGTGGCATATGACGCCACAAACAGTGAATGCTTACTACAATCCAGTAAATAACGAAATTGTATTCCCAGCTGCTATTTTACAGCCACCGTTCTTTAATTTAGAAGCCGATGACGCTGTAAACTACGGTGCAATTGGCGCAGTAATTGGCCATGAGCTAGGTCACGGTTTTGACGACCAAGGTGCTAAATACGATGGTGACGGTAACTTACGTAACTGGTGGAGTGAGTCTGATCTTAAACAGTTTGAAGAGCGTACCGGTGCGTTAGTAGCGCAATACAACGAATATAAACCGTTTGAAGATGCGGGTGTTAACGGCGAGCTTACCCTTGGCGAAAACATTGGCGACCTAGGTGGTTTAACGGTGGCTTATAAGGCGTATCAATTATCGTTAGGTGAGAACAAAGCGCCTGTTATTGATGGCTACACCGGCGATCAACGTTTCTTTATGGGTTGGTCACAAATTTGGCGTCGTAAGTACCGCGATGAAGAGCTACGTAACCGCTTAATGACAGACCCGCATTCACCAAGTCACTACCGTGTTATCGGTATCTTGTCGAACATGCCTGAGTTTTACCAAGCGTTTGACGTAAAAGAAGGCGACAAAATGTATATCAAACCAGAAGACCGCGTAAAAATTTGGTAATTGATAGCCTGTTAGTTAACTTGAATCTGGTTAAGAGATAAATTAGCCAGCATTTAGGTTGATAAATAAAAGCCAGTAAGTGTTTAGCTTGCTGGCTTTTTTATATTTAAATACTGAGTACTAATACCAATGCGCAATAATACTTAATTTAGGGCTACTGCATGAGTGTTTTATGCATCCAGCTTTGATTGCTTAAAATATTTTTATACAAAGCCAGCTGGTTTTGCGCACGTTCTAAATTATGTTCTGCATGGGTGGTTTTAAAGTACACGTCGTTATTTAAGTAATCAGTTAAAAACCGCACACTGAGCATTAGCGGCATAACTTTAGCGCCAAGTAGC
Organism: Pseudoalteromonas sp. 1CM17D; assembly: GCF_023161805.1. Lineage (NCBI taxonomy): Bacteria > Pseudomonadati > Pseudomonadota > Gammaproteobacteria > Alteromonadales > Pseudoalteromonadaceae > Pseudoalteromonas > Pseudoalteromonas sp. 1CM17D. The sequence continues at coordinate 161,570 of NZ_JALNTP010000004.1, read as the reverse complement.
AAACTTGCTTGCTCTTTGTTGCTAATAGCCGATTTAAGGGGGGCAAGGTAGCCTTTAACAAGCGCTGTAAATACCTCTTTGCGAATAACCACTTTATCAAGATTAATTGAATCTTCTGCCTCAGCGCAGCAAAATGTGCGCACCATGTCTCCAAAGTCATACAATAAAAAGCCTGCCATACACGTATCTAAATCGATAACTGCTTTAGCTTTATATGTATTGCTGCAATACAGCATATTATTTATTTTAGTGTCGTTGTGGCACACCCGGGTGGGCAAATCGGCTGTTACGTCAGCGAGCTCTTTTACTAAATGCTGTTGTGCAATGCAGTAGTCAATGTCGTTTTTACACTGCTGCAGCCGCTCTTTAGTGGCGGTGCTAATAGCTGTATTAAGCTGCTCAAAGCGCATAGCTAAGTTATGAAAGTCAGTAATAACAGGGTAGAGGCTTGATGCGTTAAAATCGAGCAAGGCACGTGTAAAGGTGCCAAATGCAAATGCGGCTTGCTGTGCGTGATGGGGCTCTGTAACCACATCTTCACTAACACTATGGCTAATAAAATTAAGCACGCGATAGTACGCGTTGTTAATTGTAATAAGGTATTCACCTTGGCAAGTACTTATATGCTTAACAATGTCGAGCGGGTAAGTATTTGCTTGTTGTTTAGCGCTTAGGTGCTGCTCAATTAACTGGGCGTTATTGACCAGTTGTGCTGGGTTTTTAAATACATGGGTATTGAGCTTTTGAACAACAAATTGCTGCGCAGCATTAGTTAACAGCCACGTGGTGTTTATATGTCCACTGCCTAAAGAGCTCACCTGAGTAAGCTCAGGGTTTAGCGCTAATAGCTCACTTAATTTATTTTGTATTGCTGTATTCATGTGCTTTAGGCGTATCGCGCTTGTATTTTTTCGATAATCTCGGCGTTAGCAGCAGGGAACTCATAGTTACTAAGCTCATTAATAGCGACCCATTCACTTGGTTGCCCTTCGGCGCCATGTGCTTCACCGCTAAAGTTACTCACAACGTGAATATCAAGTTTTACACATTTATCGCCATAGTCATGTTCAATCACCATCAGTTGGCTAGAGCTATGAATAGTAATGCCAACTTCTTCACTTAGCTCACGCTTAAGTGCAGCAAATACGCTCTCGCCAGCTTCTACTTTCCCGCCTGGAAATTCCCATAAGCCACCTTGATGTTGCTCATCAGCGCGCTTGCAGATAAAGATGGCGTTATTTTTTTTTATTACGCCTACCGCTACATTTACAATTTTTGTTGTCATGTTTTTTCTCCATAAAAAAAGCGACGCTAGCGTCGCTTTTTAATTACATACAATGCGTCGTTACTTTAATTTACCACAACATTGCTTAAACTTTTGTCCTGAGCCACACGGACACGGATCGTTACGGCCAACTTTAGGCGCTGTTCTTGCCATTACAGTTGCGCTTTGAGGTGCTTCACCGCCTACATGTTCAGCTTCTTCGTGTTGGTACTCGCGAGGGGCATTTTCACTTTTACGGTGTTGCTCTTCTACTTTTTCAACATCTTCTTCGGCACGAACTTGTACTTTACTTAAAATGCCCACTACATCAACTTTTAAGTTTTCAAGCATTTCGGTGAATAGCTCAAACGACTCGCGCTTGTATTCTTGCTTAGGATTCTTTTGTGCATAGCCACGTAAGTGAATACCTTGGCGTAAATGATCCATTGCAGCAAGGTGATCTTTCCAGTGCTGATCAAGACTTTGAAGCATAATCGCTTTTTCAAACTGACGTAGTACAGAGTCGCCAACTTGCTCTTCTTTTTGCTTGTAAGCTTGCTCAACCGCTTGCTCAATACGCTCACGAAGTTTTTCTTCGTATAGTTTATTGTCATCAGCTAACCACTGCGTGATAGGTAGCTCAATCAGGAAGTCTTGTTTTAAGCGCTCTTCAAGGCCTGGGATATCCCACATTTCAGCAAGACTTTGTGGTGCAATGTATTGATCAATAACACCGGCAAGTACATCACCACGGATTGCTGTAATGGTTTCTGAAATATCGCCTTCTTCAAGCAGTTCGTTACGTTGAGAGTAAACAACACGACGTTGATCGTTTGCTACATCATCGTACTCAAGTAATTGTTTACGTACATCAAAGTTACGTGCTTCTACTTTACGCTGAGCGTTTTCAATTGCACGGTTAACCCAAGGGTGCTCAATGGCTTCGCCGCGTTGCATGCCTAGTTTACGCATCATGTTAGTCATGCGCTCGCCGGCAAATATACGCATTAGCGCATCATCCATCGATAAGTAAAAACGGCTAGAGCCGGCATCACCCTGACGACCAGCACGGCCACGTAATTGGTTATCTATACGGCGCGATTCATGACGCTCAGTACCAATAATGTGTAAACCGCCAGCGTCAATTACTGCATCGTGGCGAATCTTCCACGCCGCTTTAATTTCAGCAATTTGCTCATCTGTTGGGTTTTCTAGTTTTTCAACTTCGCTGTTCCAGTTACCACCAAGCACAATATCGGTACCACGACCGGCCATGTTGGTTGCAATTGTTACAGTACCTGGTAAGCCTGCATCCGATACGATGTCAGCTTCTTGCGCGTGGAATTTAGCATTAAGTACGTTGTGCTTAATTTTTTCTTTGCGTAAAAACTGCGATAAATACTCAGAGCTTTCAATCGAAATAGTACCTACAAGCACAGGCTGTCCGCGCTCTTGGCAATCTTTAATATCGGCTAAAATAGCTTCGTATTTTTCTTCTTGTGTTAGGTAAACTAAATCGGCGCGATCATCACGGATCATCGGCTTATTAGTTGGCATAACAACCGTGTCTAGGCCGTAAATAGATTGAAACTCAAATGCCTCAGTATCGGCTGTACCTGTCATACCGGCTAAGGTTTCGTATAAACGGAAGTAGTTTTGGAAGGTGATTGAAGCCAGCGTTTGGTTTTCGTTTTGAATTTTTACGCCTTCTTTAGCTTCAACAGCTTGGTGTAAACCTTCAGACCAACGACGACCTTCCATTGAGCGCCCTGTGTGCTCATCGATAATGATAACTTCGTTTTCTTTAACAACGTAATCAACATCTTTTTGATAAAGCTTGTGGGCACGAAGTGCGGCATACACATGGCTCAGTAAGGTAATGCTACCGGCTGAGTAAAGCGAGTCGCCTTCTTCAATCAAGCCACGTTCAGTTAATAAGTCTTCAACTTTAATTTGACCGCGCTCAGTTAAATGAACTTGCTTAGACTTTTCGTCGATTGTGTAATCGCCATCACCTTCAATGCCTTCTTCGTCTTCTTTTTCTTGAAGCTCTAAAAGCGGCACAATTTTATTGATTTCGATGTATAGCTCAGAGCTATCTTCAGCTGGGCCTGAGATAATAAGTGGTGTACGCGCTTCATCAATTAAGATTGAATCCACTTCATCCACTACCGCATAAAACAGTGGGCGTTGTACACGCTCATCAATGCTAAATGCCATGTTGTCACGTAGGTAGTCAAAACCAAATTCGTTATTAGTACCGTATGTAATATCGGCACTGTAAGCTTGTTTTTTCTGTTGTGGCATCATGCCTGGTACGTTACAGCCCACAGTAAGGCCTAAGAACTCAAATAACTCGCGGTTTGTTTCAGCATCACGTTTAGCAAGGTAGTCGTTCACGGTAATTACGTGCACGCCTTTGCCTGTTAAGCCATTTAAGTAGGCTGGAAGTGTGGCTGTGAGGGTTTTACCTTCACCGGTGCGCATTTCTGCAATACGACCTTGATGTAAAACCATGCCGCCTAATAGCTGTACGTCAAAGTGACGCATGCCATTTACACGCTTTGACGCTTCGCGTACCACAGCAAATGCTTCAGGTAGAATGTCGTCAAGGCTTTGTCCGTTATCGTAACGTTCTCTAAACTCAGCTGTCTTAGCTCTTAAATCTTCATCAGAAAGCGCTTCTAATTGCGTTTCTAGCGCATTAATTAGCGCGACCGTCTTTCTTAGGTTTTTAATAGTGCGGTCATTGCGACTACCAAAAATCTTGGTAAATAAATTAGATATCATGATAAAACCGTTACAATGTATTCTTTGTTAACCGAGTGTCGGCTAACCCATTTTTTACAATTGGTAATTAATATGTACTTTTACATAACCTGTAGAACATATTAATTAGCAATTTTGTATTAAAGAGCCTCAAAGCACTGTTTAATACGTGTGCTACTATACCAGACTCTGCCAAACAACAAACTATCTCAACTAAAAGATGTGTATTAAAAACAGAAAAATTTGATCTGATGCGTAAAAACCACTTTAACTGATTTAATTACGCTAAAAAATAGCAGCAAGTTGTGAAGATATGGTGTTAAAAAATTTAAAAACAAGAGTGCTAGGGCATGCAGGCCTTGGGTGATTGAAATTCATTCAATCTACAAAGCTCAACACACCCTAGGTGGGTTAATTTATACTTAGTTACCCACCTTATTACGCTGTGCTTTTTAAAGTTTAAACTGATTAACCGTTTTGTTTAAGGCAACAGCAAGATCGCTTAAATCGCGCGCTTCATCTGCTAAAATGTGTGCGTGATCAGCTGTGCTGTTTACTAAGCCATTAATTGCTGCAAGGCTGGTATTAATATCCTCTGCGACAACGGTTTGTTGCTCGGTTGAAGTGGCAATTTGGTGGCTTTGGTCTTGCACTTTAGTTACCGACTGAGCAATGTTTTGTAATGAACTTAGTACTTCTTTTGTTTGCGATACTGAGCCTTCAGTTTGCTCTTGCCCTTGTAGCATCATTACCGACGCTTGTTGGGCAATTTGCTGTAAGCGAGAAATCATATTACGAATATCGTCTGTTGATTCTTGCGTACGGCTTGCCAGTGAACGTACTTCATCAGCAACTACCGCAAAACCACGGCCATGCTCACCTGCACGCGCAGCTTCAATGGCGGCATTTAGAGCAAGTAAGTTGGTTTGATCGGCAATGGAGTTAATTACATCCACCAATGCACCAATGTTATTACTTTCTTGCTCAAGCCCTGCTACCACTTTAGACGCTTCACCTATGTGTAGCGCAAGTTCGGTCATCACACGTTGTGCTTGAGTTGAGCGGTCAGCCCCTTCGGCAGTAATAGCTTGTACTTCTTCGGCGGCGCTGTTGGTATGCTGTGCGTTACGCGATATTTCAAGTACAGTGCTGGCCATTTCGGTCACGGCGGCACTTACGCTGTCTACTTGTTGTTTTTCTTGCTGTATTTCGGTGTTGGTTTGAGCAGATACGTTTTTAAGTTGCGCTGCGGCATTGGTTAACTGCTCAGCTTGTGCGGCTGTTTCTAACATCATGGCGCGTAGCTTATCAATAAATGTATTCATGTGATTGGCAAGCTGGCCGACCTCATCCTGGCTGGTAATATTAATCTTTTGGGTTAAATCGCCTTCGCCCGATGCAATATCACGCATTATATTAGTTAAAGTGGTAATAGGCTGCGAGATCATGTGGGTTGCCCATAATATCATTGCTAAAATGATCACTAAAATAATCACCACTGCGGTGGTTGTGGTGGTAACCGCCTCATTAACGGGGGCTTCAATCATGCTGGTTGGGATCAGTATACCTACATACCAATCTAGATAAGGTTGCTCTAGTTGTAAGCGATGATACACCACATAATACTCTTCTCCTTTTAAGGTCACCAATTGGCTGCCTTCGAGGTTATTACGCATTTGTGCATTAAGCTCTGTAAAGCCTGAAGTATTATTAAACTGGCTTTCAAGGCCATCTAGCCCTTCTTTACCTTTAGGGCCTTCGTCGGTGTTAGACAGCTTATGGCCGGTAGCATTTGAAAAGTGTACAACCTTTTGATTGCCATCAAGTAAAAAGCCATAGCCTTGACCGTTAAAGCGAATACCTTCAACCATATCGTTGATTTTATTAAGCTGTAAATCAACGCCGCCCATACCAATAAGTTTACGCTGTGCGTTGTATACCGGCTGTTGTACAACTGCTGAGGCAACCCCAGTGGTTAAATCGACCGATATAGGGCCTACGTAAAGTTTATTAATTTGCAGGGCTTCTTGCCACCAACCACGTTTATAGGCGTAGTAAGGTTGGCCATTGTAATGGCTGGTACGCTCGTTTTCTTTAAAGTATTCACCAGTGGTTGCTGATGCGAAAAACGCCGACAGTACATTTTCGTCATTTGAGCTAATGCGTACAAAATCTTGATTAACTTCGTTGTAGCCGGGGGCGTTTTTAATCGGCTGGTCGCGAGTATCCCAATTTTCAAAAAAATTAACTAAATGCGGGTTATTAACAAACGTAGAAACCAGCTTGCCATACTTTGCAAAGTAGCTTTGCATTGAAAGTTGTTCGCTTTGTAGGTAGCTTTGAGCTTCGCGCTCAATGTTTACTCTGGAAAGGTTAGCGATGTGATTTACAAAAAATGTTGAAGCAATAATTAGCAAAATGGTGATGGTGCCACCAATCAATAATAATATTTTCTTCCGTAATGATAAATTATTTAGCATAAGTGCACGTATTATTGTTTTTTAGTAGGTTATATCTAATCATATCTTACTTTAAATCTCTATGAAGTTAGATAAAAAGCACTAATTATGCGTTTAAAATGAAGGGTTATGCAAAAATGGAAACAAAAGCTAATAAATTAGTAGTATTAGGCGCTGGCTGGTTGGGTCATACTTTGTGCCTACAAGCTAAACAGGCGGGTTGGCAGGTACAAGGTACGCATAGAAGTGATCAGCACACAGACGATTTTCAGCGTCAATTTGTACTGATTGATGGGCAACTAATACACCAAATAGATTTACACGATGCTTACTGGGTGTGTGCAATCCCCCCACGAAGCAGACACAGCGAAAGTAACTACCCAGAAACACTAAGCGCTGCACTTTCACTTTCTAAACAATTAAATGCAAAGGGCTTTATTTTGTGCTCATCTACCGGTGTGTACGACCAAGAGCCAGGTGTTTACACTGAAAGCAGTGAAATAAGTTGTACTAATGAGCGACAAATAAAACTATACGATGGCGAAGAAAAGGTGCTTGAGCAAGATGGTAAAGTACTGCGTTTAGCAGGGTTATTAGGACCTAACCGCGAGCCAGGGCGCTTTGTTGCTGGGAAAGAATTAAATTCATCGAGCCAGCAGGTGGTTAATATGGTGCATCAACAAGATGTGATAAACGCCATTTTTGCGGTAATAGAAAACTATAATTCGGGGCAAAATATTTATAACGTGGTAAATCCATCGCACCCAACTAAAGCGAATTATTATGCACAAAAGTGTGCAGAGCATGGCGGCGAAATGCCAACTTTTACCAGTAATGAAAGTGCTGAGCGCAAAGTACTTGGCTCAGCAATTGAGGCGTTAGGTTTTAGCTATCAGCATGGAATTTAAAATGCGATGGTAGTGGGTTGTGGTGAATAAAGTCGCACAATGCCCCTTGTGCTAAAAGCGTATTGGTTGCCTCTATATCGGGGGCAAAGTAGCGGTCTTTATCGTAGTAACTTACATGCTCGCGCAGCAGAGCTTTTGCTTTTTCTACTTGCGGTGAAGGTTTTAGTGGGGCTCTAAACTCAAGCCCTTGAGCAGCTCCAAGCCATTCAATTGCTAATACCCCGCGGGTGTTATTGGCCATTTCCTTTAAGCGCCTTGCTGCAAAGGTTGCCATAGAGACATGATCTTCTTGATTTGCTGATGTTGGCAAGCTGTCTACCGAGGCGGGGTGCGCAAGCGATTTGTTCTCGGAGGCAAGCGCAGCCGCGGTTACTTGGGCAATCATAAAACCTGAGTTAACTCCGCCGTTTTCAACTAAAAAAGGTGGCAGTGTAGAGAGGTTTGAATCAATAAGTAGCGCGATTCTTCGCTCTGCCAGCGCGCCTATTTCGGCAATCGCAATGGCTAAGTTATCAGCTGCCATAGCAACGGGCTCTGCATGAAAGTTACCACCGGATATAATATCGCCCACATCGGCAAATACTAGTGGGTTGTCGGTAACGCCGTTTGATTCACAAAACAACACATCTGCGGCGTGGCGAATTTGTGTTAAACACGCGCCGAGTACCTGAGGTTGGCAGCGAAGGCAGTAAGGGTCTTGCACTTTCTCGCAGTTTACGTGAGATTGGCTAATTTGTGATTCAGTACTAAGTAGCTCTCTAAATACACTGGCCGTATCAATTTGCCCGCGTTGCCCCCGTATTTCGTGAATGCGTGCATCAAAGGGCGCACGGCTACCCATTGCGGCTTCTATGCTAATAGAGCCTATAACACAGCTTTGTGCATATAAATCTTCTGCTGTGAAAAGCCCTTGTAACGCAAACGCGGTAGAGGCTTGTGTACCATTTAACAGTGCCAGCCCTTCTTTTGCGCCTAATGTAAGAGGTGAAAGATTGGCAATTTTTAACCCTTGAGCAGCACTTATAATTTCACCTTTGTGGCGCATTTTGCCTTCACCTAATAGTGGAAGGCACATATGAGCAAGAGGCGCTAAATCGCCCGAAGCACCCACAGACCCTTTTTGTGGTACGCACGGGTACACTTCACTGCACAGTAGTTGCATAAAAAATGCGATCACCTCTAGGCGTATCCCTGAGTAGCCCCGAGACAAAGAGTTTACTTTTAAAGTCATCATTAGTCTTACAGTGCTGTCGTCCATGAGCTCCCCAATACCGGCAGCATGCGAAAGCACAATACTGCGCTGCAGTAGCTCAAGCTCGTTATCAGCTATTTTTGTATTGGCTAATAAGCCAAAGCCGGTGTTAATACCGTACACCGTTTGGCGTTTGTTTATTACGTTTTGAACAGTTTGTGCGCTGGCCGCTATTTGTGTACTGGCGCCATCGACTAAGTTAAGTGTGACAGCTGAGTCATTAATTTTTCTTAGGGTGCTTAAGTCTAACTGCCCTGGTGTGAGAGTGTGTGAAATCATGACTATTCCTTGTTTAGCATAGGGAGATCTAGGTGGTGCTCTTGCGCGCAATTTTTTGCAATATCGTAGCCTGCATCAGCATGGCGCATAACGCCGGTAGCAGGGTCGTTCCAAAGCACACGAGCTATGCGTTGCGCAGCTTGTTCACTACCATCTGCAACAATAACCACGCCTGCGTGCTGGCTAAAGCCCATGCCAACTCCGCCGCCATGGTGCAGCGACACCCACGTTGCGCCACCCGCAGTATTAAGCAAAGCATTAAGTAACGGCCAATCAGAAACGGCGTCTGAACCATCTTGCATACTTTCGGTTTCGCGGTTGGGGCTTGCTACAGAGCCAGAGTCGAGATGATCGCGACCAATTACAACCGGCGCTTTAAGCTCGCCATTTTTAACCATGTCGTTAAAGGCCAGTGCAAGGCGAGCCCGGTTTTTTAAACCAACCCAGCATATACGCGCTGGCAACCCCTGAAATTGAATGCGCTCACGCGCCATATCAAGCCAGTTATGTAAGTGGGTATCTTCTGCGATAAGCTCTTTCACTTTTGCATCGGTTTTATAAATGTCTTCGGGGTCGCCTGAAAGCGCAACCCATCTAAATGGGCCAATTCCTTCACAAAATAACGGACGGATATAAGCAGGCACAAAGCCCGGAAAATCAAACGCGTTGGTAACGCCTTCTTCAAATGCCATTTGGCGAATGTTATTGCCATAGTCGGTAGTGGCAGCACCGGCTTTTTGAAGTGCTAGCATGGCGTTTACTTGCACTGCCATAGATTGCTTAGCGGCTTTAACCACTGCCTGTGGGTTTTGTTCACGCATTTTTGCTGCGTGTTGCATGCTCCAACCTTGCGGTAGGTAGCCGTTGAGTGGGTCGTGCGCTGAGGTTTGGTCGGTCACTATATCAGGGGTAATATTGCTGTTTGCCAGTGCAGTAAAAATATCGGCAGCATTACCTAATAAGCCTACCGATAATGCCTTACCTTTAATGCAAGCATCGGTAACTAGCTCAAGCGCGTGCTCAAGTGTCGTGGCTTTTACATCAACGTAGCCGGTTTTAATTCGAAAATCGATACGGGTTTCGTCGCATTCCACAACTAATGCGCTAAAGCCTGCCATCGTCGCGGCGAGTGGTTGTGCGCCTCCCATACCGCCAAGGCCTGCTGTTAAAACCCATTTACCTTTTGCATTACCGCCAAAGTGTTGTTTTGCCATTGCTACAAAGGTTTCGTAAGTGCCTTGCACTATGCCTTGTGAGCCAATATAAATCCAAGAGCCCGCGGTCATTTGCCCATACATCATTAAGCCTTTTTTATCTAGCTCATTAAAGTGCTCCCAGTTTGCCCAATGTGGCACCAGGTTAGAATTAGCAATGAGAACGCGCGGCGCGTTTTCGTGGGTTTTAAATACGCCCACGGGCTTACCCGATTGCACAAGCAGGGTTTCGTCGTTTTCGAGCCTATCAAGGGTTTCAATTATTTTATCAAAGCTTGGCCAGTCTCTTGCTGCACGGCCAATACCGCCATATACCACTAACGCGTGAGGGTGCTCTGCCACATCAGGGTCTAAATTGTTCATTAACATGCGTTTAGCGGCTTCGGTTTGCCAACTTTTAGCGCTAATTTTATCGCCATGAGGCGCGCGGATTTCTCGGTGTGTGTCGAGCCGGTTGTTCATGAATTTCTCCTGTTGTATATACAAGATGGTCAGCTACAAAAAAACGCCCTTGCGCGTTACGTTGTTATTATTTTTTAAATGTTAAGTGCCCGCCCAAACGGTATTTACTGCCCGGTGATACTAAGCGAGCAAAGCTTACTATGCCTTTTGTAGACCAAGTACGACGAATAACCTGTAAGCAGGGCTCTTCGTTATACAGGTTAAGCCATTGGCACATTTGCGAGTTGGGCATAACCGCTTCCACTGTGTGGCGCGCTTGTGTGAGCGGCGCTACGCTCGATAAGTATTCATGCGGGGTGAGGGCGCTAAAGTCTTGTTGTAAATAACCCGCGGCTAAAGCTGGGTTTACAAATCGCTCTTCTACTTGCAGTGGTTTGTCGTTCTCATTGTGTACAAGCACACTGCGATACACCAGGCTATCTACTTCAACGCCAAGCGCAATGGCTATGGGTGCTACCGCATTGATTGATTCAAGCACTTGCACACTACAGCTGTATTGCCCGTTACGTTCTTTTACTTCATCGGCTATGTTTTTAATTTCAAGTAGTGACGACTGCGATTTAAAACTTGCTACAAACGTACCTAACCCTTGGCTGCGCGTTAAAATACCGGCATCTGTTAATTCGCTCAGTGCACGTCGTGCGGTCATACGGCTTACAGAAAATTGGCTGCTAAGCTCGTTTTCTGAAGGGACACGTTGGTTTTCTTGCCATGCGCCATTTTTTATTTTATCGACAATAAATTGTTTTATTTGTGCAAATTTAGGTGTGGTCATTACTATTATTAGCTGTACTTAAAATAAACTATTTAATAAAGATGGCATAATTATCTTGTATATACAAGATGTATTGTTAGACTGTATTTTAAGCACGGTAGGGAGCTAAGTATGCAAAATAAAACAACGGGTTACGCCTTGGAAGATCTCGACTTATTATTGACTGATGCCAACATAGCAACCATGGATAGCACAATTGATGCACCTTATGGGGCTATAGAAAATGCGGCACTGGCGATTAAAAACGGCGAAATTGTATGGTTAGGTGAGCAATCAAACTTACCCAGTTTTGATGCCTTTGCTACCCCTACATTAAGTATTAAAGGGCAATGGTTAACACCTGGGCTTATTGATTGCCATACACATTTAATATTTGCAGGCTCCCGAGCTGAGGAATTTGAGCAGCGCTTACAAGGTGTAAGCTATGAACAAATAGCTGCACAAGGTGGCGGTATAGCCAGTACCGTTAAGGCCACTCGCGCGGCAGATCATGAGCAGTTATTTGTTGATGCAAAAGATCGCTTAAACACTTTACTTGCCGAGGGCGTAACGACTGCTGAGATAAAGTCGGGATACGGGCTTGATGTTGAAAACGAAATAAAAATTTTAGAAGTGGCGCGTTTGCTTAATGAGCATCATCCTATTGATATTAAAACCACGTTTTTAGGTGCACATGCGCTACCCCCTGAATACAAAGGCCGTGCAGATGAATACATTGATTTAGTATGTACGCAGATGCTTGAGCAGGTAGTGGCTAATAACCTTGCCGATGCTGTGGATGTATTTTGTGAAAATGTAGGCTTTAGTCTTGCACAAACAAAACAAGTGTTTGATGCAGCTACAAAACATAACTTGCCGGTAAAATGCCATGCTGAGCAGCTTTCTAATCAGCAGGGCGCGCAGCTGGTGGCTGAGTATAAAGGCCTTTCAGCTGATCATATTGAGTACCTTGATGAAAACGGTGTAAAAGCCATGGCAGAGGCTGGCACTGTGGCTGTTTTATTACCTGGGGCTTTTTATTTTTTACGAGAAACACAGCTTCCTCCCATCGATTTGCTGCAAAAATACAATGTGCCTATTGCTATTGCCAGTGACTTTAACCCAGGCACCTCGCCTTTATGTTCTGTGCAATTAATGATGAACATGGCATGTACTTTATTTAGGCTCACCCCTGAGCAGGCCCTTGCAGGAGTAACCCGCAATGCAGCGCAGGCACTAGGTTTAAAAGACAGAGGCGTGCTAAAGGTTGGTGCAAGGGCTGATATTGCGCACTGGCAAATAGGTCACCCTGCACAATTAAGTTACCAATTTGGCGTAAATAAACTGTTAAATCTATGGATTTTGGGTAGAATTAATTAGTTTGTATTATTTTTGTCCATATTTAACATGCTTTTATTAAATTTTATAGCTAGTGGAGTGGCGTAAGCTTGAGTATTTTGACTGACAGTAACTTTCCAATATTTTTTAGCGGCGCGCTGTTAATGGCGATGGTCGCTACGTTATTTGCGGTTAAAAATACCAGTATTAAATTTAGTTACTTATGTACAGGCGCTGTCGGTTTAGCCATTTTAAGTAGCGGGGCTGCTTGGTTAGCAATATTGCTCGCTTTTGGTTTTTGCTTTCATTTATGGCAAGCGTTTGAGCGTAATAGTTGGAGCATGATTATCACAAGCGCCGTTTCAGGGTTGCTATTTGTGGTGTTGTTTTCAGCGCATTTACTTATGGATGTGCCCCTATTTTGGGTGGTGGTGGCTATTATTCTGCTAGCGGTTGTAGGGCTAATGAGCGAGGAAGAAGAGCCCAAAGTTGAAGATTCGCATAACATTAATGAGCCTGAACCGTACCAAGATGACTCTCCTCTTGCTGCATTTGCAGATAAACAGCAATTACGCCAAGGCTATTACAGCTGGTGTAAAGAAAAACAGCTAGAAGCAGCACTGGTGATTGTTCGTCTAGAAGGGTTTGAGCAAGTTAATCAGCACATAGGCAGAGATTTTGGTGATTTGCTTTTGGCACAATCGGCCAACAGAATAAAAGACTTACTAAATAACGACAATGTGATTGACTTAGGTGGCCAAGAAAAATTGGCGCATTTAGGCGGGCTTAACTTTGCCTTTATTTGCAGCTTAGCTGTGCACAAACATAGCCATGAACACATCATTGAGCAAATTATTGGCGCAACACTTAAACCGTTTAACGTCGCTAATTGTACCGTAGAGGTAAAAGCAAGGGCGAGTTACGTTAATTGCGATGAGCAAGACGCTAACTTTGATAACTTAGTATCGTGTGCTTACTTAGCCCTTGATAGTCAGCCTAAAAAAGCAGTGGTTGTGTACCACCAACAAATGATGGTTGAGCAACTTGAGCAGCAAGCCCGTTTAAAAGAGCTGGCTAATATTGATTTTGTAAGCGAGCTTGAACTTTATTTTCAGCCAATTATTCGCAATGACGACGGCCAAATTGAGTTTTTAGAACTTCTGTTGCGTTGGCAGCACCCTCAACAAGGTATTTTATCTGCCCACCGATTTATTGATGATATTCATATTGCGGGTTTAGCTTACCCACTGGCTAAATTTGTTATAGAGCGGGCCGCAGAGCTTGCCATGGCGTTGCGTATAGAGGGAATTGCTATACCGCTGAGCATTAACTTATTTGGCCCCGAAATGCTTAACGAAGAGTTTGTTGAGTTTGTAGATAGTGTGGTGAGTGAGCACAACTTACAGCACGGAGATTTAATTGTTGAATGCCCGCTGCATATATTCACAGATTTAGATAATAAGGGCCGTGCGATGATTGCCCGATTAAATAATATAGGCTTAAAAATATGCGTTGATGGGTTAGGCGATAACCCCATTGTTCTTTCTAAGCTGCCAAATCTAGCTGTTGAATACATTAAGGTAGCGCCATCGCTTACTGCAGATTTTAGCAATCAAAATAATATACGCAGCCTAGTAGGCGGTATGGTTGAAATGCATAACCAACAAAATACCAAGGTTATTTTTGAGGGCGTTGAAACCTTAGACCAATTAAAGTTTGTAAAAAGTTTAAAAGCGCACGCAGCACAAGGTTATTATTTTGGCCACCCGTTAAGCAGCATTGGCTTAATGAGTTGGCTAAAGCAGTGGCAGGCCCACCAAACACAATAAGTTATGCCCAGCTGCAATAATTATTTTGTAAGGGGAACTCAGCAATTCGCTGCGATAGAATTACTCACCATTTTTAGCTAAGCCAGTAACGTAATTCAGCTGCCTTATAAATGCAGCGGTTAATTAAGCTAATTGAAATTAACGCGTTTTTGCATGTAAGTAGGCATTAACTAATGCACTAATAATTTGCCCACAGCTTTGCATACCTGCTGTTAACCCAGCTGGGTGATTTAGCGGTGCAGCTTCACACAAATGTAGGTAGCGGGCGGTGCTGTGTTTTGCTGTTAAATACACATAATGCTCAGCATCACTAACGCTAAAGCCGCAGCATGTATACGCGCTGGCCGGTAAAAATGAAATACTGTCTAAGTCGAGTTCAATGCCAAGTGGCGCATTATTAAACGTTGCTAAGGCGTGCTGTACGGCATCGGTTAGTGATATTTCTCGGCGTATATTAATAGCTTGATAGCTGTGAAAACTACATTGATTTTGTGCGATTAAGTCAAAAATGGCTTGGTTATTTTTTTGCTCATGCAGACCAATAATATGATATTGCTGCAATGCATTTTTCTTCAAAGCATAGCTAAAGCCATTGCCGCTGTGGCGACCTTCGCAAGGCCGTAAATCTGCATGGGGATCAAAATTTATAGCGTTAACTGAAGCCCCACTATGTTTGCTTAAACCATTGAGTATGCCAAAGCTATTATTGTGCCCACCGCCGATAATAATAGGCTCAAGGCCCGCATTAAATATAAGTGTTAATACCGCCTCTACTCGCTCATCTATTGTTGCGCATAGTTTACGTAGTTGAGCCAGCTCTTGAGTATGCTGGTTATTTAAGCCTTGGGCTTGCACCATTACATCATCAACGTCAATTTCGCCTAACAGCAATACCTGCTGGGTCGCGTTAAACTGGTTAACTGGTTGGTTCAAAAAGTATTGTAAAAAAGCGGGCCAAGCTTGATGTGAGCCGCCATTGCCTAAATTAGCGCGAGGGCCTATATCTTCACATATACCAATTAATACGTAGCGAATACCAAATTGCGCTGCATCGTTAAGTGCTTGTTGTACATTTACATGGGTGTCTAATAGAGCAACAGACTGCCAGGTTTTTGTTTCGTTAACGCGTGTGGAGCAGTAGGGTTTAACGGCGTTTTCATCATACACTTTTAAGGTAGGGTGCACTGTGTTGAATCCGTATTGAGCAGCAAAAATTATTCGTGGTGGCTTAAGCAGTGCTCTGTTGAGCACTGCTTGTTACTTTATTCTTCGATAACTTCTAGTTCAAGTTCTTCTGCTGATAATACAATGCCAGTACTATCTGCATAGATAAAATCGTCATCAAAAAACGACACACCAGCAAAGTTAACGCCAATACCATCTTCACCAGCGCCTTCGCTGTCGGCGGCAACAGGAATTGATGCAATCGCTTGAATACCTAAATCAATTTCTTCTAACTCATCTACATGACGCACAGCACCAAATACAATAATGCCGTTCCAGTTGTTATCAAGCGCAAGCTCTGCAAGTTCAATGTCGATAAGGGCGCGTCGTGTTGAGCCACCACCATCGATAAGTAGTACTTGATCAGTACCGTCTTGTGAGAGTATTTCACGGATCAGTTCATTATTTTCAAAACATTTAACCGTTTTAATTCGGCCGCCAAACGTGTGTCGACCACCAAAGTTGATGAACATCGGTTCAAGCACGTCAACCACATCGGCAAAAAAGTCACATAAGTCAGAAGTGCTGTAATCCATTATTTTATCCTCAAAGGGTACATAAGTTACCCTCAGTATACCCTCCTTATATGCAATAACAACGACTTAATAGCAGTAAATTTATTCAAAAAATGCCGAAATTAGAAATGGCAACAATAGTGTCTTAAAAGCGTCACTCAATTGTTATTTTCTGCCACTAAGCTTTAACTATGGTTAGATATTGTGCAGCTAAGGGTGAATAATGAACGACAATAACGTGCTTAAAAAAATGGCTCAAATGGATGAACAACTCTTTTTAACTCTGTTTAATTATAATTCACCCAAATGGCTGAAAACGGCTGCGCTTGGTTTATCTAAAAGTGGTAATGGTGGTTTATATTTACTTATGTGTGGCGCCATTTGGTGGTTAAGTGCCAATGATCAGCATCAGTTATTGCCAATATCGGTGTTACTGGGGTTTGCAATTGAAAGGCCTATTTATTTTTTAGCAAAACGTAGCTTCGGCCGAATCCGCCCCTGTGATTGCTTAGTCAGTAATGCGTATATTGTGCCTAGTGACAAATTTAGTTTGCCTTCTGGGCACAGTGCAGCAGCATTTTTAGTTGCGGTAATATTGAGTCACTTTTTTGCAGAGTATGCGTGGCTTTGGTTTAGTTGGGCATCGGGGGTGGCGGTTTCTCGCGTAGTATTAGGCGTACATTTTCCGGCAGATATAATAATAGGCGCCGTTATTGGCAGTTCATGCGGTTTATTTGCGCTAGCTTTGGTGGTGCCTGTATGAAGATATTATACGGCATACAAGGCACAGGTAATGGCCACATTACGCGCGCCCGTGTTATGGCAAGTTGTTTTAAAGAGTTAGGTATAGATGTAGATTACGTTTTTTCAGGACGCCCTGAAAAAGACTACTTTGATATGCAGGACTTTGCTGATTACAAAACCTTCCGGGGGTTATCGTTTAGCACTAAAAACGGCCAAGTAAAAAGCTATCAAACATTAAAAAATGCCCGAGTGTGTAAGTTAGTTAACGATATAAAATCATTTAATGTAAAAAAATACGATTTCGTCTTAAATGACTTTGAGCCTATTTCAGCTTGGGCTGCAAAGCGCGCAGGCGTACCTGTAGTCGGTATTAGTCACCAGGCGGCTTTTTTATCTAATAGCGTGCCTATGTTTGGCCGCGGTTTATTTAGAAAATCTCTTATTAAGCACTACGCGCCAGCAAGCACCTATTTAGGCGTACATTGGCAGCCTTTTGCAGATAATATTATACCGCCCTTTATTGCAAACCATGACCATGGCAATCCTGTCGCCGTTATGAATAAAGTGCTGGTGTATTTACCCTTTGAGAACCTCGACAACATTATTGATTATTTAAAGGACTTCCCAGAAAAAGAGTTTTACTGTTACCACCCGCATGCGCAGGATAAATCCCTTGGGCATATTCATTTGCGCACTCCTTCACGTGCGGGGTTTTTAAACGACTTAGCTAATACCAGCGGCGTAATTGGTAATGCAGGCTTTGAGCTGGCAAGTGAGGCCTTAAAGCTTGGGAAAAAATTATTACTTAAACCTCTCGATGGGCAGTTTGAACAAGATGCAAATGCACAAACATTGCGGGCTATGAAAATGGCCCATGTAATGAATTATTTAAACCCGCAAGCGCTGGATGATTGGAATAGTGCCCCGCAAAACAAACAAATTAATTTTCCCAGTGATCCTGCCCCTTTGGTTAAATGGCTACTTAATAAACAGTGGCATGACACTCACTCATTGCATAAAGATTTATGGGGGAATGTTAATCTAAAAGCATGAGTTATATGTATAAAAAGTTAATAAAAAATTCAATATAAAGCGCCAGAACGTACTACACTATTAGTGAATATTAAATATAGGTGTTTTCAATGAATTTTTTACAAAACTTAACCATTAAAAGGCGTTTGCAACTTAATGCAGTGGTAGTCGGTCTGGCAATGGTCATTTTGTTGTGTGTGATAATTTATGAGTCACGCGTAACACTCAATCTGAATAAAACAATTCAGCTTGCAGAAGAGCTCAACGTACATGCACTAGAGCTTAGAAAGCATGAAAAAAACTTTCTTTTTTACAAGCAGCAGGAAGCACTTACATCATTTGATAAGGATTTTAAACAGCTAAGCACTAAAATCAAAAAGCTGCAGGAGGTAATGCAACAGCAGGGCATTACCACAGCGCAAATTGAGCATTTTCATACGCTTATTACTAACTACAACAACAATTTTTCAGAGGTTGTTAGGTTACAGCAGCAGATAGGTTTAAACCCTAAAGATGGGTTATATGGCAAGCTCAGAAATGCAGTGCACGAAGTTGAGGTGCTATTAAAAGAGCAAGATAACTTTGAGCTTTTATCGGCAATGCTACAGCTGCGACGCGCTGAGAAAGATTTTATGCTGCGCTTTGATGCAAAATACTTAACTCGCTTTAACGAACTTATTAGTACGTTTAAACAAAAAATTACCCAAGCTGATTTACAAAGTAGTTATAAGTCGCAAATAAGCCCTTTAATAGATACGTATCAAAGTGCTTTTCAAAATCTTGTAAAGGCACAAACGCAGTTAGGGCTAGATTTAGACTCTGGTGCACTAGGCGTTATGCGTATTAACGTAGAAAAAAGCGATCAAGTTGTTGGTCAAATTGTTGAGTCAACTAAGCTGGAAGTTGAGAAAAGCGTTGACCAAGCGCAGTTTATTGCCATCGTTGTATTTGTTATTTCGGGCATTATAGTGTTGGCGCTGGTGTACTTTACTAGCCACTCAATTATTGTGCCTATTGAGCGGGTATATCACACCATAAACGACATACGCCGTAATAACGATTTAAGCGTAATGATAGAGCAAACAGGTAATGACGAAGTTACCATTATGACGTCGGACTTTAATAGTTTAATAGGCGATTTTAAAAACCTCATAAACGAAGTGAATACCGCGCTTAATACGTTAAATGTGGCAACAGAGCACTTATCTGAAAGTACCTCTGCAACAAGTTCAGGCATGCAAGAGCAGTTACACGAAGCGGATATGGTTGCCACTGCGGCTACGCAAATGCAGGCAACGATTCAAGATATTTCTCATAATACCGAAGCTGCCGCTAAAAAAGCAGAGTCAACCAATCTAAGCGCGCAGCAAGGGCGTAATGAAGTAGACTCTACGGTTAAGCACATACGCGATTTGTCTTCGTCGTTAGGTAACGCATCAAGTGTGGTATCGCAACTTGAAAAAGACGGTGAAACCATAGGCTCTGTGCTCGATGTAATCAGAGGCATTGCAGAGCAAACCAATTTACTCGCATTGAATGCGGCGATAGAAGCCGCTCGTGCTGGTGAGCAAGGGCGAGGGTTTGCTGTTGTGGCGGATGAAGTACGCTCGCTTGCGCAACGTACACAAGAGTCTACCAGTGAAATTGAAGGCATTATTAATACGCTTCAGCAGCGCACGCAAGAGGTAGTAAGTATTATGCATCAATGTCGCTCGCAAGGTGATGAAAGTGCTTCACAAGCGATTAAAGCGGGTGATTTACTGGGTGCTATTACCGAAGATGTGCAAACCATAATGGAAATGAGCACTCAAATTGCCGTTGCTATTGATGAGCAAAGTCAGGTGGCATCAGAGGTGAACAAAAATGTAGTACGCATTAGAGACATTGCCCAAGATGCCTCTGAGCATGCAGTTAATAATGCGCAAACCAGTGAAGAAGTCTCTGAACAAGCGCGCGTATTATTTGCGGCTATTGATAAATTTAAAGTGTAATACAGTGTAGCGTTTAAAAAGCCAATAAGGTTTAGGGAACAAACTTTATTGGTACGCTATCTTTGTTTTGTTCGTGCTCGGCAAGACGCGCTTGGTATTTATCCCACAAGGTTTTGTGCTGCGCTTGTAGTGTTTCAAAGTAGCTCCAGCTAAATAGCCCGCTGTTATGGCCATCATCAAAGTCTAATCTCAGTGCGTAATGCCCCACCGGTACAATCTTTTTTATACCAACATGTTGTTTATTAAGTACCAACTTCATTGGCTCTGCACCATGCCCTTGCACTTCGGCCGAGGGAGAGTGAACGCGTAAAAACTCGCAGCTAAATACAGCCATACTGTCATCATCAAAGTAAACATCTAGGTTTTTACTCACGCTATGATAATGCACTTTTGTTACGTGTTTCATTTTATATGTCCCATTAAAAAGCCCCCAATATGGAGGCTTTTAGTATAGTATTTTTGCCTACCTTATAAAATAAAGCGGCTTAAATCTTCATCTTCAACTAATGCGCCTAAATGTTTTTCTACATAAGCGGCGTCAATAGTAAGGGTAGAGCCAGCTTGTTCAGATGCATCGTATGAAATTTCTTCCATTAGCTTTTCCATTACCGTATGTAAGCGACGAGCACCAATGTTTTCGGTTTTCTCGTTAACCTGCCAAGCGGCTTTAGCAATGCGCTCTATTGCATCATCGTTAAACTCAACATTTACTTGCTCAGTTTTAAGCAATTCACGTTGCTGCTCAGTAAGTGAAGCATGTGGCTCGGTAAGAATTCGTTTAAAGTCATTAGCACTTAGTGCTTCAAGCTCTACACGAATAGGTAAACGACCTTGTAGCTCAGGGATCATGTCTGATGGTTTAGCCATTTGGAACGCACCTGATGCAATAAATAGCATGTGGTCGGTTTTCACCATACCGTGCTTAGTATTAACGGTTGAGCCTTCAATTAGTGGAAGTAGGTCGCGTTGTACACCTTCACGGCTAACATCTGGGCCTGACGAATCGCCACGCTTACAAATTTTGTCTATTTCATCAATAAACACAATGCCGTTTTGCTCTACTGCAAAAATAGCCTGCTCTTTTAGCTCTTCAGGGTTAACTAATTTAGCGGCTTCTTCTTCGGTTAATAACTTAAAGGCTTCTTTAATTTTTAACTTACGCTTAGTACGTTTGTCGCCACCCATGTTTTGGAACATGCTTTGCAACTGGTTGGTCATATCTTCCATACCAGGAGGCGCCATAATCTCTACATTTGGCTGTGCTTGCGCTAGATCTATTTCTATTTCTTTATCATCAAGCTGGCCTTCGCGTAATTTTTTACGGAATGTTTGACGAGTAGATGAGTTGTCATCGCGCTGCGTTTCACCGTATTGATCTTTAGCCGGTGGTAAAAGTGCATCTAAAATACGCTCTTCTGCTGCTTCTTCTGCGCGGTGTTTAAACTTTTTAGTTTGTTGCTCGCGGGTCATTTTAATTGATACATCAACTAAATCGCGAATGATAGTCTCTACTTCTTTACCAACATAACCCACTTCAGTAAATTTAGTCGCCTCTACTTTAATAAAAGGCGCATTAGCGAGTTTAGCTAAACGGCGGGCAATTTCAGTTTTACCGACACCGGTTGGGCCAATCATTAAAATGTTTTTAGGGGTTACTTCGCTGCGTAAGTCATCGTTTAGTTGCATACGGCGCCAGCGATTACGCAGGGCAATAGCCACGGCTTTTTTAGCATTAGCTTGACCAATAATATGCTGATCTAACTCGTGTACAATTTCTCTTGGGGTCATAGCAGACATAATGGGTCCTATTATAATTCTTCGATTGTTTGGAAGTTGTTGGTAAATACACAGATGTTGCCAGCAATGGTCAGGCTTTTTTCTACGATATCGCGAGCGCTTAAATCGGTGTTTTCTAATAGGGCAGTGGCTGCTGATTGAGCAAAGTTACCACCGCTACCAATGGCAATTAAGTCGTTTTCTGGCTGCACTACATCACCATTACCGGTGATAATTAGTGAAGCAGTTTCATCTGCAACCGCAAGGAGTGCCTCAAGCTTGCGTAAAGCTCTGTCGCTACGCCAGTCTTTGGCCATTTCTACAGCGGCTTTAGTGAGGTTACCTTGGTGCATTTCTAGTTTGCTTTCAAAGCGTTCGAAAAGGGTAAAGGCATCAGCAGTACCGCCGGCAAAACCAGCAATTACTTTGCCATTATAAAGGCGTCGAACTTTACGGGCATTGCCCTTCATTACGGTATTACCAAGTGAAACTTGGCCGTCGCCACCAATTACTACTTTATTGTCGCGGCGTACACTTACGATAGTGGTCATGTTATTCCTCATCATCAAGCTGCGGGGGCAGCTTGTAAAAAACGATTATGATGAGGTTATATGGGTGAATGGACTAATTTCAAGTCCAGCCCCAAATTCCGCAGCTAACAACATGCACTCGCTTGAGTTTATTTTTGTCGCTTTCAGCTTGGCGCTTTGTTTTATAAGGGCCTAAACGCACTTTATACCAAACACCATTAGTACCTGTGGTCTTTTTAATTTCAGAAATTAAGCCCGCAAAGGCAATTTTAGCTTTGAGGGTTTCGGCTTGTGCGTGTGTTCTGAACGACCCACATTGCATAACATAGGGGCCTTTTTGCTCAATTTCTCTTACTTCAACTTGGATCTCGTGCTCTTTAATTTCTTCAATGAACTTAGGGGCGCGAGGTTTAGCTATTTCTACTTTTTCAGCTGTTTTAGGGTGCGCCTGCTGCTCAACAAGCTCAGGGTCGGCGTTATTTTTAATAAACCATAAGCCGTAAGCAAAGCCGCCTACAAGCAAAACAGTAATAACAACTAAAAGTATAGGAAATGGTTTTTTAGCAGGGGCTTGCTTGGTGTTTTTTCTACCCGCTGGTTTTTTATTAATATAATCGTGCTGTGCCATTTGGCTTTAACCTAAATCATGTCTATAGGGTCAACATCAAGGCTCCAGCGCACTTTTTGTGCAAGTTTGCTGGTGCTTAAATAGTCGACCATTTGCGCAAGATACTGATGCAATACTTTGCGGTCTTGCGCTTGAATATGCAATTGAAACCGGTACATACCCGCCACTCTTTCTAGTGGGGCAGGAATTGGACCGAGCAATTGTATACCAGATACACCGTTAACAGGAACCAAATCCGTCAAAAAATCGACAACGAGCTTAATACTGTGCCCTTGTGCTCTAACTATAGCCATATTAGTAATGGGTGGAAGGTCGGCATCATCACGCTCACTTAAAGCAAAGCGGGCAAAATCTTGGTAGCCATTATTTACTAAGTCTTGCAATAAAGGGTGTTCAGGAAAGTGGGTTTGCAGTAATACTTGGCCTGGTTCGCCAGAGCGACCCGCGCGCCCAGCAACTTGAGTTACTAGCTGGGCTAAATGCTCTGTGGCTCTAAAATCGCACGAGTACAAGCCGCTATCTACATCTAATATAAGCACTAAGCTAACATCGGCAAAATGATGACCTTTAGCCAACATTTGTGTGCCCACTAAAATACGCGCCCCGCCTTGGTTTATCTCCTCTAAGGCTTTTTCTAAGCTCCCTTTACGGCGGGTTGAATCGCGGTCGATGCGGGTTACGGGTGTATCGGGGAATTCACTCGATAAAAATTCTTCAATTTGTTCGGTGCCTTTACCGTTAGGAAAAATTTGTGTGCTACCGCAATCAGGACACTGGTGAGGTACTGGGTGTTGCTCACCACAGTGGTGGCAAATCATTTGGCCGATGGCTTTATGAAAGGTTGCGCTGGTGCTGCAGCGATTGCACTCACTCAGCCAACCGCATTCGTGACAAATTAGCGTAGGAGAAAAGCCACGACGATTTAAAAACACCATAACTTGCTTACCACGGTTTAAATGTTGGCGCATAGTGGCAAGGCTTGCGTGTGCAATACCCGCTTGGTCGGGCTGGCCTTTCATATCGAGCAACATAAACTGATTATCGGTCGCAGTTTGAGCGCGCTCTGTAAGGCTTAAAAGTTGGTATTTGTTGTTTATAGCTTTGTGCAGTGTTTCGAGCGCAGGGGTGGCACTGCCTAAAATAAGCGGTATTTTGTGCTGAAATGCCCGATAAGCGGCTAAATCGCGTGCGTGGTAGCGTAAGGTATCCTGCTGTTTAAATGAAGAGTCATGCTCTTCATCAACCACTATCATTCCTAACTTTAAAAAAGGTAGAAAAATACTCGAACGGGTACCTATTACAATTGCGCAGCTGCCTTTTTCGCAAAAACGCCATGTTTGCAAGCGTTCGTTATCGGTTAGGGCAGAGTGCCATAGCATAATTGGCGTATCGGGAAAGCGACGACGAAATCGGTTAACAGTTTGTGGCGTTAAGCCTATTTCAGGCACCAATACTAAGGCTTGCTCGCCACGTTTAAGGACTTCTTCTAGGCATTGTAAATATACTTCGGTTTTACCACTGCCTGTTACACCTTCTAATAAAAAGCTCTTAAAGCCAACACTTTGATTTATTGTAGTGCATGCTACGGCTTGCTCTTTATTAAGTACTGGCTTGGTGCCGACCGTGGGTGCAACGCTTTGCCATTGATTATCATGCTCAATGCTTTGGGTTATAAGCTCTTTATCTATTAGGGCATCTATTGTTTTTTTACTAAAGCCGAGCGCTTTTAGCTCGGTTACCGACGACTTACCCGATTGTGCGAGTTGCTTTAATAAATTTAACTGAGTTTTCGCTTTTAACGACGGAACCTTTGCGCCTTTTTCGGTAAGGATAACCATGTTAATGCTAGTTTTATCTGGGTTTTCACCTTGGCGAAGCGCACCGGGCAGTGCAATGTGTATGGTTTCGCCGAGCGGGTAGCAATAATAGCGTGCAGTAAAGCTAAGCAGTTCTAAATGCTGTGATGATAAAATAGGGGTTTGGTCAATAACCTCAGTAACCGCTTTAATTTTGTTATCGGGCACGTCGGTATGCGTTTTAAGAGCAAGAACAACCGCTACTTTCTTTTGATTGCCAAAGGGTACTAAAACACGCATCCCTGGCATAATAGGCGCCGAGGGCGAGATGAGTTGTTCATCTATTTTATAATCAAAGGTGCGTGGTAACGGAACTTTAATAGCAACTTCAACAAAACGCATAACAACTCATGTGATAAAGGGTAATAGCTTAATGTACTAAAAATAAGGCTAAAAACCTACATACAAATGGATGCGGTAGCGCTGGTTGGTTACTTTTTTGGCAAAAAGCGTAATTAAAGCTTGTGCGGGGCAAGCTAGTTGGATAAAATCCGCGGCCTATAAATTTGTTTTAACGACGTATGGTGCCAGACTTCGGGTTTGGAGAGCGATGCGGCCTTAACTAGAGGTTCCTATGAAAGAAGGTATTCACCCTAAGTACGAAGCAATTTCTGCAACATGTTCATGCGGAAACAAATTCGAAACTCGTTCTACTCTTTGTAAAGACATTCACCTAGACGTATGTTCTGCGTGTCACCCGTTTTACACTGGTAAGCAAAAGATTTTAGACACTGGCGGCCGTGTTGATCGCTTCAACAAGCGCTTCGGTGCACTTAGCAGCAAGAAGTAATTATTGCTGTTTAGTAAAAAAAGCACCTTCGGGTGCTTTTTTTGTGCCTAAAATTCATCATTTTTACTAAAAAATTACCGATTGTTGCCGTACTACGTGTGCATAACTATTTCCTGTTCTTATTCTGAATATGCATAAACCTTTGCAGACAAACTCACAATTCTTCTCTATATTTTTTATACGTTAATTTTTAACCAAGCTGCTAAAAGTGCTTATCGTGGCGATATTTGTTTTTAACGGTGATAAACGCGCCATATTGGTGCATTTTACTATTTTAATATTCTGCTATTTTACAAAAATACTGGCAGGGCAAAATGAACCTCAAAAAGCACTTTTTGAATGAATTTTTATTTGTTTAATATTGATAACTTTTAGCGAAGTTGCTGATAAATCACTTAAAATTAACGGATATAGCATATAACAGGATAGACCTGATATTGCTTGGAATTTAAAAATAATAAGAGTATCTTAGCCCCATACTCCCTCTCACTTAACTTAAATTGCAGGATACCATCGCGTTATGTCAGATTTTCGTGAACAAGCATTACACTACCACTCTCACCCCGTTCCAGGCAAAATCAGCATTGAGCTAACAAAACCAGCCGAAACGGTGCAAGATTTAGCATTAGCATACAGCCCTGGTGTTGCAGAGCCTGTGCGCGAAATTGCAGCAGACCCAGCCAATGCATATAAATATACCGGTAAAGGTAATATGGTTGCGGTGATCAGTAATGGTACGGCAATTTTAGGTTTGGGTAATTTAGGGCCATTAGCCTCTAAACCTGTTATGGAAGGTAAGGCGCTTTTATTTAAACGTTTTGCTGGCCTAGATTCTATTGATATTGAAGTTAAGCATCGCACCACCGAAGACTTTATAAATACAGTGGCTAATATTGCCGATACGTTTGGTGGCATTAACTTAGAAGATATTAAAGCGCCAGAGTGTTTTGAAATTGAAAAAGCACTTATTGAGCGTTGCAGTATTCCGGTTTTTCATGATGACCAACACGGTACCGCTATTGTAACTGCAGCAGGTATGCTTAACGCCTTAGAAGTGCAGGGCAAATCAATAGAAGATGCCATTATTGTATGTTTAGGTGCAGGCGCAGCAGCGGTTGCTTGTATGGAGCTGTTAATTAAGTGTGGTGCACTGCGCGAACATATTTATATGCTAGACCGCAAAGGGGTTATTCATACTCGCCGCGATGACTTAAACGAATACAAACAGCTTTTTGCTAACAATACAGATAAACGTACTCTACAAGATGTAATTGCTGATGCTGATGTGTTTGTAGGTGTATCGGGTCCTAACTTACTTGCACCTGAAGATCTAAAACTAATGGCCGATAAGCCAGTGGTGTTTGCATGTTCAAATCCAGATCCTGAAATTGCACCTGAGCTTGCGCACAGTGCACGTAAAGACTTAATTATGGCAACGGGGCGTTCTGATTTCCCTAACCAAGTTAATAATGTTTTATGTTTCCCGTTTATTTTCCGTGGTGCACTTGATGTACGTGCAAGCGCAATTAACGATGAAATGAAAATAGCCGCTGTTGAAGCTATTCGTAGTATTGCTAAAGAGCCAGTGCCTGAGCAAGTATTAAAAGCAGCGGGTGTAGAAAAGCTCGAATTTGGTGCAGACTACATTATTCCTAAACCGATGGACCCGCGTTTATTACCACGTATAGCCAAGGCGGTTGCTATTGCTGCTGTTGAGTCGGGCGTGGCACAAATTGACTTACCGGAAAATTATATGGCGTAATATATAGCGCGGAAACAAAAAAACCTCAGCATGCTGAGGTTTTTTTGTTTAAAAAGACGTTTTATTCTTCGTCTAAAATAGGCACTTCTAAACCCATTTCTTGCATTATTTTTTTAACTTCTTCAGGTACTTTTTCTGCGTTATCTTTACGTAGGTCATCATCATTAGGTAATGGCTGGCCTGTAAAGGCATGCAAAAACGCTTCGCATAGTAACTCGCTGTTTGTTGCATGACGCAGGTTGTTTATTTGACGACGTGTACGCTCATCAGTTAATACTTTTAATACATTTAGCGGGATCGAAACGGTGATCTTTTTAACTTGCTCTGATTTTTTCCCGTGTTCTGCGTATGGGTGAATATACTCACCATTCCATTTAGCCATAAGATGTATCGTTGCCTCAGATTATTAATTTCTCACACGGCGTAAAAAGCGTGTAAATATGCGTGAAATTCTATCGTTTTAAAAAAGATAGTCAAATAATAGATAGCAATCTATCTTAATAAGCTGGCTGTAATAGTAAATACAGCCTCATTGAAGTTTTACACATCTGTTATTTTTAGCCATCTAGAGCTTTAAAAGCTTTGACTTATTATAATGGATAACTTACTCTTTTAGACGTCTAAACATCCAAATTAATCAGGTGACGAATATGAGCGAAAAAAACAAAGCAACCATTGCTGTACGAAATGGGGTTGATGCCGATAAACATCATGGCGCCGTTGTACCGCCAATTTATTTATCGACGACTTATTCGTTTGCCGATTTTGATACTAAGCGCGCATACGACTATGGACGCAGTGGTAATCCTAATCGCGATATTTTAGCTGACACTCTAGCAGAGCTTGAAGGTGGCGCACGCGGAATTATTACTGCTACGGGCATGGCAGCAGTGCACTTAGCCACACAGTTATTAAATAACGATGATACATTGGTTATTCCTCACGATTGTTATGGCGGCAGCTACCGTTTATTTACGTCTTTAGAAAAGCGTGGCTTGCTTAAACTTAAAGTACTTGATTTAACTAAACCAGAAAGCCTAGAACAAATTTTAACCATTAAACCTAAATTAATTTGGATAGAAACACCAAGTAACCCTGTGCTGCGCCTAACGGATATTAAAGCCGTGACGGATATAGCAAAACAGTGCGGTGCATTAGTGGCCGCCGATAACACCTTTTTATCACCGGCATTACAAAACCCAATTAAGTTTGGCGTAGATATTGTTGTGCACTCAACCACTAAATATATAAACGGCCATTCTGATGTTGTAGGCGGTGCAGTTGTTGCTGCTACACAAGAGCTTGGTGATGAGCTTGCTTGGTGGGCCAATAACATTGGTATTACCGGCGCACCATTTGATAGCTATTTAACGTTACGTGGTTTACGTACTTTAAATGTGCGTTTAAAACAGCACCAAGAAAATGCCCTGGCAATTGCTAAATACTTAGAAAGCTCTGAGTATGTTAGCCAAGTTTACTACCCAGGCCTTGAATCGCATCCTCAACATGCGCTTGCTAAAGCCCAACAGCTTGGGTTTGGTGGTATGGTTAGTTTTGATATTAAAGGCGATGTGAATGATGCCGCGGCGTTTTTAACAAGCCTTAAAGAATTTAGCTTAGCAGAATCGTTAGGTGGGGTTGAGAGTTTAATTTGTCATCCTGCGACCATGACTCACGCAGGTATGGACGCTCAAGCACGTTTAGAGGCGGGTGTGGGCGATACGCTAATTCGTATTTCGGTCGGTATTGAAGATGTAGAAGACCTACTTGCTGATTTTGAGCGTGTATTTAACTTAGTTAAACCTGGGCAAAATAAAAATGTAGGGCGTGTTGGTAAAGCTGCAGGCAATGCCAATGGTGATGTAAAGCAGCAGGCTGCTCATCCAGCTTTGTGGTGATTGAGTATGGTAAACAGTGTACATAAATTTGGCGGCTCGAGCTTAAGCTCGGGCGAGCGCTATCAAAGTGTGGCAAAAATAATTATTGGCCACACACAGCCTGGCGATTGCGTGGTTGTATCTGCTGCGGGTAAAACCACCGATACATTGGTTTCGCTGTGGCAAAGTTATCAACAACAAGATAAGCAAGCCGTTGCTGATATTTTGCTGCAATTGAGTAATCACCAAACGGCATTAATTGAAGAGTTATTAAAAGCCGATGCTAAACACACGGCTTTAGCTGTGCTAGCGCATGAGCTAAGTGACGTAGCAGAGCAAGCCAGCAAGCAGCAGTTACAAGAGGCGGCCTTACTGGCGCATGGTGAGCTGTGGTCTGCGCGATTATTAGCAGCCTATTTAACGCAATTAAACATTCAAGCGTGTGCTCATGATGCTAGAGCGCTGTTTAGTGTAACAAGCGGGGAGCTTTTGCATGCGCAAAACAAACAGCAATGCAGCCAAGTTATTGATGCAAATAAAATTAACGTAGTAACAGGGTTTATCGCAGCAAGTGCTGATGGTAAAACAGTTACGCTTGGGCGCAATGGCAGTGATTACAGCGCCACCTTATTGGCCAATTATTGCGACGCACAAAATGTATGTATTTGGACTGATACGCCAGGGGTCTTTAGTGCCGACCCACGTAAAGTTGAAAAGGCGATTAAGTACAACAAGGTGTGCCGTGAACAAGCTAACTTATTAGCTCGATTGGGTAACCCTGTGTTACATGCTAAAACGCTTTCGCCTTTAAAAAACAGTAATATTAAACTGGCTGTACGTAGTAGTTTTGATGTGCAAACTGCTCCTACCGATATTGTAAAACAAGGCAAAGCTAAGCAAAAACGTTTTATTACTACATTACAAAACGTTGATTTACTGCTCGTTGAAGGCCTTAACGCGGGAGAAGTGGCGCATGTTAGCCAGCTTATTCAGCACAGCCTTCATCATTTTATACATAACGGGGATACATACTTAGTTGTGCCCGCGGGTGCAACGCATCAAGTAGTGAGTTATTTTGCTGGGCGAGCAAATATAAGCGAGTCTAATTTAAATGGCTGCGCGGTGGTTGCGCCTACGCAAGATGTTTACACACTAAGTACATTAGCGGCTGAGGTTTTAAATCAGCAAAGTATTCACCCTCGTTTTATTCATCAAGATACAGGCTATACATTGCTGTTAACTGATCAGTTAATAGAAAGCGATGTACTTAGTTTATTGCACGAAAAATTAATTAATAAAGGCCAAGAAGTTGCCCTGGTTGTGGCTGGCTTAGGTAATGTAGGCGATGAATTTTTAAGTCAGCTAGATGCTCAATTTAAACGATTGTCGGGCGATTATAGTATTAAGCTAGTTGGGTTAATTCGCTCGCAACATATGCTATTTAATGCCTCGGGTATTACACTCGGACAGTGGAAAAAACAATGGCAGCATAATGCCGTTGCTTATGAGCAGGCGGATTTATTAAGTGTATTAAACGAACTTGATTACGAGCACAAAGTTGTTGTTGATATAACGGCAAGCGAGCAATTTAGCCAATTATACACTGACTTTGTTGAGCGAGACTGCCATTTAATAAGTGCTAACAAGTACGCAGGCACTGCTGCATCTAATTGGTATAACGCGCTGCGCCAAAGTATTAGCGAGCGTAACTTGCATTGGCGCTACAACACTAGTGTTGGGGCAGGGTTGCCAATTAACTTTGCGTTGGCCGATTTACAAAATAGTGGCGATAAAATTACCCGTATTGAAGGTGTTTTCTCGGGCACACTCTCGTGGCTATGCAGCAAATACGATGGCAGTGTGGCATTTTCTGACCTTGTTCTTGAAGCGCAAAAAATGGGCTTTACAGAGCCTGATCCTCGCGAGGATTTATCGGGCCGCGATATGCAACGTAAATTGCTAATACTTGCGCGCGAGCTTGGCATTGAATTAGATTTAGATGATATAAGCTTACAAGCATTAATGCCTGATGAGTTAGCCCAAGGTTCATGGGATGACTTTTTAGTGAATAAAGATAAGCTAAATGCCTTTATTAAACACCATGCCGATGCGGCAAATGCTCAAGATGCTGTACTTAGGTATACCGGTTTATTGGCATTAGAGCAGGGTAAAGTATCGGCGAAGGTAGGTATAACTTACGCGCCTAAAGGGGACGCCTTAGCTAACTTAACACCTGGCGATAATATCTTTGTTATTAATAGCCAGTGGTACAACGAAAATGCCTTAGTAATACAAGGCCCTGGGGCAGGAAAAGAAGTGACCGCCGCGGGAGTGCACTCTGATTTATATTGGTTAGTTAAAAACTTAAAATAGCGCAGCAAATATTAATAGTAAAACGGCAGCTTGTGTAAGCTGCCGTTTTTGTTTTTAGAATAACTCTTCTTCTGTTTTTGTATCTTCTTCAAAAATATCAGTTGGCTGAGACAGCACATATTTTGTAGGCGCAGTGCCTTTTTCAAAATATTCAAAGCGACTGGTGTAGTCGTTTTTATGACTTAACAAACCTGTTTTTAAATCGATACGAATTGAAACTAGCCCTTCAGGAGGCTCTATTGGCGCCTCTGGTGTGCCCTCAAGCGCCACTTTCATAAAATCAACCCAGGCAGGCTGTGCCGTTTTGGCGCCCGATTCAGCACCAGAGATTTGGCTGCTATCTAGGTTGTTATTATAGGTGGAGCGCCCTAACGAGTTACCTGGGTTGTCAAAACCAACCCACACAGACGTTACTACATTGCGGTTAAAGCCGCTAAACCAAGTATCAACAGAGTCATTGGTTGTGCCTGTTTTACCCGATAGATCGCGTCTACCTAATGCTTGCGCACGCCAACCTGTCCCGCTCCAGCCTGTTTTATGGGTCCAGCTACCGCCACCCCATACTGCGCTGTGCATTGCTTCAGCAATTAAAAAAGCATTTTGCTTTGAAATAACACGTGGTGCACAACGTGGTTGCGTGGCTGTATCATCTTTTGTGTCGGTATCTAGGTTGTTGGCAAAGCTATCCATTGCTTGAGAGACGGGTAATAGCTCGTCTTCATCGCAAGCAAGAGCAGGGTTTGCTTTAAATAGTACATTGCCATAAGCATCTTGAATTTCAGATATAAAGTAAGGTTCAATTAAGTGACCGCCATTAGCAAATGCGCTCATGCCGCGAGCAAGCTCTAATGGCGTGATTGATGCACTCCCTAATGCTAACGATTCACTGCGGTTGATATCAGCATCTTTAAAACCAAACTTAAGCAAGTGATCAGCGGTGCGTTGTAACCCTACACCGCGCAGTAAGCGCACAGAAATAACGTTTTTAGATTGTGCAAGTGCACGGCGAATACGTATAGGGCCATTATAAACTGCTGGGCTGTTTTTTGGTCGCCACGCTACACCTAAACTTTTATCCCACTGGTTTATTGGCGCGTCGTTTAAAATAGAGGCCAATGTATAGCCATTTTCGAGCGCAGCAGAGTAAATAAAGGGTTTAATATTAGAGCCAACTTGGCGTTTAGCTTGTACCGCTCGGTTGTATTGGCTTTGCTCAAAACTGTAACCGCCTACTATAGCTTTAATACGGCCATCTTGTGGGTCGAGTGAAACAAGTGCACTGGCAGCTTCTGGTATTTGGCTTAGTAGGTAACTGTCGTCGTCATTTTTACGCAGCCATATTTGCATGCCTGGGGTAAGAATGTCAGTAGCGGCTTTAGGGGCAAAACTTTGGCGGTAGCGAGTAATGTATTTGCGCGCCCATTTTAAATTATCCCAATCAAGTGTGGTGCGCTGGCCATTTTTTAAAATAACGTCAGCGGTTTTCTCTGTCACATTTAACACCACGCCAGCATGCAAATCAGCTATTTCTTTAACAGGTTTTAGCTTTTCTATAATTTGCTGCTCACTTAAGGCAGGCTGTGTTTCTGGATCCCATAACACGTCTACAGGCCCACGAAAGCCATGACGCATATCATAGTTATGTAAATTATTAACTAAAGCTGTTTGCGCAGCCTTTTGAACTTTAGACTCCACAGAGGTAAATATCTTAAAGCCAGAGTTATATGCTTTTTCTACACCGTAGCGCTCAACCATCTCAGCACGAACCATCTCAGAGATATAAGGGGCGTAAAGGTCTATCTCAGCACCGTGAAAATAAGCAGTGATAGGCTGGTTAGCCGCATCGTTGTATTGCTGTTGCGTAATATAGTTTTCAGTAAGTAAGCGACCAAGCACTACATTACGACGTGCTTTAGCTCTAATTGGGTTACGAATTGGGTTAAGCGCCGAAGGGGCTTTAGGTAAACCGGCAATCATTGCCATTTGTGCAAGAGTGAGGTCTTTTAGCTCTTTGCCATAGTAAACTTGAGCAGCAGCACCAATACCAAATGCACGATTACCTAGTTCTATTTTATTAAGATACAGCTCAAGAATTTCGTCTTTTGTTAATACACTTTCAATATGTAGAGCTATAAAAATCTCTTTAACTTTACGAATATACGCTTTTTCTCGTGTTAAAAAGAAGTTACGAGCAAGCTGCATAGTAATGGTACTCGCGCCTTGCTTTTTCTCACCTGTTGAAATTAACACAATAGCAGAGCGGACAATACCAATAGGGTCTATACCAATATGGTCATAAAAACGGTTATCTTCTGTGGCTAAGAAGGCATTAATTAAAGGTTGAGGTATTTCGTCTATAGTAACGGGGATGCGGCGTTTTTCACCAAATTGATTAATTAAGAGTCCATCTTTGGTAAAGACTTGCATAGGGGTTTGTAATTGCACGTCTTTTAAAACTTGCACACTGGGGATATCAGGTTTAACGTAATAATAAAGGCTGATTAAAGTGATCAGACCAATTAACGTGCAAATGATAAAAAATTGTAATGTTCTTTTTAATAAAATCACTTATATTTCCCTAAATGGACTCCCAATTGCGAGTTTAGACTGCTAGTATATATTGATTAAAAAATGAATAATATTTTTTACTATAAAAATTATAACTTGTTTATTATTAAAACAAAGGTCAAGTTGCAAACATGCTAAGTCAACTATTTCAAAAGCCATCACCTGCGATGGTCGGAATTGATATCGGATCGCACTCTATCAAAGCAGTGCTTTTAAGTGAAATTGAAACGGGATTTCGACTAGAAGCACTTGCAATTGAACCTATGCCAAAAGGTGCAATGAGCGAGCGCTCTATTCAGGATATCGAAGCAATTGGTAACATAATTACAAAATTAAAAAGAAAACTACCAAAATCGTTAAAATCAGCGGCAGTGGCTGTATCAGGACAAACCGTTATCACTAAAGTTATTTTTATGGATGTTTCATTAAGTGACGCTGAATTAGAGTCGCAAATTGAAATAGAAGCTGACAGCTTAATACCTTACCCCCTTGATGAAGTGAGTTTAGATTTTGAAAAGCTCTCTACCAACGAAGCCGACCCGAGTAAAATGAATGTGTTGTTATCTGCTGCGCGTACAGAAAGTGTTGAAGCCCGTGTGGGCGCGCTGGAGGCGGCAAACTTAACCGCTAAAGTGGTTGATGTTGAAAGCTATGCGTTAAGTAGAGCGATGGAGGTGTATTATCAGCAACTGCCAAGTGATGCCTTTAATAAGTGTGTTGCCGTGGTAGATATTGGCGCTGTTTTAATGCTGGTGAGTGTCGTTCAAGCGGGTGAAACAATTTATACCCGCGACCAAGTATTTGGTGGCGACCAATATACTAATAGTATTGTATCTTATTATAATAAAAGTTTTGATGAGGCCGAAATAGGCAAAACAACGGGTGATTTACCTGCTAATTATACTTTTGAAGTGCTGGCACCGTTTCAGACATCACTATTGCAACAGGTGCGCCGTGCGGTACAAATGTTTTTAACAACCACAGGTAAAGATCAAGTAGATTATATAGTGCTAACCGGCGGTACATCAATGATAGACGGTTTAGATAGGTTGTTAATTGAAGAGCTCGGTATTCATGCTGTGGTGGCTGAACCGTTCGCTAATATGGAAATTTCGCCAAAAGTAGACAGAAATGTAATGCAAAGAAATAGAACGCAGTTTGCAATTGCTACTGGTTTGGCATTGAGGAGCTTTTCATCATGCCACATATAAATCTACTGCCGTGGCGAGAGCTACAACGAGAAGAATCAAAAAAGAAATTTATAACTATATTAATAGCAGTAGTACTAGGTAGTTTTGCAAGTATGTACTTACTTAGCTCTTTTTACGCGGGTTTAAAAGATGGGCAGAACTTAAAAAATAATTATTTAAGCTCAGAAATCAGTACTCTTGATAAAAAAATTAGTGAGATTAGAGATCTCGATAAGCGAAAAGAGAATTTACAACAACGAATGCGGTTGATTGAAGAGCTACAAAGCAGCCGTAATTTAGGTACTCAAATTATGGATGAAGTAGCTAAAATTGTTCCTCAAGGCGTGTATTTAACTAAGCTTGAGCGGCGTGGTACACAAATACATGTGTTAGGGCGCAGTGAATCAAACAATCGTTTATCTACTATGCTACGTCAGGTACAAGGCTCTTATCTATTAGAAAGGCCAATCATGCAGGGCATTGTGGCAGGCGATCAAACATCACGGTTACTCAGTGATTTTAATATGGAGTTTTATGTAAAGCCATTTGATAAAATTGGTGAGGTAAGTGATGAACCTTGATTTAAAAGCCTTAAATGAAATAGATTGGAATGAAATTGAGCTCGACAACATTGGTGAATGGCCGGTTGCAGTAAAAGCAATTTGTTGCTTATTTGTCGCCGGTTTAGTGTTGTTTTTTAGTTACAGCTTATTGGTATCTGATGAAATAGACAGCTATCACAGCGCGGTAGCAAAAGAAGTCGAGCTGCGTACTACCTACAGAACTAAATATGCTGTAGCCAGTAAGCTTGATATATATCGCCAGCAAATGGTTGAGATGGAAGATAAGTTTTCACAACTACTAAAGCGATTACCTACCTCAAATGAAACCCCTGGCCTTTTAGACGATTTATCTTATGTAGGTACTACTAGCGGTTTAACATTTTTGAAAATTGGCTGGTTACCTGAAATCGAAAAAGAGTTTTATACCGAGCTGCCTATAAAAATTGAAGTAATAGGTACTTACCATGAGTTTGGTGAATTTGTAGGAAAAGTAGCCCAATTACCACGAATTGTAAGTTTACATGACTTTTCGATTGTATCATCTGGTGAAAAGCAACTAACATTCAGTGTGGTAGCAAAAACGTATCGTTATGAAGAAGGGGTTAAAAAGTGAGACTAGTCCCTTTATTATCATTGTCTGTTTTATTGTTGGTAGGTTGTAACGACGATACGTCTGAGCAAAAAGAATTTATTGACCAAGTTAAGGCCAGCACCACGCCTAAAGTTGAGGGAATACCTGAATTAACGCAGTTTGAACATTTTGAATATAATGCATCGCAGCTGCGTAGTCCTTTTGTGGCTCCACAGCCTGAAATTATTCAAAATAAACTAACGCAAATTAAAAATTGTTTACACCCTGACCCTGATAGAGTGAGAGAGCCACTAGAAAAGTATCCGCTCGATAACCTATCAATGAAAGGTACATTAGGCTCTAGCGGTCAAATGTGGGCACTGATCACCGCAGCGGATGAAACGTTGCATAGGATAACGGTAAATAATTACTTAGGCACGTATGACGGTAAAGTTAAGTCTGTAAGTAGTGATTATGTAGAACTAGTTGAATTAATCCCTGATGGGTCGGGTTGTTGGAAAGAGCGGCTGACTAAATTGGAAATGTTAGAGGCGGCAAATAATGGCGCAAATTAATAATAAAAAAGGTAAAACCCACATGTATAAGGATGTACTTTGGCATCATCGTTTTCAAATGGTGTTATTTGTCATATTGGCTCTTTTTGTTGTAAAAACAGCCAGTGCAGCGCCATTACTTTATGATGTACGTTATAACCCCTTGCTAAAAGGCGAGACAGAGTTACAACTTGTATTTGACGAAGAGCTAACACAACAACCTAAAATTCAAGTACACAACACACCAGCACGCATAGAAATGTTATTTGATGGTGCAGAACTAGAACAGGGTCTTGAAAATGTGCCGGTCGATCACGCAGGTATTAACAGTGTGAGCAGCGTACTGACAGAGCAAGGCTTAAAAGTTACGGTAAATTTAGAGCGTTTAAAAATATACGAAACACAAGTTAATAATAACTTAGTGTCGTTGCGCGTATCTGATAACCCGCTTACTGAACAAGCTTCTGATGAAAGCAGCAATGGTAATAATGCCTCAAGCGCTTATATTAATCGGATTCAATCTATTGATTTTCGCCGTGGTGAAAAAGGTGAAGCAAAAGTTTTAGTATTTTTACAAGACACGCAAGCTGCAATAGAAGTACATGAAAGTGGTGGAAACATAATTGCAGAGTTTCATCACACAGATATTTTAGACGACTTACTGTATGAATTAGATGTGCTAGATTTTGGTACTGTAGTAAGTACCATTGAGACCTTTAAAGAAGATAGCTTAAGCCGTGTAGTTATTGAGCCTAATGCTGCTTTTACCTTTACCTACCAGCAAATAGATAACATTTTAACGTTAACCATTGAAAAAGATGAAACGCAAAATGCCTATTTAGATGGCGGCAAGGAATATCAAGGTCGTCCAATGACCTTAAACTTCCAAGATATTTCGGTTAGAGCTGTACTGCAAATCATAGCGGGTTATAACGAGTTTAACTTAGTAACGAGTGACTCAGTAACTGGCAATATTACACTTCGTTTAGATGGCGTTCCATGGGATCAGGCTTTAGATGTTGTACTGCGTATTAAAGGCCTTGATAAGCGCATGGATGGCTCTATATTGATGGTTGCGCCAGCTGAAGAGCTCGCTGCACGTGAAGCTAAAGATTTACTAGCAAAACAAAAGGTCGAGGATTTAGAGCCGCTTTACAGTGAGTATATTCGTTTAAACTACGCTAAGGCTGAAGATTTTGCGGATTTACTGAAAACCGACACTAACAGCATCATTTCTGCCCGAGGCAGTGTATCGGTTGACCAGCGTACCAATACATTACTTATTAAAGATACAGCGAAGAGCATTGAGAGCATTCGCCGTATGATTGAAACACTCGATATCCCAGTGCAACAGGTTGTTATTGAATCACGTATGGTAACAGTGCGCGATAACGTCACAGAAGATTTAGGCGTGCGTTGGGGATTTAGTGATCAACAAGATAGTGATGGTATATCTGGCTCGCTTGAAGGAGCTGAGTCTATCTCAAATGGCACTATTCCTGATTTATCAGACCGTCTTAATGTAAACCTACCTATTACTAACCCTGCGGCAAGTATTGGTTTACACATAGCTAAGTTGGCTAATGGCACTTTAATTGATTTAGAGCTAAGTGCTTTAGAAGAAGAAAATAAAGGTGAGATTATTGCGAGCCCGCGCATTACTGCAGCTAATCAGCAAAAAGCACGTATTGAGCAAGGTACTGAAATCCCCTATACCGAATCGGCCTCAAGTGGCGCTACTACTGTAAGCTTTAAAAAAGCGGTATTGAGCCTTGAGGTTACACCGCATATAACGCCTGATAACAAAGTTATTTTAGACTTAGTTATTACACAAGATACTCGTGGCGAAACGGTTCAAACCGGAACAGGTGAAGCGGTTTCGATAGACACTCAACAAATTGAAACACAAGTGCTGGTTGATAACGGCCAAACCGTTGTGCTGGGTGGTATTTTTCAGCAGCAAATAATTAATACTACAAATAAAGTACCTGTACTTGGTGATATTCCATATGTTGGACGCTTATTTAAGAGCACCAGCGAGTTTAATGAGAAACGTGAATTACTTATTTTCGTGACACCGAAAATACAAATAGACTAAAATTTAGTGGTTTTATGTTCGTCAACGAGTGTTTATTGATAATAATTGCTCGTTATATGGCTTTTTATTGTAATAGACTTGAAATACCCGGCCAATTACTGAGATAATCCCCTCCTTAATTTTGGGGCCAGGTCGTTAGGCGGGGTTTTATTTCAAATTTTAGAGTTCGTTTGTACTAAAAGATATGGCTGAGAAACGTAATATATTTCTAGTTGGCCCCATGGGGGCTGGCAAAAGCA
This sequence comes from Pseudoalteromonas sp. 1CM17D, assembly GCF_023161805.1. Lineage (NCBI taxonomy): Bacteria > Pseudomonadati > Pseudomonadota > Gammaproteobacteria > Alteromonadales > Pseudoalteromonadaceae > Pseudoalteromonas > Pseudoalteromonas sp. 1CM17D. Next base: position 122,161 of record NZ_JALNTP010000004.1, on the reverse strand, counting down.
CGATTGGTCGTCACATCGCTGACCAATTACACCTTGAATTTGTCGATTCTGATCAAGAAATCGAACGCCGTACCGGTGCAGATATTGCCTGGGTGTTTGATCTTGAGGGTGAAGAAGGCTTTAGACTTCGTGAAGAATCTGTTATTGGCGACTTAACCGAAATGCAAGGTATTGTACTTGCAACCGGTGGTGGTTCAGTAATGAGTAAAGAAGTTCGAAACAAGCTTTCGGCTCGTGGTATCGTTGTATACCTAGAGACACCTATAGAAAAGCAAGTTGCACGCACGCAACGCGACAAGCGTCGCCCATTACTGCAAACTGAAGAAGCACCTCGTAATGTACTAGAGCGCTTAGCAGAAGAACGCGAGCCACTATACAAAGAAGTTGCCGATTTTGTTGTACGCACCGATGAGCAAAGCGCTAAAGTTGTTGCTAACCAAATCATCGAGAAATTAGATTTTTAAAAACCAATAATAAAGGAAATAACAAAGCATGCTTGAATTAACTGTTAATTTGGACGAGCGAAGTTATCCTATTTTTATTGGTCAATCTGCACTTCAAGATAATGGCCGCCTTGTTCACCACATTGGTGATTGTCGGCCTATCATTATCACTAACGACACAGTTGCGCCTTTATATTTACAAGGACTGCTTGATTCGTTAGCTGATCTAGACCCTCTTTCTTATGTCATTCCCGATGGTGAGCAATACAAGTCACTTGAATGGTTTGAGAAAATATCTGCTTTTTTATTGCAAAATAATTGCGGCCGAGACACATGCTTAATTGCACTAGGTGGCGGCGTTATTGGCGATTTAACAGGCTTTGTTGCTGCATGTTATCAGCGCGGTGTACCGTTTATTCAAATTCCGACCACGGTGCTATCACAAGTTGACTCCTCTGTAGGGGGTAAAACAGCGGTAAATCACCCATTGGGTAAAAACATGATTGGGGCGTTTTATCAGCCGCAAGCTGTTTTTATTGATACTAATTCACTTCACACTTTACCAGAGCGCGAATTTGCAGCGGGTATGGCCGAAGTTATTAAGTATGGTCTGATTTACGATACCGAGCTGTTTGCTTTTATTGAGCAAAATGTAGAAAAGCTACAGCAACTAGATGAAGCAAGTTTGCAGCATATTATTTATAGATGTTGTGAAATTAAAGCGCTTATCGTGGCGCAAGATGAAAAAGAAAATGGCCTTCGTGCATTACTCAACTTAGGGCATACCTTTGCGCATGCAATTGAAGCGCAAATGGGATACGGTGTATGGCTACATGGCGAGGCTGTTGCTACCGGAATGGTACTTGCTGCTAAATTAGCACATACACGCGGTGATTTATCGCAAACTGAGGTAGATAGAATTGTAACGCTACTCAAGCTTTATAATTTACCGACTGAGATCCCAAGTGAAATGACTGCTGAGCAGTTTTTAATGCATATGCGTAAAGACAAAAAAAATAAAAAAGGCACTATCCGCTTTATTTTACCTACTCAATTTGGTCAATGCGCATTGGTAGATGACGTATCAGACGACCAAGTTAGAGCGTTAATCGAGCAATAATGCAGGCGCAAATTTTACCAAGCCGTGCGGCGTTGGTGGATAGAATCGCTCTGCAATTTGAATACGGGCAAAACTTAATTGTATTACTAGGCACCTCTGGCTTAGGCAAAAGTTATATGCTCGAAACCTTCATCACCGACAAATACAACAGTTTTAATAAAGCATTTGTACAAGTAAGTGCCAGTGTAAATGATGTATCACTGATGAGTGATATATTAGAGCAAAGCTTTAACTCTCCGCTGATTGATCACGATTTATCGTTAAGTGAAAACTTTTACCAATTGTTGCAGCAGCAGCCGTGTGAGGCTTGTTTGTGGGTGCTCGATAATGCAAGGCACTTATCTGAAGAGTTATTACAGGAATTAGAGTTACTTGCCAAAAATAGCCCTGTAACGCTTTATATCATGCTAGCTTCGCAATCAAAGCTAGCTATTAATAATGCCGTTGAAATTTACTTAGAGCCTTTATCTGCACATGAATCTAAACAGCTAATGAGCTGGTATTTTCCTAATTTACCGTACGATGAAGACCCCGTATTTAGCGCATTTTTAAATGAAGCGAATGGCAACCCCAGCTTATTATTAGCATGGCAACCAACCGAGCATGTGGCTGATATTGTAAAAAAAGATAAAGTGTCGTGGCGAGTACACTTAATCTCGTTGTTAATTATAATTATGCTACTTATCATTGGGTTGCTGTATAAAAATGACATGACCCAGTGGTGGCAAACGTACTATCAAAATCAACAAAGCCAGGACATAGCTACCGCTATTCCTGCTTCTAAAATTACCGCTACCCCAAGCGCGGATAAAGAAGTCAGTAATGCTAATTCTGATATATCAAAAGCGGATTTGCCTTTAGAGCCGGTCAGCGATAAATCACAAGGTAATGTAGCGCCCCATAAAAACGATGTGCCGGCGATAATGCAAAGTTTAACGCGTCAGGCTCAACAAAGCGCTCAAAGTGAGCAAAGCGAGGCGTTACCACAAAGCTTAAACACTCCTGAGACTATTGAGCCAATTGAAAGTGACGATAAAGAAAGCCCGCAGCCTAAAATCTCAAATAACGTATCCGATAACGCTTGGTATTTAGCTCAGCCAGATAATAATACAACTGTGCAGCTGCTAGCCGTTACACAGGAAAAAATCACCCGTGAGTTTATTATTCAACATAATTTAAGCCAGCGCGCTAAGGTATATCAAACTAAGCGAAATAATAAAGTGTGGTGGGTGGTTACTATTGGCAGTTATGCATCACTCGCTGATGCTAAAAGTGCGTTGTCTGCCTTGTCGAGTGCGCTTACAAAGAACAAGCCTTTTTATAAAAAAATCAGCAAAATAAAACAAGAAATTGCACGACTTGATCAGTAAACTGACTCACTTTAGTGTAAAATCGCGCTACAGCAGATTGAAGTTAAGAACCAATGCAACAAAAGAGTAGAGCCTTCCTTAAATGGGCTGGCGGTAAATACAGCCTAGTTGAAGATATTAATGCACGTTTATCTCAAGCCAGCAAACACGCTGAAACCTTGGTAGAACCTTTTGTAGGTGCAGGCTCGGTATTTTTAAATAGTAATTTTAAACACTATTTACTCAATGACATCAATGCTGATTTAATTAACTTATACAAAGAGCTCAAGCGCTCGCCTGATGAGTTTATAAGTGACTCTAAAAAACTATTTGTTGATTTAAATAACCACCCAGACGCTTACTACGAATACCGTGTACAGTTTAATAAAAGCAATGATGTATATGAGCGCGCAATGCTCTTTTTATACATGAATCGCCATGGTTACAATGGGCTGTGTAGGTATAACCTCAAAGGCATTTTTAACGTGCCATTTGGTAAATATAAAAAGCCTTATTTTCCTGAAAAAGAAATGTACTTTTTTGCCGAAAAAGCACAAAAAGCCACATTTACCTGCCTAAGCTACGATGATGTGTTTAAGCTTGTGCCAAACAATGCGGTTATTTATTGCGATCCGCCTTATGTGCCGTTAAGTAAAACAGCGTCGTTTACCTCTTATGCTAAAGGCGGGTTTAATTTAGACGATCAAGCAAACTTGGCAAACTTAGCCGAGCAAGCCGCGTTTGAAAACAATACGCCAGTGCTTATATCTAACCACGATACCGTGTGGACGCGAAAAATTTATAGCCAAGCTACACTTGGTAAAATTCAGGTAAAACGTACTATCAGCCCTAAAGGTGGATCACGCAACAAGGTCGACGAGTTAATGGCTATGTATTTAGCACCCAAGCAACCACTGCGTAAATTGTCACTACAAAAATAACAAAAAACAGCACAGCTAAAGCAATAATAAAAAGAGGGGAGTGTTGTTGGAAGTCGGCTTGGCGTTTGTGCTCTGATTGCACACCAAAAAATGCTGCTAGCACACTTTGCAACGCGCTAATAAAGTGCAGCATTATTTAAAATAGAGGTTTTATTGAAGGCGTATTCTTAGCGTCTTCTGTGCTAGTTAATAGCTCTAATAAATCTAAATAATGAAACTGCGCACTGCGGCTATCGCCTGTTAGCCAAGAAAACCACGATGAGTCTTCTTCTACTTTCGCACACGTTAAGGTGTTTGGAGCGTTTTTACTACTTGCCTGATGCTGACAATTGCTAACTAAGCTTAAATCTTGCTCAGAACTTGGCGCAAAACTAAATGCCCCAATAAATAACAATGCCGACGCAATTAAGATCCCTGTTTTAAATGCACGCATAATATTAGCCTAAAATTAAGTTACTCCTTTAATAATAACAAAAGCTGTATAAATAACAAACTAATATTTACCTGTAATAGCTAAGGCCTGTTGAAACTTGCGAGTTAAAGTGTGCTCTCAAGCTAAGAGTTTTTAAATCGCGCCCCGAAGTTTGTAATCGAGTGGGCACAATAACTGCTCTTACGTAAACTAATAACTTGTATCATGTAAGCAAAGCTTGTGCGTCTACTCACGGCCTTACCAAAAATTAAACATGCTGCCCAAAACTCAACCACTAAAGCTCAACACGCCCTAAAGCTTTTCATAAATAAATACTTATATATTTAAATCGATATTTTTAGTTATGCCTAATTTACAGTGTATTACTTGGGAAACCTCAGCATTTACGGTACATTAAGGCATACTTTACTGATTGACGGATTACTATGTTAAACCCTGAACAAAAATACTTAATTGCGCCTTCTATTTTGTCAGCCGATTTTGCAAAATTAGGCGAAGATGTGGATAAAGTACTCGCTGCAGGCGCTGATGTAGTACATTTTGATGTCATGGACAATCACTACGTGCCTAATCTCACTATTGGGCCTATGGTGTGTAAAGCGCTTAGAGATTACGGTGTAACAGCCCCTATAGATGTGCACCTAATGGTAAAACCAGTCGATAGTATAATCCCTTTGTTTGCAGAGGCCGGCGCATCAATAATTACTTTTCACCCTGAGGCCAGCGAGCATATAGACCGCACCATACAGCTCATTAAAGACCATGGTTGTAAAGCAGGCTTAGTATTTAACCCTGCCACTAGCCTTAGCTACCTCGATCACGTTATTGATAAGCTAGATACTATTTTATTAATGTCGGTAAACCCAGGCTTTGGCGGCCAAAGCTTTATTCCCCACACCCTTGAAAAACTAGCTCAAGCTAAGCAGCGTATAGTTGCGTCGGGTCGTGATATTCGCCTAGAAGTAGATGGTGGTATTAAGGTTGATAACATAGCCGCAGCAGCGCAAGCAGGTGCCGATATGTTTGTAGCAGGGTCTGCTATTTTTAATGAGCCTGATTACAAGGTTGTTATTGATCAAATGCGTGAGCAGTTAGGAAACGTAAAGTAATGAAATATGATGTAGCTTTGTTCGACCTTGACGGCACACTTGTTGATAGCGTTTACGATTTATACCTAGCAGTAAACTTAACACTAAGTGATTTAGCGTTTCCTATTGTTAGCCAAAGCTTGGTTGAAAGCTGGATAGGCAACGGTATTGAAACCCTAGTCAAACGTGCACTCAGCGGCGATATGCAAATTAGCGAACATTTAGATGAAGCGCTTAGTGCAAAAGCCATTGCCTTATTTTACCAACATTATGAGCAGCTAGTGGGCAAGTATAGTGTGTTGTATCAGCATGTAGAAACAGGGCTCAGTGCTTTGCGGGGCATGCCAAAAGCACTTGTTACTAATAAGGCGCGCCTATTTACCGAGCTACTACTTGATAAGCTTTCTCTTACCAGTCACTTTGAAGTGATAGTGTGTGGAGACGATATGGCTAAAAAGCCTTCACCAGCGCCTTTATTGTATGCATGTAACAAGCTAAATGTTGAGCCGAGTAAGGCTATTATGATTGGCGATTCAAAAAGCGATATATTGGCAGCACATGCCGCTAAAATTGATGTAATAGCGGTGGATTATGGTTATAACCAAGGCGAAAATCTTGAGGATTATAATCCACAGTACCTATGCGATAACTTCTTAGATATAATACCAACACTAACACAGCGTTAAAATTTTTAATTAACTAAACACTAAAGGAAAATCATGAGTAAACCAGTAGTTTTAAGTGGCATTCAGCCAACCGGTGGTATGACAATAGGCAACTATGTTGGCGCTATTAACCAGTGGCTAAAGCTACAGGAAGACCACGAAAGTTTCTTTATGCTTGTTGATTTACACGCGATTACCGTGCGCCAAGAGCCTGAACTTCTTCGCTCTCGTGTATTAGATGGTATAGCGTTATATGCGGCATGTGGCATAGACCCTGAAAAATCGGCCTTATTTGTACAGTCGCAAGTGCCAGAACACGCGCAGTTAGCATGGGTGCTAAATTGTTACGCACAAATGGGCGAGCTTAACCGCATGACTCAGTTTAAAGACAAGTCATCTAAGCATGCTAACAATGTAAACGTCGGTTTATTTTCGTACCCAGTATTGCAAGCAGCGGATATTTTATTATACCAAGCAGACCAAGTACCGGTAGGGGATGACCAAAAGCAGCACTTAGAGTTAACGCGTGATATAGCGACACGCTTTAATAATTTATACGGTGACGTATTTAAGTTACCAGAGCCATATATTCCTGAATTTGGCGCACGCGTAATGAGCCTTCAAGATCCGCTCAAAAAAATGTCTAAGTCTGATGAAAACCCTAATGGCTACATCATGCTATTAGATGAGCCTAAAAAGATTGAGAAAAAGCTTAAAAAAGCAGTAACCGATTCAGACGAGCAAGCGCGTATTTACTTTGACCGTACTGAAAAGCCAGGCGTTTCTAATTTACTTACTTTATTAAGCGTAGCCACTAAGCGCTCAATTGAAGACTTAGTGCCAGAGTATGAAGATAAAATGTATGGTCACCTGAAAAAAGACACAGCCGATGCAGTTGTTAGCATGATTGAGCCAATCCAAGCCCGTTTTAAAGAGATCAGAGAAGATCAAAACTTACTTGATAGCATCATGAAATCAGGCGCAGAAAAAGCCAGTGTACGTGCAGAAAAAACACTTAAATCGGTTTACGATGCACTAGGGTTTATTCCTCGTACATAAATTAGTATAAGCAAATAAAAATGCCGCTAAATTTAGCGGCATTTTTGTAACTTTTAATGAATACTTTTTATTATCTATCTTAAAGCAATGGTTTTAGGTAATGCCCAGTATGCGAGCGCTCACATTCGGCTACTTCTTCAGGCGTGCCTGCAATGAGTATTTCACCGCCGCCAGCGCCCCCTTCAGGGCCTAAATCAACCACCCAGTCTGCGGTTTTAACCACATCTAAGTTATGCTCAATTACCACAATGGTATTACCATGATCGCGCAGGCGATGTAATACCACAAGTAGCTGTTCAATATCGGCAAAGTGAAGGCCGGTTGTTGGCTCATCAAGTATATACAGAGTTTTACCTGTATCGCGTTTAGAAAGCTCACGAGCCAGTTTTACACGTTGTGCTTCACCACCAGAGAGCGTGGTAGCAGCTTGCCCTAGGCGAATATACGATAAACCTACGTCCATTAGCGTTTTAAGTTTACGCGCTATTGCAGGTATTTTATCAAAGTAGTCGTGCGCGTCTTCAACGGTCATTTCGAGCACTTGGTGAATGTTTTTACCTTTGTATTGTACTTCTAAGGTTTCGCGGTTATAGCGCGCGCCCTTACATACATCGCACGGTACATATACATCAGGTAAAAAGTGCATTTCTACTTTAATTACACCATCCCCTTGGCAGGCTTCACAGCGCCCGCCTTTCACGTTAAAGCTAAAGCGACCTACTTTATAGCCGCGAGAGCGGGCTTCTTGTGTACCTGCAAATAACTCACGAATACCGGTAAAAATACCTGTGTAGGTTGCAGGGTTTGAGCGCGGTGTGCGACCAATTGGGCTTTGGTCAATATCAATAACTTTGTCAAAATGATCAAGGCCACTAATTGATTTGTAAGGCGCGGCTTCTGCTGTGGTCGCGCCGTTAAGCTCGGTATGCGCAAGCTTAAAGAGTGTATCGTTAATGAGCGTTGATTTACCTGAGCCTGATACCCCTGTAATACAGGTTAATAAGCCAAATGGAATTTTTAAGTCTACATTTTTTAGGTTATTACCTGTGGCACCAAATAGCTCAAGCCATTTTTCGCTGGTTGGGTTACGCTCTTGTGGCACTTCTATTTTGCGCACGCCTGATAAAAACTGGCCAGTTACTGAGTCTTTAGTGGCTAAAATATCGTCACGTGTACCTTGAGCAATAATATGTCCGCCGTGTACACCCGCACCTGGGCCAATATCAATAATGTGATCGGCTGCGCGAATCGCGTCTTCGTCGTGCTCAACAACAATAACGGTATTACCTAAGTCGCGTAAATGCACCAATGTTTGTAATAAACGGTCGTTATCGCGCTGGTGTAAACCAATTGATGGTTCATCCAGTACGTACATTACGCCTACAAGGCCCGCACCTATTTGGCTGGCTAAACGAATACGCTGGGCTTCACCACCGGAGAGGGTATCGGCACTGCGCTCAAGCGATAAGTAATTAAGGCCTACATTAATTAAAAACGATAAGCGGTCGCGAATTTCTTTCAGGATTTTTTCAGCTATTTGGGCTTTTTGGCCTGTTAGTGATAGCCCTTCAAAAAAGTCCATCGCTTCGCCAATACTCATAGTTGTAATAGCAGGTAGGTTTGTTTGACCTATAAATACGTGGCGTGCTTCTTGGCGTAAACGAGAGCCATGACAACTAGGGCACGCTTGGCTAGTTTGATATTTAGCGAGCTCTTCACGCACCGAGTTTGACTCAGTTTCGCGATAGCGACGGTTCATGTTGTTTAACACGCCTTCAAACTCGTGGTTGCGTGTTATTAAATCGCCTCTGTCGTTACGGTAGTTAAAGGCTATTTTTGTTTGCCCTGAGCCTTCTAAAATAATTTTTTGCGATTCTTTAGCCAGCTTTTCAAATGGCACATCTAAATCAAAGTTATAGTGCTCGGCGACCGCCTGTAGCATTTGAAAATAATAAAAGCTGCGTTTATCCCATCCTTTAATAGCACCACCGGCAAGGCTGAGCTCTGGGTTATGTACCACACGGTTAGGATCAAAATATTGGCGTACGCCTAAACCATCACAGCTTTGACACGCACCGGCAGGGTTATTAAACGAAAATAAGCGCGGTTCTAATTCGGTCATTGCGTAGCCACAGGTAGGGCAGGCAAAATTTGCCGAGAACAGCATTTCTTCTATCGTGCTGTCGTCCATGTAGGCTACATTTGCCACACCGCCAGACATCTCAAGTGCGGTTTCGAACGACTCTGCTAAACGCTGCTGTTGGCCATCTTTTACTTTAAAGCGGTCAACTACGACTTCAATAGTGTGTTTCTTATGAAGCTCAAGTGTTGGCGGATCTGATAAGTCGCATACTTCACCGTCTATACGAGCACGAATGTAGCCTTGGCTTGCAAGTTGCTCAAGTAATTTAACGTGCTCACCTTTACGATCTTTAACCACTGGCGCTAAAAGCATCAGCTTAGTGCCCTCTGGCAGTGCTAAAACGGTATCAACCATTTGGCTAATTGTTTGAGCTGCAAGCGGTAAGTCGTGGGTTGGGCAGCGTGGTTCGCCCACGCGGGCAAACATTAAACGCAAGTAATCGTATATTTCGGTAATGGTACCCACTGTTGAGCGAGGATTGTGCGATGTAGATTTTTGCTCAATAGAAATGGCGGGAGAGAGGCCTTCAATATGATCAACGTCAGGCTTTTCCATTAACGATAAAAATTGCCTTGCGTAGGCAGAAAGTGACTCAACATAACGACGCTGTCCTTCTGCATATAAAGTATCAAATGCCAGTGATGACTTTCCCGAACCAGATAGGCCTGTGATAACAATTAATTTATCACGTGGGATGGTTAGGCTGATGTCTTTTAAATTGTGCGTACGGGCGCCTCGGACTTCAATGTTTTCCATGCTATCTCGTTTATTACCAAAATTATTTGTCCAGTATCGCATAATACGAAACATTATTAATCAATGATCAACGAAAAAATCCTTACTTATAGGCGATTAATTATTGCCAAGCTTGTGGTAGAATCCCAGCCTAAATTTTTCATATCGTAAGAATACGCAGATAATGACCGCATCTTCACTTAATTCACGAGAAAAGCGCGCCGCTGTATCGCTGGCGAGTGTGTTTGCATTTAGAATGCTCGGCTTGTTTATGCTGATGCCTGTATTGGCTATTTATGGCCAATCGCTTGATGGTTTTTCGCCTATGTGGATAGGATTTGCTATTGGCGCGTATGGCTTAACGCAAGCGGTACTGCAAATTCCTATGGGGCGTTTGTCAGATAAAATAGGCCGTAAAAAAGTAATTGTTGGTGGCTTAGTTGTGTTTGCGTTGGGCTCTGTTATTGCAGCCCTTGCTGAATCTATTCAAATGGTTACAGTGGGCCGTGCACTACAAGGTATGGGCGCTATAGCCAGTGCGCTGCTTGCTTTTGCCAGCGACCTAAGCCGCGACGAACAGCGCCCTAAAGTAATGGCGGTGATTGGTATGAGCATAGGCATGAGCTTTGCTTTTGCTATGTTACTTGGGCCTATTGTTGCCGCGTCGTGGGGTGTAGCGGGAGTATTCTGGTTAACAGCAATACTTGCCGTGTTCGGTATTGGTATTATTTTATTTCTAGTGCCCAACGCAGTAAACAAAGCGCCCAAAGGCGATACCTTGGCAAGCTTTAGTGATATTAAAAAGCTTATTAAGCATCCGCAATTATCGCGCTTAAATGCAGGTGTATTACTGCTACATTTAACGCTAACCACTATTTTTGTGGTACTACCCAGCCAACTAATAAAAGATGGCTTAGTGGCAAACCACCATTGGTATTTATATATTCCGGTATTGCTGTTAGCGTTTATTTTAATGGTCCCTATTATGATTATTGCCATTAAAAAAGAAAAAGAAAAACAAGCGTTTATTGGCTCAGTAGCACTGCTTTCTATTAGTATGTTTGCTATGTCTATTTGGGTGAATAGCGTGGTTGGCATTGCCATTTGTATGTTGCTTTATTTTGTAGCATTTAATTTTTTAGAAGCCACTATGCCTGCGCTTGTATCGCGTATTGCGCCCGCTAGCCAAAAAGGTTCGGCTATGGGTGGGTATTCGTCTAGCCAGTTTTTGGGGGCTTTTTTAGGTGGTATTTTAGGGGGTTATGTTGCCCAAACTACAAGTACGCAAGCTGTGTTTGCGGCCGCGGCACTTGTTGGGTTAATATGGCTTATTATTGCGTGGAAAATGCAAGTCCCACCGAAAAGTAAAGTTATTAGTTTAATGACCAATTTAAGTTCTGAAGAGCAAGCTCAAGCACTTGCTTCTAAGCTAGTTGCTTTACCTGGCGTAATAGAAGCAACAGTAGTACGCGACGAAAGCCGCAGCTATTTAAAGATTAATGATAAAGAATTTGACCTAGACCAAGCACGTAAAGTAGCTGGTTTAATCTAACGTTTATAGGAGAAGGTTCCATGGCACGCGGTGTGAACAAAGTAATTTTGGTTGGTAATTTAGGACAAGATCCTGAAGTTCGTTACATGCCTAATGGCAATGGTGTAGCAAATATTACCTTAGCAACGTCAGACAGCTATAAAGACAAAAACACTGGCCAAATGGTTGATAAAACTGAATGGCACCGTGTAGTATTTTTTGGCAAGCTAGCTGAAATTGTTGGTGAGTACTGCCGTAAAGGCTCGCAAATTTACGTCGAAGGTAAACTTCAAACACGTAAATGGACCGACCAACAAGGCCAAGAAAAATACACAACAGAAATCGTTGTTGATGGCTTTACGGGTCAAATGCAAATGCTAGGCGCTCGCGGTGGCGATCAGCAAGGTGGTGGTTATCAAGGTAATCAAGGCGGCCAACAAGGTGGCGGTTACCAAAATAATCAACAAGGCGGTGGCTATGGTCAAAACAACCAAGCTCAAAACAGCCAGCAAGGTGGTTATGCACCACAGCAACAAGCTGCACCAGCACAACGCCCAGCTGCAGCACCTGCTCCACAGCAAAATAACCAATACCAACAATCAAACAACAGTGGCTTTGCTCCTGGGCAAAGTAATGCGCCACAGCAGCAAGGTGGTTTTGCACCTAAGCCGCAAAACGCCCCTCAGGGCGGTGCATCAAATCCTATGGAACCAACAATAGATTTTGATGACGACATTCCGTTTTAACCAAAGACAAAATGTAAAATGTTGAAAAAAACATCTAAAGCCGCTATTTAGCGGCTTTTTTGTAACTACACGTTTTAGCACAAAAGGCACTGTTTCTATCTACCATTTAACGCCTTAAAGTCACTCAAAACGCGCTATTAGCGCCTTTTTATAGGCTAAAAATTGAATGGCACATATAACTAAAAAGCAGCCTGAGTAAGTCACTAACTGAGCAACTGGCTCGGGGCGAACAAAATATTCATGTAACAGCGCCCCAATTAACGTACCCGCCAATAAAACATACGCAACATAGGTAAACAGTGCTTTTTGCTTTTCATTTTTAATAAACAAAAGAGCAAGCATCATTAAACCCACTACCAACTCCAGTAAACCAACGCTATACATATAAATTTTAGCGTTAACGGGCAGTACCTGCGCAAAGTAGCTAAAGGTTTTAACGCTTACCTGCGCTGCTAATAATTTTGGCAGGGCAAACTTAAACATAAAAAGCGCGCTGGCTAAATTTAAAAGGTTACTAAATAAATTCTTCATGAAAGCTTATGCCTTAATAAAGCAGCCGTAAGGTAATAAACGCCACGGCTGCAATTTAAATGGTTACACAACAGTGCCGCGAATAGGGTAGTTATTTTGCTCTTTAATAAACTTTAGGCCTCTTACAACCACGTCTAACTCAGGGCGTAAATACGGGGCATTAGAAATATTTACAGCTTGCAATACCCCTTGCTCATTTACGACAAATATCGCGGGCTCTGCAAAGTTGTGGTCGGTTTCTTGCTCAGAGCGAGGTGAGGAAATATACAGCCCAAGTTGTTTCATTTGCTGCTGTGTTAAACCATACGCAATAGGAAAGCTAATCGCGAGTGTGTCCATGCTTTGTGTTAGCTGTGCGCGGCTATCTGCAGAAACGGCACAAACGCTCACCCCAAGTGCCTTTAATGCGGGTAATTGCGCTTCTAGTAAATTTAAGTAACGCATACAAAGCGGGCAATGCTTGCCTCTGTATACCACGAGCATTTGCCACTCGGCGCCACCGTGCGGCTTACTTAGATCTGCGGTTGTACCATCGAGCAAGTGTGCAGTAACTGTTGGAAATGAATTACCGGCTATTAATTTAAATGACTCTGACATAAAAACCTCTTTTATACTGATTGTGAATGATTTTTTTTAACAAATAAGTACAGCGCGGTGAGTGCACATAAGCTGATACAGCTAATAAAAATATTGCGAGTGCCTCCTGGGATATATTCAACAAACGATGTTAAAAATTGCCCAGAAAAAACAGCCATTGTGAAATAAGAGAGGTTACGACCGCGAACAGAGGCTGCGCTGCGCTCTACGGTCATATGGTTTAATAGTGGGATGCTAAAACCAAAGCCAATACCGCTAAACACAGCGCCTATTACCAATAACGCTGTACCCGTTTGTAAAAAGAAAGCAAATGATGCCCCATAGCCTATAAATGCCAGCGCAAGTACTTTTTGCTCGCCCATTTTTTTAGTTAACTGAGGCATAAAGTGTGCCCCAACAACAGCCACTAACGAGATGAAAGAGAGTAAAAACCCTACTTGTTCTTCATTATAATTTTGCGCATGCATTGTGCTGGGTAGTAAAACAATTGCGCTAAAAAACGTGATCATTGCAAGCACAGCCAGCGAATACACATGCTTAAGAGATAAGCCTTTATTTGATATTACGTGCTCTTGTGTTGCTTGTGCCTCTTGTGCTTGAGGGTGATTACGCGGCACAAAAAGTAGCAACATGGCTAAAAATACCCAAGAAATAAGGTACAACGATAATGGTAAAGCCCAATGCTGCACAGCAAGTAGGCCACCTATAAATAGAAATATAACGCCACCGAGCTCTATTGCCATACCTTGCTTAGCAAGCATGCCTAGGCGCGCTTTACCAAAGTACCACTGTGATATTAAAACGGTACAACCGGCCATAACAATTGAGGTAACACCGCCAAGCAAAATACGGTTAGCAAAAACCAACAACGGCCCTTGTAACCAATACACGCTTGCACCTAAAAAGCCGTATAAAAATAAGCCAATAATTAATGAACGGTAAGCGCCATATTTATCAATTAATTTACCTGCAATAGGCGCAAATATAACAGCCCCTAAAGCCGGTAAGGTCACTAAAAATACCGCACTGTCAGCAACATTTAGGGCTGTTGATATACTGATTAAACCAGGTGCAACCAATGCACCCACCATGATTGTTAAGCAAGCTATACACAGCAAAGTGTAGCTTCCTGCGTTATTGAGTTTATTCATAAGTATTCTCTGTTTTTAAATGGGGCAACTAAGGGGGACTTACGCTTAGTTGCAAGGAGTTAATGGCGGTTATTTTTTTGCGAGAGAGTTAAAAGCAGCGCTGATGGTAATTAACACTACACTAAGGACGACTACGCCAGGCCACTGGTACAAAGCAAAGGCTTTCACACCAATAATTGAGCCAAAGGCGCCGCCTAAGTAGTAGCCGAGCATGTAAACACCATTAATACGGCTTTGTGCGCTTGGGTCTATGCTAAATACGCGGACTTGATTGGCTACTTGTGCGCTAAAAATAGCGAAGTCGATTAAAATAATACCGATAATTAGGGCTATTAGGTTTCCTAAAAAAACGCCTGTAATAGCAAAACCAATTGCGGCAAGTGTGAGTACTATCATGACTAATTTTTTAGAGCCCAACGCATTGACCCACTTACCCGAAGACTTAGCCCCTATTACGCCAGCTAATGCGATGATGCCAAATAATCCGGCCTCTTGGGCACTGTAGTTAAAAGGTGCATCACTGATATAAATAGCTAAAGTAGCCCACAGTACATTAAAAGCAGCAAACCAAAGCGCGCCAGTTAAAGTAAACACTTGTAGTGGTTTGTGCTGTTTAAATAACGCCACTGTACTTTTAAGTAGCGGCCAGTAACGTAAGCTAGTTTGTGGTTTATTTAGGGGTAAAAAGAGCCTAAGTAGTACACCAAATAGCGCAGCTAATATTGCAGACATAACAAATACGCCACGCCAACCAAAGTGCTCTCCTACAAAGCCGCTTAACGTGCGTGAAAGTAAAATACCAATGGTTAGACCCATCATTAAGGTGCCCAATGTCGCCCCTTTATTTTCAGCAGATACAAGTGATGCCGCAAAAGGGATTAATTGCTGGGTAATGTTGGCACTTATCCCTATTAAAAATACCGACATTAATAACAGCGGTAAGTTAGGTGTAAATACGGCAAAGCTACATGCAATAACCAGTAAGCCCGATAAAATGCTTATTAAGCGCCGACGCGCAATAGAATCCCCCAGCGGCGAAATAAACAATAGGGCAAAAGCGTAACCAAACTGAGTAAATGCGGGAATGCTACCAAGTTGTGAATCCGTTAAATTAAACTCGTTACCAATCAGAGGTAAAATTGGCTGGCTGTAATATAGGTTTGCAGCGGTTGCTGCAATGGCGGTTGTCATCAACAATAAAATAAAGCGACTTAACGAGGCGCTTTGAGTTACCTGGGTCATTTTGCTCTCCAACATTAAAAGGTAGGCGAATGATAGAGGGAGATGCTTGATGTTAGAAATGTTTAAATTTGATGGAATCTATACAAATAACGTATAGTTGCTGCTATACCTCTCACACAGAGCAAATTTGAGTCGCACATGGATATAAAAATATTAAAAAGTTTTATTGCAGTGGCTAAGCACCTGAGCTTTTCAGAAGCGGCTCAAGAGCTACATACTGTTCAACCCGCTATAAGTCGCCATATTTCTTCGTTAGAAGAGCAGCTAGGTGTTAGCTTGTTTATCCGTAACTCTCGGGAGGTGTCGATCACGCAAGCGGGAGAGCAGTTAGTTAAAGATGCCACGGCAATTTTAGCGCTTACAGAGCGGGCTAAAAATAAGGTTAAACTGGTCGATAGCGGGCAGTTAGGCTCGCTAAGTATTGCGTATTTAAGCTCTGCGTGTTTAACATTTTTGGCCAAATTAATCCGAACGTATAAGTCGCAGTTTCCTAATGTTCACGTTACCTTGCTAGAAATGACCGCGACCGAGCAAATAGAGGCCCTTAAAAGCGAACGGGTAGATGTCGCGTTTTCTCGGCCGTTACCAAGCACCATAGCCGATGAGTTTATAAGTGAAACTATGTACGTTGACCGCCTCGTAGCGGTGGTCAACAAAAACCATCCCTTTGCATCGGTGCAAACTATTGATTTGAAAACCCTTAAAAATGAGCCATTTATTCTTTTTAATCGCGACGAAGCCTTAGGGTTGTTTGATGAAATTATTACTCGTTGCAAGCGCGCTGGCTTTTCACCTAACATTATTAGTCAGCCAAGGCATATGCAAACCTTAGTAACAGAGGTTGCCGCCGGTTTAGGGTTAGCTATAGCGCCTTATTGTGTAAGTAAATTATATAGCGAGGGTTGCCATTTTATAGAGTTAGAAAAGGTCGACACACAAATTTATTTGCAGCTGCAATACAAGCAAATTAACAGCAGCGCTACCACGCAAGCGTTTGTAGAAATGGCACTTGATGCCCAAGCAGAGATTCAGCTTAGCATGCGTAATTGAGTTGGCTTTATAAAAGCGCTTTTAGCTAACTTATGCACTGCAATAATTAGCGAGGCGTAAATGCGCAAAAACGCAAAAACACCTTTGTAATTTACATCTCATTTAATTGATTTGTAACTAATTAACATCTACTCTAGTGGTACTAATTACTTCAAGCAACTATGAGAAACATGAAAGCCATTATTTTATTTTTATTTCTTGTTTTTCAATTTGCCAGTTTGCCGGTAAGCGCTCAACCGGATTCTAAAATTACCAATGTCTTATTTATAAATTCTACAAACCAACATATGCCTTGGCATAAAAGTGTTGAAGAGGGCTTAAATAGCGAGCTATCAACACGGACTTTTGACTATGAGCTTTTTGTTGAAAACATTGATGTAGGGCGCTTTGATGAGGCCACTCAAACGCAATTAATGAGCGACTACCTTAAGCAAAAATATAAAAATAAGCACATTGATATAATTGTCACGCAATCCCCCTCAGCTGCCACGTTAATATCGCAATTGAATGATTTTTTTACTAGCACGCCAAAAATTTATTTAGAACCTGGCGAACAGTTTAGGCTACCGGCCAACACAAATAATGCCTCAATGCAGGCTAAGTTAGACTACAAGCAAGCAACCGCCAGCGCGGTTAATTTAATGAAACCTAAAAAGCTCATAGTCATCTTAGATACTAAAAATGAAATAGGTAGAAACTTTTATACAGGGCTGTTTAATTTTATCAGCCAAGATTTTTCGTATTTAGAAGTTGAGCAATGGTTTGATCTTCCGGCTGCTGAACTGATGACAAAAGTAAAAAATGCACCTTCAGACGCCGTTATTTTATTTACCCCTATATTTAGAAATTACGAAAATAAGTCGATTAGCCCGTATCAGCTCGTCAGCTTACTCGCTCAGCATAGTAACGCCCCCATTTTTAGCTACTGGGAAGTTTTATTGGGCTCAGGTGTAGTGGGTGGTTATGTTTTATCAGGTGAGAAAATAGGTAAACGCGTGGGTGAAGCTATTATTTCTTACAGTGAAAATAACGTGTTACCTACTATAAGCGATGAAAATTTAAGTGTTCATAAATACGATTGGCGACAGCTAAAAAAATATAATGTTGCCCCGCAAAGCCTGCCAGAAAAATCGATTATTGCTTATTACAAGCCGAGTTACTTTGAACAAAATAAAGTGTTAATTTACAGCGCTGCCATTACTATTTTTGTATTGAGCGCTTTTTTAGTGTTTGTATTACGGTTAAACCGCCGCCGCATTCAGCTTGTAAATGCGCTTGACGAAGAAAAGCTACGACTTGAATCGCGTGTAGAGCAACGCACTAAAGAGCTATTACAAGCTAAAGAAGAAGCAGAGCAACTTACCTCGTCAAAATCAGAGTTTTTAGCCAATATGAGTCATGAGATCAGAACCCCAATGAGTGGCATTATAGGGCTGACAAATATTTTATTGGGCAAAAACTTACCTGAAGAAGATAAACAGTATTTAGAAAAAATAAAGTACTCGTCAGATCAATTGCTTGTGGTTATTAATGACATTTTAGATTTTTCAAAAATCGAGTCAGGAAATATCAAACTCGAGGCCTTTGCATTTTCGTTAAACGCGGTTGTCGATTATATAACGACCACATTTGAAAATAGGGCGCGGAGTAAAGGTATTGCGTTTGAGATTAATATTAGCGATAACGTGAAACATAACTTAGTTGGCGATGTGGTGCGTATAAACCAAGTATTAATTAACTTGTGCTCTAACGCGATTAAGTTTACCTCTAAAGGGGCTGTTTCGGTGCAAATAGACGCAGAAGAAGCCCCCAATGACGCCAAAAGTATTGTTTTACGCTTTAGTGTTAAAGACACCGGCATAGGTATTGATGCAAAAAGCTTACCTAACTTGTTTGAATCATTTACTCAGGCCGACAGCTCTACAACCCGAAAATACGGGGGAACGGGGTTAGGCTTAGCCATTAGTAAACGTTTATGCCAAGCAATGGGTGGCGATATTTCTGTAAGCAGTACGCAAGGTGAAGGCAGTGAGTTTATTGCTACCATAAACGTTGAGGTAAACACCCAAGCATTAATAGAAGACAGCCCACAGTTATCATTTGCTGAACCATTTGATGTATTACTAATAGATGATAACGAAGATGATTTAAGCTTAATTAAAAGTCAGCTTAGTGCAATGGGACTGCGTTGTACGCCTTGCACGCAGGCAAGTGATGCAATAGAGATAATTAAAGAAAATATAAACACTTATAAAATTATTATTGTTGATTGTGAAATGCCGACCATGAGCAGTGAAACGTTTTTTACCCGCATTTACAAAGTAAACCCACAGCTTTGCAACAATATTATTGTACTTACAGCAAGCAAAAACGACGCAATTTACGACATAGCTAAAAAAATAAACATTAAAACTATTTTGCATAAGCCTGTGCTTACCAGCGTGTTATTTGAAGCGATGAAAACCAAAGTGGTTAGCCCTTCTACAAGCCATACCCATAAACCTGCCACCGAAAAGCCACTGCAAGGGGTAAAAATACTCGTTGTGGAAGATAACGCCATAAACAGGTTAATTGTATCCGATATATTAGCCGCCAGTGGGGCGCAGGTGCACGTAGTAGAAAATGGTTTAGAATGCATACAAACCGTAAAATTAGAAACGTTTGATATTATTTTAATGGATATTCATATGCCCATTATGGACGGTGTAGAAGCGACTAAAGTAATACGCAGTGACAGCAATACTGCGCTTGCCTCTATGCCTATCATTGCGTTAACTGCAAACGTAATG
This sequence comes from Pseudoalteromonas sp. 1CM17D, assembly GCF_023161805.1. Classification (NCBI taxonomy): domain Bacteria; kingdom Pseudomonadati; phylum Pseudomonadota; class Gammaproteobacteria; order Alteromonadales; family Pseudoalteromonadaceae; genus Pseudoalteromonas; species Pseudoalteromonas sp. 1CM17D. Next base: position 102,548 of record NZ_JALNTP010000004.1, on the reverse strand, counting down.
AAAGATGATATTACTCACTATCTATCTATTGGTATGAATGCACATGTTGCTAAACCAATAAAAGCTAAAACATTACGCGATACAATAATTAGCTGCTTAAATAAATAAACTTATCAATTACCTACCTTTAATAGCAGGCTTTAACGCCCGCAACGTTAAAAAACAAAACGTAAAATTTATATAAATAGGGTTTGACTCACACCTTTTAATATGTGAAATTTCATATATTCATTTTTTCATATATGTTTAGTTCGCTATAGAACTACAAGGTTAAGGATTATGAGTAAATCAATTGAACACGAGCTACCTAATTTAGAACTTTCACAAAGCACTCCGCCTACCGTTAAGGATTTCACGCTAACGTTTTCATCTCATAAACCTAAAATCTTATTGTTATACGGCTCGCTAAGAGCCCGCTCATATAGCAAGTTAGTTATAGAAGAAAGTGCACGCTTGCTAACCCACTTTGGCGCTGAGGTTAAAATATTTAACCCTGAAGGTTTACCCATAACAGATAGTGAAGATGAGACGCACCCTAAGGTGCAAGAGTTGCGTGATTTAATGCTCTGGTCTGAAGGGCAAGTATGGTGCTCGCCGGAGCGACACGGTGCTATGACGAGTGTGTTTAAAAACCAGATTGATTGGGTTCCATTAAACCTGGGTGGGGTAAGGCCTACACAAGGTAAAACGCTGGCTGTGCTGCAGGTTTGTGGTGGTTCGCAGTCATTTAATGTGGTTAATCAGTTACGCGTATTAGGGCGCTGGATGCGCATGGTAACAATACCTAATCAGTCATCGGTGCCTAAAGCGTTTTTAGAATTTGAAGAGAATGGCCGAATGAAGCCTTCCGCTTTTTACAATCGAATTGTGGATGTAATGGAAGAGCTCGTAAAATTTACCTTATTAATGCGCGACCAAAAAGATTACTTTGTTGATAGATACTCTGAGCGAGTAGAAACAGCAGAGCAGCTCAGTAAACGCGTAAATCAAAAAGACATTTAGGAGGTTACTGTGGGGTTATTTGAACGCTTTTTATCGGTGTGGGTTGCGCTGGCAATCGCGGTAGGGATTGTCGCTGGTTACACCGTACCCGATGTATTTAGTGTTGTTGCAAGCTTAGAATATGCACATGTAAATATTGTTATCGCTGTACTCATTTGGTTTATGATTTACCCAATGATGGTGCAAATTGACTTCTCTTCTATTAAAGATGTAGGCAAAAAGCCTAAAGGCTTAGTACTGACAGTCGTTATCAACTGGCTCATAAAGCCCTTTACCATGGCCTTACTAGGGTGGTTATTTTTTAAAGGCATTTTTGCAGACTTTGTCGACCCACAAACGGCAACAGAATACATAGCCGGTATGATTTTATTAGGAGTAGCACCATGTACTGCAATGGTGTTTGTGTGGAGTCAATTAACAAAAGGTGATGCTAATTACACGTTAGTGCAGGTATCTATCAACGATATTATTATGATATTTGCCTTTGCGCCCATCGCAGGTTTATTACTAGGGGTAACAGACATAACGGTACCGTGGGACACGTTATTACTCTCGGTGGTTTTGTATGTACTTATTCCATTAATAGCAGGCGCTATTACCCGCAAAAAGTTAGATGAAGGTGAAGATCACACACGGTTAAATCACTTTTTAAAGGTAATGAAACCGTATTCTATAATTGGCTTACTGGCAACGGTGGCACTTTTATTTGGTTTTCAGTCTCAAACATTAATAGATAACCCAGAAGCCATTGTATTGATTGCTATTCCGCTGCTTATTCAAACGTACGGTATTTTTGCAATAGCCTATATAGCCGCAAAAAAAATGGGCCTAGCTCATAATATTGCAGCTCCAGCTTGCATGATTGCAACTTCTAACTTTTTTGAACTCGCTGTTGCCGTAGCCATTTCATTATTTGGTTTACACTCTGGTGCTGCGCTTGCCACCGTTGTGGGCGTTCTTGTTGAAGTACCCGTTATGCTTAGCTTAGTTTATTTTGCTAATAAAACGCGTCATTGGTTTAACTAGGAGAGTGTCATGGTCGTTATTCATCATAACCCTGATTGTGGTACTTCGCGCAATGTATTGCAGATTATTAAAGCCGCTGGCTATAACCCAACGGTTATTGAATACCTTAAAGAGGGCTGGACAAAACCTCAATTGTTAGCGTTATTTGCCGCAGCAAACTTAACACCAAAAACAGCGTTGAGAGTGAGTAAATCGCCTGCTGAAGAACTAGGCTTGTTAAATGAAAATGTAACAGACGAAGCTATTTTAGAGGCCATGCTTGAGCACCCTATACTGGTTAATAGACCTATAGTGTGCACCGAAAAAGGGGTTAAGCTATGTCGCCCTAGTGAGCAAGTTTTAACGCTATTAGCGCAATGGCCTAAAGGCGAGCTATACAAAGAAGACGGCGAAATGATATTAAACGCGCAGGGCGAGCAACCCTAAAAGTAATAAACTATTTGCCAAAACCCCGTTTACACGGGGTTTTTTTGTTTAGCAAAATTATAAACATTTAAAGTTGCTTTGCCTGCTTGTGCTAATGACTATTTTGAACAACACTTTAAATAGTCGCGTTGCCACAGAGAGCACTATGCATAAAGCCTTAATAAAAATTGCTGAGCAAAAAAAAATAATTTACTTAACCAGTTTCACGCTGGTGGTAATTATTTTTAATGTGCTTTTAAATGATACGCTCCATAAAAAAATTCATAAAAATGGTCAGCAGTTAACACAGCAAATTTTTGAGCTGCAAATTAATGCCAATGCCGATAAAGAAATAGTGCAGGCATTGGTGCAAAGTAAGGGCTTTATGCTGGCTGCACACTCAAATGCTGAACACTTCAAATACTTAGTTGATATACAGCACGATGTATTTAGCTATAAAACGCTCAGCATAAGTTTATACCACTGGCCTGCCTGGGTGGAGCAAGCCTACTTATTTTTATTATTAAATATCATTATATTAGGTGCCACTAGCTGGTGGGTTAGATGGTGGAAAGTATTAGTAAAAAAACCGGCAGCGAACATGCCATTGCCTTACAGCAAAACTAAAGCAGCAAAAAAACTTTCTACGCAAATAACCACATTAAACTGCGAAGTAAAGTCTATGTACGGTGTTAGTGCAGCGCGTCATAGCTTATTTGCCATAGTGAAATGTGATTGTGTGTTTGATGAAAATACCGATACCCAAGCAAGCTTTAAGGTATTGATAGCAAAATATTTTAAAGAGCTTCCTGCAGTATCAGTTAATGTATTTGATGCTAACAACCTTGCTATTACTTTAAATAATATCCCTGTAGCCAAGCTAGATACATACAGTGAAAGCCTACACGAATGCGTTTATCAAATTTGTAAGCGTTATCGAAGCACAGTAACACGTAAAAACATAAAGGTTGGTTTGTGCAATTATCGATATGCGGCTGAGCAACCCGTTATTTTTAAACTCGCTAAATCGGCCTTAGTATTTTCAGAAAAAAGCTTAATTCAACACTGGCATAGGCTCGCGTTACAGCACGAGCAAGGGAACTTAATTTCAAGTAAGCAGGTTATTGAAAATATTAAAAAGAATAAATTTATCTTATTCTTTCAACCGTTATTTATGATCACCAGCGGCGATATTGTACAACATGAAGTGCTAATAAGAATTAGGCAGCAACCGCACGGTTTATTAGCTGCGCGTTACTTTATTAATCAAGACTTTAACAATCACCAAGCATTTGAGTTAGATAAAGCGGTGCTACTTCAAGTTAAAAAGCTTATTTTAGCTGAGCCCAGTGCTCTAACGGTAAGCGTTAATTTGCATATAAGTAATTGGTTTAACGAGCAGTTTTGGAACTGGTTTGTCACCAATATGAAAGATTTTACGACAAAGCGAAAGTTACAGTTTGAAATTAGCGAAGCAGACTTTATTAAGTACCAAGCGCAACTAGCAGGTGCCTTTGAAAAACTTACAGCCCTACAAAGTTTGCTGGTGATTGATAATGTACAGAATGTGGAGCACATTAACCAAATTGCTTCTCAAAAATTAGTTAGCGGTATAAAACTAGGGTATCCGCTTGTTCATAATGTGGATGAAAAAACACAACAGCAAAAACAAGTTAAAAACATTGTGGCGCAAAGCAAATTGCTCAATATACCTGTGTACGCGGTGGGTGTAGAAACCCAAAAAGAGCTACTTATGTTGGCTAAACTAGGCGTAGTTGCCGCACAAGGTTTTTACTTTTCTGAGCCCTTGCAGGAATACACACATGCCACGTTTTACTAAGGGCAGTTAATCCTTTTAAGCTAAGTACAGCCAAAAGGGCCACTCTAGCAGCGGTTGTAGAGCTCACTAGGTTACACATTGCACCGTGGTTAAACTGGCCTTAAGTAAGCATGTTTTAATGCCCAGAGGTTAATAGCCCTAGATCAGGCCACGGTATTTTAGCCCATTGAGCCCCTGTAAACCGCCTGTATGAATCGCCATTATATGACTACCAGCAGCAAAGTAATCTTGCTCGATAAGTTGCCATAGTGCATACATCATTTTACCGCTGTATATAGGCTCAAGAGGTAAGTTATGTTGCTGCTGCAAGCGTTGGCAAAACTGCCATAAGTCATTACTAAATTTGCCATAACCGCCATCATGAAACTCAGTAAGTAGCTGCCAATTGGATTGCTGAGCTGCTTTTTTACTGAGCGCTGTAATTTCATTATTCAAGTACTCGGCTTGTTTTAATACCGCAATTCCTAACAGCTGTGTGGCCTCATAGCTACCTTCAATTAAGCCTGCAAGTGTTCCTCCACTTCCAGTGGGACATACTAAGTAATCATGTTTTGGTAAGCTTTTAGCAAGCTCAGCACACCCAGGCAGGGCGTATGTATTACTTCCACCTTCTGGGATTATATAGGCTTGTGTAAAGCGTGCTTGCAACTGAGCTAAATAATCTGGGTCATGGCGCTGCTTATATTCAATACGAGTAACCGCATGTAAATCCATTGCACACTGTTTAGCAAATTGCAGGGTGGGGTTTTGAGTATCTAAGTGTGGCCCTCTAATTATGGCGTGGGTTTTTATATTAAATAGTTTACCCGCCCCAGCACAGGCGTGAACATGATTAGAAAAAGCCCCCCCAAAGGTGAGTAGTTGTGTTTTATTAAGGGCTTGCATTTGCTGTAAATTATATTTTAGCTTACGCCATTTATTACCACTTATTAGCGGGTGAAGTAAGTCATCTCTTTTTATACTTAACCGTATGTTTCTCTTTTTTAGACAGTCGCTATCTATTTGTTGTATTGGACTTTCTTTTTCAATATTAAATAAGTTAAGCATTATTTCTCGTGTTTAAACTTGCAAACTAACAATCTTGTACGACACTTAATTAATCTCTTATTAACAATAGTAGCTATATGAAAAAAAAGCTGTTTTCGTTGTTATCTTGGTTAAATCGCAGTTTAGACTCAAGCACAGCGATTGGTATTGCTACTTATGCAGATACAGTAAACGCGGTGTGTTTAAAAAAAAATCAAGGGCAGTGGTACGTACATAACTCACACAGTGTGAATGTAGAGGACCAAACGGATTATACAGTCGCTATTGCAACTTGCACAAATGAAGTTTGCGCTGAGGTGTGCCCTGTAAATTTAGTGGTTCCTCATTATTTTTATCAAATAGTGCAAATGGATAAACCCATGCTGAGTGACGAAGAGATCATTCAATCCTTACCTTGGACAACAAAAGACTTAGTTGATATTCCACCAGAGAACATTGTTGCCGACTTTATCGATTACCCCATTATTCAGCCTATGCAAAGCAGTAAAATGAATGTGTTTATTACTAATAAACTACAGTTGCTGCCTTTTATTGATAGCTTTTCAAAAATAAAGCCTGTGCTCAGAGCAATGACCTCGGAAGAAATGATTTTAGTGACCTTGTTTGGCGAAGATAAAAGCGCGCACATGCTTATAGTGCAACATGCAGGGCATGAGCCGCGTATTTTAATTATTCGTGATGGTCAGCTTTTATTAGCTAGGCGTTTAAACGGGTTTTTAGGCATTTCAGATAAAGAGCGCACACACGGTTTGGTTGAAGCCTTAGGGCTTGAGATCCAACGATCAATGGATTTTTTTGAAAGCCAACTAAAACAGCCTCCTATCAGAAGCATTCAGCTGCATTGCGATGATTTATCGTCTTTAACGTTAAGGGCAGGCCTTGCAGAATTTTTGCAAGTAAAGGTTGTTGATTTTAAACCTAATATAGATTTAGCGCAGGAGCTCGAACCCAGCTTTTATTACGCATTAGGCGCAGCGTATCAATTAACCGATCCGGATTCAGTGCTATGAAAACACGGATTAATTTTTACCAAAAAGCCATTAGGGTTAGGCGCGACCCCGTGCCCTTTAAAGGAATGCTGTTGCTGTGGCTAGGTACATTGTTAGTGGTTGCATTAACCTGGTTGTTTTATTTATACGAAGAGCACAATAGCCAGCAATTACTTACGCAAAGCCAAGCTTATCTAAAGCGAACGCAGCAGCAATTAAACGTGGTAAAGCAGCGATTAGCTGATAAACAAAATAAATCGCATTTGATAGATGAGCTAAAAGTACTGCAACAAGAAATTTTGCATAAACAGCAGGTGTTTGATTATTTAGAAAACACATCCATGCACACGAAAACGGATTATGCCGATGTGATGCGCGATTTGGCAGCGTACCACGAACCGCAAATTTGGCTTGATCAGATAAAATTTGAAGGGCAAAAAGTAATGCTCAAAGGGCGTACTCAGCAAGCCAAATTTTTACCTATTTGGCTTGCTAATCTCAAGCATTCGAGCTTTTTCAAAGGGAAGGAGTTTTCAGTGCTGGAGCTGTCGAGCAGTGATGGCGTGAGCGAGTTTAATGTGGCTACAGAGCTTAGTTCAAGTGAGGTAACACAATGAATGAGCAAAATGAAAATAAAGGCTGGCCATTATTCGTTAAATACCAAGCACAATTTGCGGCGTTACAGCAGCGGGAAAAGTATTCTGTGCTGTTTGTTGGCTTATTTCTTATTGTTTATTTAGGTTTATGGTTTGTGGTGTTTCCACAGCAAGATGCAGTAAATAGTTTACGCGTGGAACAAAATACATTGTGGCAAAAACTTAATCAAAATGAAGCACAGCTCTCTATGCTTACTCAGGCATTAGAGCATGACTACACTAAAGTACTTAGAAATCAGGTAGGGCAAACCCAGCGCGAGCTAGAAGATATAAATAATAAGTTAAGCACGTTTAGCCAAGGCTTTATTTCAGCAAACAAAGTACCTGCTGTATTAAAGGATTTATTAGTAAATACCCCCGATGTGCAAGTGGTTGGCTTTAGAGTAAACCCAGCAAAAGCAATTGATGTAGAAAAACTCGGTGAGCACGATACGCAAACCTTGTTTTTCGAACACCAAATGGTGGTTACTTTGCAGGGGCGTTATTTTAGCTTACAGCAGTATTTAGAAGGCCTTAAAGCTAGCCAACAAAAGTTGTTAATACAGCAGTTTAACTATCAGGTGCAAACATACCCTAATGCAGAGTTAACATTACAAATCGCAACGGTGAGTGCCAATGAAAAATTTATCGCTTTATAGTTTGTGTGTGTGTTGCGTGTGTTTTTTTTCTGTTAGTTCAGCTGAAATACTGCGCGACCCCACTCAGCCAAGCAATGCACCAATACTAAAAGGCGCTGCAGTTAGCAATACAGCGCTGTCGTTACAGTCAATTATTAAAACCGAAAAGCAATACAAAGCGATTATTTCTAAGCAGGTGTATAAGCCAGGAGATGTAATAGGTGAATTTCGGGTGCTAACAATAAACGCCAATTCAGTGTTGTTAGCGAATGATGATAAGCAAATAAAATTAGAATTATACGACTATGAAATTAAAAAATAATATAACAAAGCCATGGCTTGCGCTTATTTTAATACCGCCTTTTTTAACGGCGTGCCATAGTTTTAAGCTCGGAAAAGAGATTCAGCCACACATAGCACAAGAGCTTGCTCCTATAAGCAACAATGCTAAAAGTGTTGCCCCGGTAGAGGTGAGTAGCGCGCTTACACAAAGCTTACTTTCGTCACTTAATAACGAGCAAAGTTTAACAAATGAGTTAGCTGTAAAGCGTTTTGATGTAGCCGCAAAAGAGGTAGAAATAAGCTCATTTTTTAATGGATTAACTGCTGATACTCCATACAGCGTGGCAGTACACCCAAAGGTGAGCGGAGTTATTTCTTTAAATTTAAAAAACGTCACGTTTGAAGAAGTTATAGCTGTTATTAAACGCATGTACCCGTTAGATATTGTCCAAGAAGGCCGTATTGTGCAGGTGTTACCAGCGGTCATGCGCACAGAAACTATACCGGTTAATTATTTAATGATGCAGCGCCATGGGCAATCAACGGTAAGTGTTGTTGCTGGTGGAGTGAGCCAGTTTTCACAAAACAACTCAAGTTCAAACTCAAACTCAAACAGTAGTAATAATTCGAGCCAAAATAATCAGTTTGGCAGCGATAATCAAAATACCGAGCTAAATGGCTCTCGCATCCAAACAATTAACCAAAACGACTTTTGGAAGGAACTTGAGCTTGCTCTTAAATCGCTTATTGGTTCAAACGATGGTCGTTATGTGGTTGCCAGCCCACAGGCAAGCTTGGTTACGGTTAATGCATTACCCAGTGAAATAAACCAGTTAAAAGACTTTTTACGTCAAAGCCAAGAAAACCTTCAGCGACAAGTTATTCTTGAGGCTAAAATTGTCGAAATAACCTTAAAAGATGAATACCAACAAGGCGTTAACTGGGAGCGGATTTCTAGAGGGTTAGAAGGTGGGGTGTCGTTTGCAACTACAGCAGGCAGCATAGGTAATTCTATTTCAGCTACTTTAGGAGGGGTCTCCTCGTTAACGATTGAAAAAGGCGACTTTAGCGGCGTAATTAGTTTGCTTGAAACGCAGGGCGACCTGCAAATGCTTTCTAACCCGCGTGTAACTGCAACAAACAATCAAAAAGCCGTGATTAAAGTGGGGCAAGATGAGTACTTTGTTACTAACGTTTCGAGTACAACAGTAACGGGCACCTCAACGACTACGTCACCAGAAATAGATTTAACTCCGTTTTTTTCGGGAATTGCCTTAGATGTCACACCACAAATTGATAAATATGGCTCAGTTATTTTGCACGTTCACCCATCGGTAACCGAAACAGAAGAGCAGCTCAAGGTGATTACATTAGATGATCAGCGTTTTGAGTTGCCGCTTGCACAAAGTAATATTCGCGAATCTGACACGGTGATCCGCGCTCAAAGTGGTGAAATAGTCGTAATTGGTGGGTTAATGCAAACCACCACAGAAGATGAAGAATCGAAAACACCCATTTTGGGCGATGTGCCAATATTAGGTAACTTGTTTAAAAGTATTAGTAAGCGCCAAGAGAAAAAAGAGCTCGTTATTTTAATCAAGCCAACGGTGGTGATGCCCGACACGTGGAAAAAGCAACAAGCTCACAGCCGCGCGCTGTTAAATACATGGTATGAGAACTAACTATGTATTTGAGCTTTTTTAATTTAAGTGAAATGCCTTTCACCTTAACCCCAAACACCGAGTTTTTTTGTGCACTTGAGCCGCACCACGAAGCGATGCAAGTACTTACCACAGCGCTAGAAATGGGGGAGGGATTTATAAAAGTAACAGGAGAAGTAGGGACAGGCAAAACCTTACTATGCAGAAAACTTTTAAATCAAATTGAAGAAGACTACTTTGTGGCTTATTTACCTAATTCTTATTTAAGCCCTGAAGAATTACGTTGGGCTATTGCTGTAGAACTTGGCATGGAGGTAGATAAAAGCCTAGATCAACAATCGTTAAGCCAGCAAATAAACCATTACTTACTAGAGCTACAAGAAGATAACGAACGGGTTGTACTACTAATAGATGAAGCGCAGTGCCTGAGTTGGGATACACTTGAAGCGCTTCGATTATTTACAAACCTAGAAACCGAAACCGATAAGCTTATTCAGGTGGTGCTATTTGGCCAACCTGAATTAGATGAAAAACTTGCCAATAGTAAAGTGAGGCAACTACGCCAGCGGATCAGTTTTTCCTACTCATTGCGTGCAATGACCGCCAGTGAAGTTATTTATTATATTAATCACCGTTTACAGGTGGCAGGCTTTAATCAGCCACCACTATTTACGAATCGTTTAGGATTAAAAATAGCGCGTGCGAGTCGAGGAATTCCCCGTTTGGTCAATATTTTATGCCATAAAGTTTTACTGCAGGCATACGGTGAAGGCCTTAATAAAGTAACACCGCGCCATATACATCTTGCCATTGCAGACACCGAAGATTGCAAAAACCACCATGCTAACCATTACTGGGCTTACAGCTTAGTGGCTATTAGTGTTTTTGTTATTGCAGTTATGTGGGTATGGAGGCAATGGTTATGAGTGTTATTAATAACATGCTAAAAAATATCGACCAGCGCCAAACTGCACAGCGTAATCAGCAAAGTGGCGGGGTCGCTATTCCCCCTGTACGCGACTACCACGATGTATTATTTAAAGTGCTGAGTGTTTTATTAGCGATTGTACTAATTTTTACAGCCTACCTTTATTTACCTTTTGCACAGGCACCACAAGCGAGTAAGGACACGGCTGAAAAAGCATATGCGGTTAATAATAACAGTCAGCCGATTGAAATTGCACAAGCTAAAATTACCCCCGTAATTAAGCCCTTAAAACAATTAAGCGAAGAAAACACTGGCGCTAAAGCAGCTCATATTAATGCAGATACGCAAAAAGAGCTGGCGCAGGTACAAAGCAATAACGCATTACCTGATCAGCCAAAAGACGAAGTAATACAGCTACACGCTGCAGACAAAGCTGCGCTACTGAGCAAAAAAGCAAGCCCCACAGAAGCAAACGTTAAAGTAGCCACTAGCACAGAAATAAATGCCCCAGTTGAAGCAAAAAGCAGTGCACCAGTAAAAAGCATTACACAGGCTGAGCAGCCGCCCGCTGAAAATAAATTAGTAAAAACTGCCAGTGTTAAGCAAAGCAAAGCCCAGCGTATAGCACTGCAATTAAAGCGTGCTAAACAAGCGTTGGAATTTGCTTTATATGATGATGCGATTAACGATTTAACCGCTATTTTACAAACACAACCTGAGCATATAGAAGCGCGTAATTTACTCGCGGCAACGTATTTTCAGCAACAAGATGTACTTATGGCTCAGCAGTTATTAGTTGCTGGCATAAAAATAAACCCTGAGATTGTGCAGTGGCGTGTAATGCTCAGTAAAATTTTAATTATGCAACAAGAGTACGAAGGCGTACTTAAACTGCTTATAGCCGAACTTGAGCCGCAAGCAAACTTGGAGTTTTGGGTATTAAAAGGCACTGCAGCACAAAATGCGCAGCAACATCAAATAGCGCTTGCGAGTTTTACACAGCTTACACAGCTTCAACCACAGCAGGCTAAATGGTGGCTGGCGTTAGCTACTTCAAAAGATGCATTGGGGGAGTTTGCTGATGCAAAGCACCTTTATAAAGTTGCCCTAGATTTAGGCGGTTTAAATGCCGCAATGACGCAACATGCACTACAGCGCTTAGTCGCATTGAAGGAGGCTGTATGAGACCCAGTTTAAAAATGCGTTTAGGGGACTTACTCGTTCATGAGCAAATGATCACCGAAGCACAGCTAAGTGAAGCACTTAATGTGCAAGCTGCGTCAGGGCGAAAGTTAGGGGCTACATTAATTGCGCTTGAGTTTATAAGTGAGCCGCAATTATTGCGCTTTTTAGCCCAACAATTACAAATACCGTTTTTAGATATTTCGCAGCGCAAAATATCTTCAGATGTATCTAAATTACTTTCAGAAGTTTATGCCAGGCGCTACCGAGCATTAGTAATAGAAGATAACGGTGATTCTGTGTTAGTCGGAATGAGTGACCCCGCTGATTTGAGAGCGTTGGATCAGTTAGCGCCGATGCTAGCCCCTAAGCGAATTGAGCTTGCTGTTGTGCAAGAAATCCAGCTTATGGCAGCGTTTGATAATGTGTACCGCCGAACAGAAGAGATTACTAACTTTGCTGAAAAGCTACACGAAGAATACGAAGACGTAGAAGAGTTTGATCTTAATTCCTTAGCAGATGAAACCTCTGACGCCACCGTAGTAAAACTACTGCAATCTATATTTGAAGATGCAGTACAAGTACGTGCCTCAGATATCCACATAGAACCCGATGAAAGGCTATTACGCATTCGCCAACGAGTTGATGGTGTATTGCAAGAGCACACATTAAACCAAGTAAAAATAGCCTCTGCTTTAGTACTTAGGCTAAAACTTATGTCGGGGTTAGATATATCGGAGAAGCGGTTACCGCAAGACGGCCGTTTTAATATAAAAGTGCACGCGCACAGCATTGATGTACGTTTATCGACAATGCCAGTGCAATATGGCGAGTCAGTTGTGATGCGGTTGCTCGACCAATCTGCAGGGCTTTTATCGTTAGATGAAACGGGCATGCCGGTGCATATTTTAAAACGCCTGCGCAGCATTATAAAACGCCCTCATGGCATGGTGTTAGTGACTGGGCCTACCGGCTCAGGAAAAACGACCACCTTGTATGGCGCTTTAAGTGAGCTTAATCAACAAGAAAGTAAAATTATTACCGTAGAAGATCCGGTTGAATACCGCATTGGACGGGTAAACCAGGTGCAAATAAACAACAAAATAGGCTTAAGTTTTGCCAGTGTATTAAGAACCACGTTACGCCAAGACCCCGATATTATTATGGTTGGCGAAATGCGTGACCAAGAAACCGTTGATATAGGCCTAAGGGCTGCATTAACAGGCCATTTAGTACTTTCTACGTTACATACCAACGATGCTATATCAAGCGCAATGCGCTTAATTGATATGGGAGCACCCGCTTATCTAGTTGCAAGCTCACTTCGCGCTATTATTGCTCAGCGCTTAGTTAGGCGTATTTGCAATGAATGTAAAACACCGTATCACCCAGATAAACAAGAACAAAGCTGGCTTACGTATTTAGGCGAAGATGTTAGCAGCACACAGTTTTGGCGAGGCCAAGGCTGCACAGCATGTAGCCATAGCGGCTACAAAGGCAGGGTGGGGATTTTTGAGCTGTTAGAAATGAACGACGCTATGATGGATGCCCTGCGTATTAACGACACGCAGCGTTTTGGTGAAGCGGCTAAAAATAGCGCTAATTTTGCACCGCTTTCTTATATGGCTTTAACGTATGCAAAGCAAGGCATTACCTCGTTAGATGAGGTATTTAAAGTGGCTGAATATGTACCTGAAGTGGTAGGTGATGACGATGCAGCTTTATAGTTACAAAGCCAAAGACGCAAAAGGTGCGCTGGTTAAAGGGCGTGTTGAGGCAAATAATGAGGCCGGTGTGGCCGATAGCTTATTAAAGCGACAGTACATACCTATTTCAATTTCGTTAGTTGAAACAAAAAACAATATAAAGTTATTCGATAACTTATTTAGCGAAAAAATAACCCTGGATGACATGATCATGTTTTCACGGCAAATGTATTCTTTACTTAAAGCCGGGATCCCCATTATTAGGGCAATGATAGGGCTTGCTGATACCACGCAAAATAAAGAGTTTAAAAGTGTATTGCTTGAAGTAACACGCCAGCTCGAACAAGGCCGTGAATTATCTAGTGCGTTAGCTATACACAACAAGGTGTTTAGCCGCTTAACTATCTCTATGGTTAAAGTCGGAGAAGGCTCGGGACGATTAGAAGATGCGTTTTATCAACTGGCTATTTATTTTGAAAAAGAGCAAGAGACTCGTAAGCGCATAAAAGCCGCTATGCGTTACCCCACTTTTGTTATTTTGGCGCTTTTAGTTGCGATGATCATATTAAATATTTTTGTGATCCCAACCTTTGCCAGCATGTTCGAAAAGTTTGATGCAGAGCTGCCTTTAATGACCCAGATCCTCATTGGCACCAGTAACTTTTTTGTCAATTATTGGTGGCTGCTAGCGCTAATGTTAGTGGGTGGAATCGTTGCATGGCGTCGGTATTTAAATACGTCGGCTGGGCGCTTTAAGTGGGATCACCACAAACTCAAAATTCCATTTGTAGGCGATATTTTAAAACGCACCTTACTTGGCCGTTATAGCCAAAGTTTAGCCATGGTGCTGCGCTCGGGCGTCCCTATGACGACAGGGCTGTCGTTAACGGCCCATGCAGTTGATAACAGCTACATGGAAAAAGCCATTATCACCATGCGTCAAGATATCGAAAAAGGCGACAGTTTGTTGCGGGCTTCACGAAGTAGCGAGCTATTTTCACAGTTGGTACTGCAAATGGTGGCAGTGGGTGAAGAAACTGGTCGCGTAGATGAGTTATTACAAGAAGCGGCTGATTTTTATGAACGAGAAGTCGATTACGATTTACGCAGTTTAACCGCAAAAATAGAGCCCATTTTGACGGTGTTTGTTGCCATTATGGTGCTTATTTTAGCTCTCGGTATTTTTATGCCTATGTGGAACATGATGTCGGCTATTAAAGGGTAGCCATTGTGACTAACGGTCGTGTTCGTGCAACAGGTTTTTCGTTATTTGAGCTCGTTTTAGTAGTTGTTTTACTGGCAGTTATTATGGCTTTTGCTATACCTCAATACATAGGCATTAAAAATAAGGCACACAATGCGAGTGTGGATGTGGTGGCTGGTGGATTTGCCTCTGCGGTGTTGATGGTCAAAGGTCAGTGGGAATTATCGGGGCGTCCAAAGGGCGTCAATAATACAACACATATTAATTACGGAGGTGTGATTGTTGGTGTTGATGGAGAGAGAGGCACACCAACGGGTGATAAAACGACTAATACTGATACGCGGGCCAGCGCAATGACTGCACTGCAATGCCAAAAAGTATTAAGTGTAATTTTACAAGATGCGCCAACAAGCACATTAAGTACTGAGGTTTCTATAATAACCAAGGTGAGTTATTTAGTGCGTTATAACACTAAAAACAACCAGTGTATTTATTATTTAACTCATAATTTAAACACCAATAACCTACCTACTGATGGCGCCGTTATGGCTAAAAAAGTAGGGTTTTCGTACTTTCCAACAACAGGCAAAGTGCAAATTTTTAAAAACTAAGTAATTATAAAGAGGCTTACTTATGAAAACGCAGTCATTAAAACAACCAATGAATAAGCAAGCAGGTTTTACGCTTGTTGAACTAATAATTGTAATTGTAATTTTAGGTATTTTAGCGGTGACCGCTGCCCCTCGTTTTTTAAACCTTCAAGGTGATGCTAACGCTTCTACACTCGAAGGTTTACAAGGCTCAATTCGCAGTGGTATGAACATCGTTAATGGCAAATCTATTATCGCAAGTGACCACAAAAAAGCGAGTGCAACGGTTACTGTTGATACCGGCGATGCAGTAGCTACAGTGTATGGCTACCCTGCAGCGACAGAAGCAGCTTTTGAAGCTTTTTTAGATGTAGAATTTGCATCTGATGATTCTGCAGATTTTAACCTTGTAGCAGTTGCTGCTGATGAAAAAGCAATTATTTTCCCTAATAGCTACGTGCAAACTGATGATTGCCGTATTGAGTATACACAAGCAGCAGATGAAAACGACGGTACGCCGCCTGTGTCTGTGACGCCTCCTACTGTTACGCTTATTACGAGTGGGTGTTAATTTACATAAATGAATAGCAGTAGTAATCAACGATTGCGTGGCTTCACACTGGTTGAATTAATTATTACTTTAGTTATTTTGGGCATACTGTCGGTAACGGCAGTGCCCAAGTTGCTAGGAAGTTCAACAGAGCAAGCATACTCATACAGAGATAGGGTATTAAACGCCCTACGCACAGTACAATTACGCGCGATGCAAAATACTGCAACAAGCAGCTGCCATAAACTGTATATTTCACCTACCTTGGTTGCGGGGCCAGAGCCAGAAACCTGTACTGGCGGCCCAAGTACCAATAATAGCGAGTATTTAGTTGTTGCTATCAATACCGAGCGCAGCGACGTACGATTTAATGCCTTAGATAGCAATGCTAATGTGTTTACGCAAATTAACTTTGACCCACTTGGGCGAGCAGATCAAAATTGCACAGTACAATGTAAAATTGACCTGGGTCTAGCCGCGGTGTGCATTAGCGGTGAAGGGCTTATTTATGCCTGCCCCTAAAATACAATCAGGTTTTACCTTGATTGAGCTGATTATTGGCATTGTGATGTTTGCTATTGCGCTAAGTATTATTACAGCGCTTATAGCACCTCAAGCAAAGCAAAGTGCCGAGCCTATTGTCGCACTGAGGGCCTCAGAGCTTGGGCAAGCATTAATGAACGAAATATTAGCTAAATCATTTGATGAACATAGCGAGCGCACGCCACCATTTAGGCGCTGTTCCGAAACAAGCTTAGGTGCCCAGCCTTGTAGTACTCATTCTGAGCTTGGTGCTGATAGCGGTGAAGCACGGGCTAATTTTAACGATGTTGATGATTACATTGCGCTCACAGGGCAACCAATTAGTGATAGTTTAGGGAATACATTAGCGCAATACAGCGACTTTTCACTGGTTGTGAACGTGCAATACGACAGCGACCTAAACGAGGCAACCAATAACGATGGCGTTGCCTTTAAACGAATTACCATTGAAGTAACCTCACCCTTGGGGCAAGTGTACGGCTTTAGTGCATATAAAGGTAATTACTAATGAATAGAGCAAAGCAAAAGCGTGGCTTTACCTTAGTTGAGCTATTACTTGTGATGGTAATTATTGGTATTTTAGCCGTAGCGTCATTTTCGTTTATTAGCGCTGGATTTAATATTTACAGCCAAGGTGTGAAACGCCAAGAAGCGGTGGCGCAAAGTCGCTTTGTTTTGACCCGATTAAGTAAAGAGCTTCGCCACGCAACCCCTAACTCACTGCGCTTAAATTGCGATAACGCCAGCATTGGAGCGTGTAGCACGCAGCAATGTTTAGAATTTACGCCGTTTTTATCTGCCACTCACTATACCGATTACTTACCCACTAGTGCCCCTTTTGAGATTACCGCCGTTAATTTTGCGCTTAATAATTTAACTGAGCCACAAATAAACGATTGGGCAAGTATCTATCCATTAAATAGCAGCGATATATACGATGAAAGTCAAAACAAGCGTTTACAAGTTAGCGGCTACAGCGCCGTTACAAGTGAGCTAGATACATGGCAATTTAGCAAAGCATTTGCTCAAGAGTCACCGAGTAAGCGCCTTTATTTATTAGATCAGCCCGTTAGCTTTTGTGTAGAAGGTAATTCACTGTATCGCTATAGCAACTACGGCTTTACTACAAACCAATTAAACGCCGCCAGCTTACAGGTTAGCTCGGGTGTTAAACGCGATTTAATGAGTAATTATATTGCCAATAACTTAACGAGCAGAGCCTTTTTTACGTTAAGTGAGATTTCGCTACAGCGCAGCGCGGTTGTTAATGTGTTTGCGCAAATGGGGTTTAACGACACCGAACAAATAAGTATTAGCCATGAGGTGCATGTGCCTAATGTCCCCTAATATAAAAAACATCAGTTTTGCTAAAAAGCAGCAAGGTAATTTGCTCATAATTACGTTGGTGATCATTGTCACTTTGCTGGCACTAGGGCTGGCGCTTTCTAAAGTGTTATCGGGTGCGGCGCAGCAAAATACCATTGAGTATTACGGCGCGCGCGCTTACATGGCAGCCCAAAGCGGATTAGAAACCGGCTTAAGCGAAATTTTTGCACTAAATAGCACTGCGCAAACATGCAGTGCAGTAACCACCAGTAGGAATTTTAGCACCCTCTATCTAGCCAATTGTGAGGTTGAACTGAGCTGTAGTGAATACATAGCCTTACCCGATAGCAGCACCCGCTCTGGCACTGTTAATATTTACTACTTACAAAGCTCTGCAACGTGCGCCGCCAATGATTGTGCTGCCGGTGCAGCATGTCAAAAGGAATATTGGCAAACCCAACGTACTCTAAGTGTGGAGGCTAAAACATTACCATGAGCAAATATATCCTCTGTATTTTATGTTTAATAAGTTTGCTACTAAGCCGATGCGCTATGGGTGTACCGCCTAAAATTGAAGGGCGATTTATAGAGCTACAAGACACATACACTTCACCCATATGGACAAAAATAAATTTTCAGCAGCAATACATAACCCCTCCTGCGGTATTTATGTTGTCCACTAATCAAGGCGGTAACCCCGCTATAGTGAGAATACGCAATGTAACAACCACAGGGTTTGAAGCATTGCCACTTGAGCCATCAGGAGAAGATGGTGAGCATATAACCATGGGCGCGCACTATTTAGCGGTAGAATATGGAGTGCATGAATTTCCTGATGGGACCATTATGGAAGTCGGGAACACCGACTTACGCCTTGAGCTACAATACGGTGATAAGTCGGGGTTTGCCCCCATCACGCCTAAAGGTTACAAATCACTGACTTTTAATAAACAGTTTGCGGTAAGGCCTAACTTTTTTCATTCGTTACAAACACTAAATAGTTTAGATAGTAACCCGCCGTCTCAAGCGCTTGTGCCTTTTTTAACCATTGCAGTGCAAAGTGGTTCTTTATCTACAAGCGGGGTAAATATAGCGTTAGAGGCCTCAGAAACCGCATTAGGTGTTATTCAAACTGAAACGGTGGCCTACATGGCTGTAGAGCCTGGCAGTAATCGCACCTTTACCGATGACAATGGAGTAGAAGTGTCGTGGGAGACCTTTTTTACAGGGTTCGAAGTTGATGGTTGGAATGATGGATGTAACTACTTTAATTTTAACAATAACTTTAGTGAAGCACCGCTGGTGGTGGCAAGTAAAAATTCTCGACTGGAAGAAGACGGTGGGTGGCTGCGCAGCTGTAATTTAAGAGCGGATCGGTTAGGGCTGGTGGTTGATGAAGACCGTGATGGCGACAGAGAGCGTAACCACGTAAAAGAAGAAGCCTCTATATTAGCCATGACCAGTACGTTTGTATTTAATGGCGATATTTTAGATTGCGATACTTTATTTCCTGGCGCTATTTCTACCTACAATGATGGACAAGTGCAGCTTGTTCAAGGTGTGGAAATAACCGATAGCAATGCACAATTTATTACCACCACTAATTTAATATCAACGGCACTCACCAACCCGCCTTTGTGTAATGGCCAAGGCTGTGTGGCCACTGGGTATAACTCCCTTGAGCCAAATCAAGCTGCGCAAGTACCCACGGTCACAAACGATGGAAGCTCTACCGGTGATGTGCCTGTATCGTTAGCTGGTGATTATTTTTATGACGAACTAGCACTTAACTTATTGGAAGATGAGTACAAGGTAACAGCGCCCACCCGTATCTTTTTAAAAGATACATCGTCGCTAATTTCTAGCGCATTTTTGAACATAGGCAAAACGAATATTGCGGTTGAGGAAGGAGCGTATTTAGCTATATATGTCGATGGTGATGTTGCCATTGCGGCTGATGCAAATATTGCTGCATACATTGTCGCAACGGGGGAGGTAAGAATTGCCCAAAATGTCACATACCAGGGCTCTATAACCGCTGCAACACAAGTAATAACCGAGGGCAGCTCTACGTTTGATGCGTTAACAGTGCCAGAGAGTATCCCTGGATTTTGCGGTATTTTTACGCCGGTTTTGCTTGATCACTACCGCATATCATTAAGTGATAACCAAGGTTTAACCTGCCAAGCAAAAGAAATGACATTAACCGCCTGTGCAAACGATGCATGTGATTTACTGTACGATGAGCCCTCCGCACTTGACCTGTCTCCAGATAATAGTGGCCAGCAAAGCTGGGTAAGCGGTGAAAATATTACCTTTACAGGCTCTGCCACAGTAGCGCTTGCAAAGCGTACCACAGGGACCGTCACACTTGGCTATAATACCGCCGACCCATCTGCACCGCTGCGTTGTTATATTAATGGTAATAACGTAGGGCTGGGCGGGTGCAAAGTGGTTTTTTCTGATGCAGGGTTTATTTTTAATAACGACACCGCCAATACAGCGAGTATCCCCACTCAATTATCTGGTAAACCCTCTAGCGAGGGTTTTAATGCCGCCGAGCTATCCATTCAAGCGGTTAAAACAAATACCACAACAGGCGTATGCGAAGCCGCATTCCCTGCAGGTGGTCAAGTTGATTTAGATTTAGCTTATACCTGCAGTATCGGCGCTACGTGTTCAGATCCAATACAACTTAGTAATAATGCGAATACGTATAGCGTGCAGCAAGCATATCAAACTTTTTCGCTCACCTTTGATCAAGACTCAAAAGCCCCTATTGCTATTAACTACCCCGATGCCGCTAAATTAAGTTTAAATGCACGGGCAACAATTGTATTAGACCCAGTAACTAATTTATCAGTAAGCTTAACCGGCAGCTCTAACGAATATGTAGTTAAGCCCTTTGGATTAGCGATGCAAGTTGCAAGTGACGGCTATGCCCAAACAGCAAACGATAGTTTATTTAGATTAACGGGTGAGTCATTTGATTTAAAAATGAATGCAGTACAGTGGCGCGCAGGGCAAGACAATAACAACGATGGGATACCTGATAACTATAGCGCTATTCATAGCAATCCCATTGCCAAACACTTCATTAGCGAGTCTCCTTTAGTAACACATAGCTTAGTATTACCCGGCTCTGGGAATGAGGGGCAAATTGAAGCGCTAAGTACCCTTGCCTTTACAGATACGGGAAGCTTGAGTGAATCCATATCGCAGTACGCTTATGACCAAGTGGGTATTATAAACGTGTTTGCGGGTTTACAAGATGGCGATTATTTTGGTGTGGGCGATGTAAAAGGGCAGCTAAACAACGTAGGGCGATTTGCTCCATCGCACTATCAAGTATTAGGTGTTCAAGCTGCTGCGCAATGTACACAGTTAGGTAGTAATTTAACCTATTTAGATCAGCCCTTTGAGCTTGGTTTTACGGTACAGGCGCTTAATCATAACAACCAGCTAATGGCTAATTACAAACAAGGCTTTGAAAAAGCCCAAGTACAAATAAATGCCGAAAACAATCAAGCTGGTAATTATGTACCAGCAACAACGTTAACCAGCAGGTTAGCAAATATAAGCAGCAACAGTTGGAACACTCTAGCCGATGGACAGTGGCAAATGAGCGACAGCACAGCCATGTTAACGCGCTTGGCTATAAATAGCCCAGACGGCCCATTTACTATGGTTAATCTTATGGCCACCGTCACTAACACAGAAGGCGCTACGTTAATTGATGCTAACGATGAGCCGAGTACGCAAGTAAGCTGCAGCACTGATTGCAATAGCGTGCGTTTAAATGATGTGCCAATAGACTTTCGCTTTGGACGGTTAGTGCTAGGCAACAATGCCGGCTCAGATTTAGACTCATTACGTGTGCCTATGCAGGCTCAGTACTTTGATGGAACAGGCTTTGTACTAAATACCGAAGATAACTGCAGTGTATTTGAGCATCCGCAGTTATCTCAAATATCGCCTTCAACGCCAATATTAAGCTATGAGTATGGTGCAGGCGCAGCGGGTTCATTAGAGGCAGGCAGCTACCCTACAAACAATGCTATTTATGCAACACCAAATGGCAATGGTACATTTACATTAGAATACGAAACAGAAAATTGGTTAAAGTGGGATTGGCTTGGTGATAATTCACAGCAAGATCCCCATGCTATTTTGCAATTTGGTCGCTTTAGAGGAAATGATCGGGTTATTTACTGGCGTGAAACAAGAGAATAGTTGTAAACTAAGATAATAATTGAACAAAGCTTGTGTTTTGTGCTTCAAGTACATAGCATAAGGCATTGGGTGTATTGATTTTTGATGGTTGAAAAATGTTCAGCTTTCAAAAGTGAGTACACTCTAATAAACAATAATAACGACCAAATAATTGCCGCTTTTTGGGACTGGAATATATGCGAATTGCTCCTTTATCTCTGTTAATTTCCGCTAGTTTGTTAGCTAGTAGTGCATTTGCACAAGACACAGCAACAGTAACCGGAATTGAATCAGAGATTAGTATTAAACAAACAGAATACGATAACTCGACACAAATACTTGAAAAACACTTAAAAGAAGAAAGTCAGTTACAAAACCAACTTGAACTACTTCGTTCTCGCTCTACAGAGCTTGATAAAGAGAAAAACCAAGCACTTGATGCGATGAACGAAATGTATCGCCGCTTAATTGACGATCCTACGCTTGATATTAGTGCTGCCCAATCGCGCTATCAAAAAGCCGTGGTTGATCATAAGCAAAATAAAGACGACATCTCAATGCAGTTGGCGGCAATTGCATCTCATCGTAAAGATATAGAGCAAATTCGTGTTGCAAAACATACGCTTTTAAACACCTTAGAAAGCTTAAAAGAGCAATTAACTACAGCCCGAGTAGAGCGTTTACGTAATGAGTTTACCCGCGAAGGTACACTGGAAGTAAACCACACAATTAACTGTAAGCGTACCGAAACGCTCGCAGCCTGTGAGCAACGCGGCCAGCAAATGGGTTTACAAAAAGCCACTAAGCGCTTTGTTGATCAAATATTTGCTAATTTAACAGAAGAGCGAATTGTTGAACCAAAACGCAACATGGCAGGCGCACAAGTACAAATTTTAAGTAGCCATGTAGTTAACAGTGCATTTAGTGGGCAAGGCAATTACAACGTTAACTTAAGCGTAACCATGCGCGGCGAAGTAAACAGCAGCCGCCTATGTAACTTATTAAACGTAGATAACCGTTATTGTTCTGAATATGGCTCGCCACTCGCGACAGCGTATCAGCCTGGTTACGGTACAACCTACTCTGATAGTCAGTTAACATTCAGCAACGCCGCGGATAATACCGACACTGTGTCTGTATCGCGAATGAACAATCAGCCAGTGCGCGATTATTCAGTGAAAGCTGCACCTACAAAAAAAAACTATCCATCAATTATAAATAAAGAGAAAAATCAGCAAGTTGAGCTGACTTTACGTTCAAATGTTTACGATGATGAAGTGTTTATTGATGGGGTGAGCTTTGGCTCTACGCGTTTAGTTACGCGTTTACCGCGTGGTGTGCATAACGTAGAAATACGTAAATTAGGTTATAAGCCTTACAAAGTAAGAGTTGATTTAACTAAAGCACAGACTATTCATGCTAACTTAGTAAAAAAGTCTGAGTCGATTGCTGCACCGGCTTACACTCGCGAGCAACCAAAACCTGTAAGTCGTACAGCAAGCACTAATCGCTCTGCTGATGTACAAAATAATGTTGTAGTTGTGCCCGCCGGTAAATTTAAGATGGGCGATATTAACGGCAATGGTTTAGCAAATGAACGCCCGGTTATTGAAAAAGTGATAGCCAGCTCATTTGCTATGCAAACCAAAGAGGTTACCGTAGGTGCCTATGAAGCGTTTGTAGCAAGTACTGGGTATAAAACACAAGCAGAGCAAAGCAAAGGGTGTGCTTATTATTTAAATGGCGAACCCGTATGGGAAGCTAATTTAAACTGGCGTAACCCAGGTTTTGAGCAAAGCAGCGATTTTCCTGCTGTGTGTTTAACATTTAACGACGCGAAAGCGTATGCCGAATGGCTCTCTGGCGAAACCGGCCAGCAGTACCGTTTACCTAATGAAGTTGAATGGGAATACGCCGCTCGCGCAGGTACAGAAACAGAATACCCTTGGGGTAACGAAATAGGTAAAAATCTAGCTAACTGTGGTTGGTGTGGTAGCGAATGGTCAAACAAACGTGCAGCACCGGTGGGTTCTTTTTCTCCTAACGCATTTGGATTATACGACACCGTAGGCAATGTGTGGGAATGGACAGCTAAAGAGTCGGGCGAATCTGATGTTGCAGTAAGAGGCGGGGCGTGGAACTTTGCACCAAGCCTTGCACGTGCTTCAACACGATTAATTTTAGCGCCAGATTTTAGATCTAACTACATTGGCTTTCGCTTAGTCCGCGAACGATAGCATTTAACCAAGGAAGCCTAGCTTCCTTTTTCCACAAATTAACAAAGGTAGTTGCGCTTTATATTGCTCATCTAATTAGGCATGTTAAAGTGAGTGCAGCTAACATAAGAACATATTTCAAAGGTCATCCAGCCTCATGTTTAAAAAACTCCGTGGTATTTTTTCAAACGATCTATCGATCGACTTGGGTACAGCCAATACCCTTATCTATGTAAAAGAAGAAGGTATTGTACTTAACGAACCTTCAGTTGTAGCTATTCGTCAAGAACGCGCTGGTGGACCTAAAAGTGTTGCTTCTGTGGGTACAGAAGCAAAACAAATGCTAGGGCGTACACCGGGTAATATTAAAGCGATTCGCCCAATGAAAGATGGCGTAATAGCCGACTTTTATGTAACCGAAAAAATGTTACAACACTTTATAAAACAAGTGCACAACAATAACTTTATGCGCCCAAGCCCGCGTGTACTTATTTGTGTACCGTGTGGTGCAACCCAAGTAGAAAAGCGTGCAATCCGCGAATCAGCAATGGGTGCCGGCGCGCGCGAAGTGTACCTAATTGAAGAGCCTATGGCCGCAGCAATTGGTGCTGGGCTACCAGTATCAGAAGCAACTGGTTCTATGGTTGTTGATATTGGTGGTGGTACTACCGAAGTTGCTATTATTTCACTAAACGGTGTTGTTTACTCATCGTCTGTGCGTATTGGTGGCGATAAATTTGATGAAGCCATTATTAATTATGTACGCCGTAACTTTGGTAGTCTAATTGGTGAAGCAACGGCTGAAAATATTAAACATCAAATTGGCTCTGCTTTTAAAACTGACGAACCAATTGAAATTGAAGTACGCGGTCGTAACTTAGCCGAAGGTGTTCCTCGCTCATTTACACTTAACTCGCACGAAATTTTAGAAGCACTCCAAGAGCCGCTAATGGGCATTGTAAGTGCCGTAATGGTTGCACTTGAGCAGTCTCCACCTGAGCTTGCATCAGATATTTCAGCTCACGGTATGGTTCTGACTGGCGGTGGTGCACTATTAAAAGATTTAGATCGTTTATTAATGGAAGAAACAGGCATTCCTGTGGTTGTTGCCGATGATCCACTTACGTGTGTAGCACGTGGTGGCGGTAAAGCACTTGAAATGATTGATGTTCATGGTGGTGACGTTTTTAGTTACGATTAATGAAATTACTGTTTGGACAACCCATCTCTTTGCAACTGCGACTTTTTGTCGCAGTGCTTTTGAGCATAGTGCTCATTGCAGGCGATAAGTTTACACAAGGCGGTACGGTTGTACGTACAAGCCTCAATACACTTGTCAGCCCATTAATTTACGTTGCCAACCTACCTTACGAAATATTTAGCTTAGGTGCTAAAAGCCTGCATACCCGCGATCAGTTACTGAGTGAAAACGAAGCGCTGAAAAAAAAGCAAATGCTACAAAGCGAGCAATTGCAGCAATACCAATTTTTAGCCCGCGAAAACCAAAAGCTACGCGCTTTACTTGGCTCATCGGCTAAGCAATCTAATCGTAAAAAAATAGCCCAAGTACTTTCTGTACATTCAAACCCTTATAGTCATCAAGTGGTTATTAACCGCGGTACCACCGACGGCCTAAGCGAAGGCCAAGCGGTAATTGATGAAATGGG
This sequence comes from Pseudoalteromonas sp. 1CM17D, assembly GCF_023161805.1. Taxonomy (NCBI): domain Bacteria; kingdom Pseudomonadati; phylum Pseudomonadota; class Gammaproteobacteria; order Alteromonadales; family Pseudoalteromonadaceae; genus Pseudoalteromonas; species Pseudoalteromonas sp. 1CM17D. The sequence goes on along the minus strand of NZ_JALNTP010000004.1, from coordinate 76,899 downwards.
CGTTGTTGGTCAATTAACAAAAGTAGGCTCTACCACTTCGCGCGTGTTACTAATGACCGACACAACCCATGCTACGCCGGTACGTATACTACGAAACGACGTACGCACGGTAGTTGAAGGCATAGGTAAAATTAACGTTGTTAAGCTTTCGCATGTACCTCATAGCCTTGATGTGCGCATTGGCGATGTACTCGTGACCTCGGGGCTTGGCGGTACGTTTCCTGAAGGTTACCCGGTGGCTGTTGTCACCGAAATAAACCGCGATGAAGGGCGCCCATTTGCTCAAGTATTTGCAGAGCCTATTGCACAGCTAGACCGTATTCGTTTGTTGGTTATTTTATGGCGCAATCAACAGGAGCAAATCAGCGATGATTAATCGTTATTCATTGTTAATTGCCCTAAGCATCTTTTTTGCTTTAATTATGGCATTAATGCCACTGCCTTTTTCGTTTGAGCCCTTCAGACCTGATTGGGTGTTACTGGTATTAATGTACTGGTCGCTGGCAGTGCCGCATAGATTAAATATTGGTACCGCGTGGGTTGTTGGCCTACTCATGGACTTAGCCTTAGGCTCGCCATTAGGGGTTAACTCACTCACGTATTCTATTTGTATATTTGTGACCGCAAGTAACTTTCAAAAAATACGTAACTTTTCGCTTTGGCAGCAAAGCTTATTAGTGGGCTTATTTTTAACCTTGTATCACTTAATGCAATTTTGGTTAAATCACTTTTTATTAGGTGTTTATTTTAATCCACAATACCTGTGGCCAGTGGCGACCGGTATGGTTAGCTGGTTTTGGGTCTTTTTACTTCTTCGCAAATACCGTAGACATTTTAGGATCAGGTAATGACAACCGCAGTATATTTGGCATCAGCCTCCCCGCGACGTAAAGAGTTGTTGAGTCAGTTAGGCATTGAGTTTGAACAATTTAGTGTAGATGCAGACGAAACCCCACTTGCAAACGAGCAGCCTCATGCATTGGTTGAGCGCTTAGCCCGCTTAAAAGCGCAAACAGGCGTAGCGCTTGGTTACACAGACCGCCCAGTGCTTGGTAGCGATACTGTGGTTGTTATTGATAACGAATCGTTGGGTAAACCACGCGATAAAAACGATTTCATAACAACACTTAAACGTTTATCTGGTAATACACATCAAGTACTTACTGCCGTTGCTTTTGCTACACAAACAGATGTACTAAGTTGTGTGGTGAGTACCGATGTGACCTTTAAAACCCTCAGCGATGAAGAAATAAATAGCTATTGGGAGTCAAACGAGCCACAAGATAAAGCCGGTGGTTATGGCATTCAAGGCTTAGGTGGTCGCTTTGTTACACACATTGCGGGTAGCTATTTTGCTGTTGTAGGCTTACCTTTATACGAGACCGAACAATTATTACAAGCATTCTTAAGAAGGTAACATGAGTACAGAATTACTAATAAATGTCACGCCAAGTGAAAGCCGTGTTGCCCTAATCGAAAACGGTGTATTACAAGAAATTCAACTAGAGCGTATAGGCAACCTAGGTATTGTAGGCAATATTTACTTAGGAAAAATAAGCCGCGTACTGCCAGGCATGCAAGCTGCTTTTGTTGATATAGGCCTAGAAAAAGCCGCTTTTTTGCATGCATCAGACATAGTCAATAGCGCCTCAATAGTTGAGGGTGTAGACGACGAGCCGATTAAAAAAGTACAAGACATACGTGAGCTAGTACGCCAAGGCCAGTACATTATGGTGCAAGTGGTTAAAGACCCACTAGGCACTAAAGGAGCAAGGCTTACTACCGATATCACTATACCTTCGCGCTATTTAGTGTTTATGCCAGACGCTACGCATGTAGGTGTTAGTCAGCGTATTGAAACCGAAGAAGAGCGTGCGCGACTTAAAAAAATAGTGGCAGAATACGGTGACGATAATGGCAGTTTTATTGTTCGTACAGCGGCAGAGGGCGCCAGTGAAGCGGAGCTAAGACACGATGCTGAATTTTTACGAAAGCTGTGGCAAAAAATTGTATCACGTCGTAAAAAAACCAATAAAGCCAGTATATTACACGAAGACTTAACGCTTGCATTTAGAACCCTGCGCGACTACGTAGGTGAAGATATGGAGCGCATTAGGGTTGACTCTAAGCTAACCTATCAAGAGCTAAAGCTGTTTACTGAAGAGTTTGTGCCTTTGCTTTCGCAAGCACTTGAGTATTACCCAGGTGAGCGCCCAATTTTTGACTTATTTGACGTTGAAACCGAAATTCAAAAAGCACTGCATCGTAAAGTCACGCTTAAGTCGGGCGGCTATTTAATTATCGACCAAACCGAAGCGATGACCACCGTTGATGTGAATACAGGTGCATTTGTAGGGCATCGTAATTTAGAAGAAACCATTTTTAATACCAATGTGGAAGCCACATCAGCCATTGCTAGGCAGCTACGCCTGCGTAACCTAGGCGGTATTATTATTATCGATTTTATCGATATGATCAGCGAAGATCATAAGCGCAGAGTATTACATTCTCTAGAGTCAGCACTATCTAAAGACCGTGCAAAAGCCAACATAAACGGCTTAAGCGCATTAGGCTTAGTAGAAATGACCCGTAAGCGCACCCGCGAAAGCCTTGAGCATATTTTGTGTGATGTATGTCCGGCTTGCTCTGGACGTGGTTCACAAAAAACAGTCGAAACCGTATGCTATGAAATACTGCGCGAAATAGTGCGCGTTAATCGTGCCTACGATGCCGATAAATTCATGGTGTATGCGGCGCCCGCAGTAAGTGAAGCCTTACTCAATGATGAGTATCATAACCTTGCCGAACTTGAACTATTTATTGGTAAGCAGGTCAATATTCAAACAGAGAGCCTATACAGCCAAGAGCAGTTTGATGTGGTAATGATGTAATGAAAACGAAAGCGGTCTGTTTTTTTTGTTTTAGAAAGTTATGGCAAACCTGCGCCATAATTTTAGTATTACTGGCCGTGATTGTTTCTATTTTAAAGTACACCTTACCTTATGCAAACGACTACAAAGGCGATATAGAAACCTACCTGCACGATAAATTTGCCATTAGTCTTTCTATAGGCGCAATCTCTGCCAGTTGGCATGGCGCCGGCCCTGCCTTGGTATTAGAAGATCTCTCCTTTAAGGATAACGAAACTGCGCCTATATCGCTTACTATTGCCAAAACAAGCCTAGAGCTTAACCTATGGGAGAGCATTAAAGCCTTTCAGTTAAAGTCTAATTACTTTGTTATTAATGGCTTTCATACCAGTGTAAATATTCAAAATTTATTTAACAACACCAATAACGATGATGTCTCGTTTGAACAAAAAGAGCTAATTGAAGAGCTTTTTTTAGGAGATACAGGGCATTTTGCTATCGAAAATTCGAGTATTAATTTTATTTTAGAAGACGGTAGAGAGCGCAAACTATTACTCGAAAACATAGTATGGCAAAACCAAGATGAACAGCATTTAGGAAGCGGCAGCCTCGCCTTGCCCGGCATTAGTGTGGGTAGCTTTGACGCTCGTATCGCGCTTAGTGGCAAAACTATAGAGCAAATTGCGGGTGATATTTACGTACAAGCAAATAGCGTAGATGTGTCTAATTGGTTGGCGCAATATATTAATACTGAAAAACAACAGCTTTACACAGACATAAACTTAAAGTCTTGGCTTAAGCTCGAAAATGGCTTTATCAGCGATGTAAAAATGCAGTGGTTACCTAGCTTTGTACACTGGCAAAACAACCAACAAGCTAAACAAGTAAGCTTAAGCGAAGGGGGATTTCATTTATTTCCTGAGGCAAACGCTTGGCACTTAAAAAGCACGGGCCTGACATTTAGTAATAACGACACAACCTGGCCAAGTCTAGAATTTGAGGCAAACTTAGGTAAGCAAAATAAAGTGTGGCTGCAGCAGGTTGATCTTTCTTTACTGAGTAACTTGGCGTCGTTAACTAATTTTGAAGCATTACAGCCACTTTTAAACCGCAAACCAAGTGGTTTTATCGATCAAGCCTACCTAGAACTTAATCCAGATGAGCAATGGCAGTTATGGTTTTCAGCTAATAATATTGGCTGGCAAGAAGTGTCTGGTATTCCTGCAGCGCAGGCGCTTAGAGTCTCGGGGCTTATAAATCAGCAGCGCGGGCGAGTGCAGCTATTTGGCGAAAACGGGACTTTAATAACTGGCGATAGCTTCAGTAAAAATATTGATTACAACCAAATTAATATCGATCTGGATTTAGCGAAAACAGATAATTACTGGAATGTAAGCAGTAATAATATTTGGTTTGATAATAACGAAGTTACCTTAGCGGCTGAGCTAAATGTAAGCCTTAGCGACGATCCTCGCTTAGATCTATACGCAGAAGCCTATGCAGAGGATGCCACAGTAGCTGGGCACTACTTTCCGTTAAAGGCAATGAGCCCTCAACTTGTAAGCTACTTAAACGGTGCAATAAAAGGGGGCGAAGTAGCTAAGGCGCAAGTATTATTTTCAGGTCCGCTTTCAGGTTTTCCTTTCACCGATGGCAGCGGCCAATTTGATGTACTCGCGCAAATAGATAACGCAACGTACGCGTTTGACCCCAATTGGCCGGCAGTAACTAACGCCAATGTGCAGCTGCATTTTGCCAACGAGCGAATGGATATTTATAGCCAGCAAGGCCAGTTAGTTAATTTAGAAGTAGGCGATAGCGTGCAAGTGAGTATTGCCGATTTAATGCACGCTGATGAACTCATTGTACAAATAGATAAACGCGCGCAAATGGAAAAACTGCATGACTTTTTTGCAGCCACCCCGATTGCAAACCCACTGGCCAATATTTTTGAAGTGGTGCAGGGTAAAGGTCAAGCCGATGCAAGCGTAACTCTTTTGATTGGCTCTAAATTTAAAGGTGGAACCAGTGTAAGCGGCAAAGTAAAACTAAACGATTTGCCTGTTTATATTGCAGCCCCAGGCATTGCGCTTGAAAAACTAAGCGGCGAGCTCAGCTTTGAAAACGATACAATTAGCATGCAAAACGCCAGCGCTACATGGTTGGGTATGCCGCTTAGCATTAACTATAATAGTGCAAGCGAAGCACAGCAGTACACCGCTAATATTGATATAACGGCGTTACTAAATGCAGATACGCTAACAACCCAGGCGCAAGGTGTGCTGAAAGGGTACCTGAGTGGGCAAAGTGAGGTTGATATAGGCCTTGCACTTAATTTTACCGAGCAAGGCTTTAATTACCGCGCTCAGGTTAGCTCTGAGCTACGTGGCTTGACGAGCACGCTACCAGCGCCCTATGGCAAAACAAGTGAACAGGTTTGGCCGTTAACGGGCATAGTGCAAGGCGATGATATTTCAAATCTTATTACGGCTAATGCTAATCAGCAGCTATATTTTAATGCGATTTTAGAAAACGGTCAGCCGCAATTTAGTAATATGCATATTGTACTTGGTGAGCAAGATTTAGGGCTAAATCAAAAAGATTTAAGCGTTAATATTAACCTTGAACAAACGCAACTAGAAGCATGGTTTGAATTAATAGACCAAATAATTAAAGCCGCTCAAGCTAAGCCAAACCAGCAGTCTGAGGGTATTATGCCGCCATTAAATGAAGTGGTTGCACATATTGATAAAGTTAATGCTAGCGACATTATTTTTAACGATTTTGAAATGCGCTTAGCGCCCCAGCAAAACGACTTATATTTAAAGCTTAATGCCAAAGAACTGCGTGCTGACGTGTTTATTCCCAACTCTCAGCCAAGCCAGCCGATACGTATAAATAGCGATTACTTAAGACTTAACTTTGCACCTAAAGTAGAAGAAGATCTTGAGATCACCGATGTACTGCCAGAGCAAAACCTAGCGTGGCTTAACACAGTACCTGCCATTGAATTTGAATGTGCAGATTGTAAAGTGGCAAGTTATCAGCTTGATAAAGTGAGCGCTTCGCTGGTCGGTGAAGGCGACAAGCTCACTATTTCTGAGCTTGTGGTTGATAAGGGCGACCATATTTTACGTACCAAAGGGCAGTGGCAAGGTGGCTTTACGCAATTTAATGGTGAACTTAAAAGTGACGATATAGGCGCGCTATTTGATGAGTTTGATATCACCACCGCTATAAAAGATTCAAAAGCCGATATTAACTACAACCTTGCTTGGCAAGGCGCCCCGTATGACTTTGATATACCTAGTTTGGGCGGTGAAGTTAAGTGGGATTTAGGCGAAGGCCACATTGCTGAAATAAGTGATGGTGGGGCACGTGTATTTTCGTTACTTAGCCTTGACTCGCTAGTGCGTAAATTAAAACTCGATTTTAGAGATGTATTTTCAAAAGGCTTTTTTTACAACAGCTTAAAAGGCTCTATGCAGCTAGATAAAGGTATAGCCTACACAAAAGATACCAAAATGGATGGCGTGCCAGCCGATTTAACGATTAACGGCTATGCTAATTTAAACACCCTTGAAATAGATTACGATTTAGCAGTGGCACCACAAGTAACATCTAGTATTCCGGTTATTGTGGCTTGGATGGTTAATCCCGTCACAGGGCTTGCCGCTTTAGCGCTTGATAAGGTTATTCACTCAGCAAGAGTAATCTCCGAAATCAACTTTAAAGTAACCGGCAAAATGAATGACCCTGTGGTACAAGAGCTTGAGCGTAAAAGCAAAGAAGTTACCTTACCGCAAGCTGCGCAAAATCAGCCGCAAGCGGCCAGTACACTCACACTTAAAGATGCCGCGGTAACAGCAACACAATGAGTACGCTAAACGCCAATATAATTGCTTTGCAAATGTGCTCAGGCACTAACCCCGATGAAAACATGGCAGCCCTTGTCGAGGCGTTAAATAAACTCCCCGCAGCCAGGCCAGTGCTTGTATGTTTACCCGAGGCGTTTTTAGTATTTAGTAAAAGTGGCCATGATACGCTAGCGGTTGCTAAACGTATTACTCACTACAAGCTGCAATTAAGTGCATTGTGTAAAAAGCATAATATTTGGCTAAATGCGGGCACCGTCCCTGAGCCACACAAAAATAATAAATACTTTGCGGCCTCGCACTTATTTAATAGCCAAGGTGAATGCGTAGCCACGTACAATAAAATGCATTTATTTGATGTTGATGTGGCCGATAAAACCGCCAGCTATCGAGAGTCAGACTTTACTCAGGCAGGCGATGATGTGGTGGTTGTTGCTACACCGTTTGGTAAAATTGGCTTAACAGTATGTTATGATTTGCGCTTTAGCGGATTATTTAGCGCACTTACGCGCCAAGGGGCTGAAATAATTTTAGTGCCCAGTGCTTTTACACTCCCTACTGGGCAAGCACATTGGCAACCCTTATTAAAAGCACGCGCAATAGAAACGCAATGTTACGTTATAGCAGCGGCGCAGTATGGAACGCATCAAAATGGCCGCCAAACATACGGCCACAGTATTATTATTTCACCGTGGGGCGAGCAAATAGCAACGCTTGAAAGTGGGGTAGGGTTTATAAGCGGTTACGCCGACCTAAACCAGTTAAATAAAATTAGAAGAGATATGCCCGTGCAATCTCATCAACGATTTAGAGAGCATTTATTATGAATTCGGTTGAACAGCATTTATTACACGACAGCCAGCTAAATCGAGAAGAACTCGAAAAAACGCTTGGGTATATTCATCAGCATAAAGTGGATTACGCCGATTTATACTTTCAATCAAGCCATCATGAGTCTTGGGTGCTTGAAGACGGCTTAGTAAAAGAAGGCTCGTACAATGTTGAGCGCGGAGTAGGTGTTCGTGCCGTTAGTGGTGAAAAAACAGGGTTTTCTTACTCTGATGCCATTAACCTTGAAGCGTTAAACAAAGCCGCAACGGCGGCTCGTAGCATTGCCGATGCAGGCGAAGATAAAACCATTAAAGTATTTAGCGATGTGAAAGCAAAAGAGCAATTTGCACCGCATCAGCCAATATCAAGCATGAGTGACAGCGATAAAGTGAGTTTATTGCGTGAGCTTGAAAACTACATACGCGAACTCGCCCCTGATGCTGAGCAAGTAATTAGTTCAATGTCGGCTGTATACGAAGAAGTATTAATTGCTGCCAGCGATGGCACGTTTGCTACCGATATACGCCCGCTTATTCGTTTAAACTGCTCCGTTTTACTTGAAAAAAATGGCCGCCGTGAGCGCGGTGGTGCAGGGGGCGGCGCACGCTTAGATTATGGTTACTTTAAAGAACTAGTTGAAGGCAAGCCGCGCTGGATGGGCTTTGCCGAAGAAGCTGTACGCCAAGCTAAAGTAAACCTTGAGGCAATTGATGCCCCGGCTGGCACAATGGAAGTTGTGTTAGGCAATGGCTGGCCTGGCGTGCTTTTACACGAAGCGGTAGGCCATGGCCTTGAAGGCGACTTTAACCGTAAAGGAGCTTCGGCATTTAGCGGTAAAGTGGGGCAAAAAGTAGCGTCTGAGCTGTGTACAGTAGTTGATGATGGCACCATGGCTGATCGCCGCGGTTCACTTAACGTTGACGATGAAGGCACACCTGCAGCTTATAACGTACTTATCGAAAACGGTATTTTAAAAGGCTACATGCAAGATAAGCTCAATGCGCGTTTAATGGGTGTAAACCCAACGGGTAATGCACGTCGTGAGTCGTATGCGCATTTACCTATGCCGCGTATGACCAACACCTACATGTTAGGGGGCGAGCATAGCCAAGCTGATATTATAAGCTCAGTTAAAAAAGGGGTATTTGCACCAAACTTTGGTGGCGGCCAAGTAGATATTACTTCAGGTAAGTTTGTATTTAGCGCATCAGAGGCGTATTTAATTGAAAACGGTAAAATTACCCAGCCAATTAAAGGTGCAACACTGATTGGCAATGGCCCAGAGGTGATGCAGCATATTTCTATGGTAGGCAACGATTTAGCCCTTGATAAAGGCGTAGGTGTCTGCGGTAAAGATGGCCAAAGCGTTCCTGTCGGGGTAGGTCAACCAAGCCTTAAAATAGACCAACTTACAGTAGGTGGTACCGCATAAAACAATAAAGCGCGAAGCAGTTCGCGCTTTTTAGGTTACCAATGCGAGGTTTACGCCTCGCTTTGCTCTTCTTTGTTCTTCTTCGCCTGTTCGTACCACAAAGCCATAAAACACTCAGTTAATTTATGCTCTATTTCAAGTGCTTTGTTGGTTGGGCAAAATAGCGTAAAGCTTGCTTTAAACTCCCCAAGCTCTGTAGTACCAAAGTGAATAACCGGTGCCGGACCCGAAATTTTGGCATCGAGTTTACGCTCTATCATCGAATTATAACGTGTTGCTACATCGTGAAACTCTTCGCAGTATAGTTTTGCCTGATTGACTAATTCGTCATGAATAACATAAGGGTTAAAGCTCTCTCTGCGTACAATAGTAAAATGATGAGTAACAAAGCGCTTTACATAATTAAGGTTTTTAATTGAGCTGGTGATCAGCTTATTATTTGGTATATAAATTGTTTTGCGCGAAAACTGATAAGTGTGCATGTCTATTTCATGCATGGTGGTTTTTACCCAGTCTGTTTCGGCTACTTCGCCAAAATAGTCACCTACTTGTATCCAATCACCTACTCTAAATGGGCGGGTGGTAACTAGGTAAAAAAAGCCTATAACGCATTGTATAAACTCGCGAGTTGCAAGCACTATAGCTACAGCAAACGCAGCAATAGACAGCGCAAAATTTTGTATTTCGGTCGACCACACAAATAGCAGCGACAGCACCATAACAAAATTAATAAAGTGCTTAATGTTATGAGTGATGTAACGAATGTCTTTTTCTTTTTTTTCTGCGCGGTTTCTTGCTAGTTTATCAACCAGTACTTTAAGCACAAAAGCAATGGCAAGCACGAGCACAGAAACTAAAAAAGGGTGCATGAGTATGTCTTTAATCATAACTTCCAAATACGAGTAGCAATAGGCACGCTAAGTATATTGAGTAATCAAACCAATTAGCAAATTTAAGCTACATAAAATCACTTATACCAATTGTATTAAGTTATTAGCCATTTATAGCAATAGCTGAATAGCGTTATAACCCTGTTAGCGCTTTATTTTGCACGCTAGAATGGCTAATACTTAATTAAACCGGTATTACTTAGCAAGCTAGGCTGTTTGCTCTGTAATAGAGGCTTGCGCGTATTGAGCGTGTTTTTGGCAAAACAATACAAGCTCAATGGCAGCGATAAAAATAAGCGTGTAACCTAGAGTTTCTATGCCTTCCTCAATAATATTTTTAACTACCCGAACGTATTGTTCTCCCATAACTGAGTGCCAAAACTCGCCCTTGCCCATCATTCTCGAAAAAGCGAGTAAGGTCACTAAGCCAGATAGGCAAATACCATAGCTCGGTGTTTGCGCATAGGCTTTTAACGAGCTGTAAATAAAGCCTCGTTGGGCTTTTAAGTAAAGTAGTACGCTCGCTAATAGGGTATATACAATTGCTTGCCATGCGCCATCAAACACATACATATCTAGGTAGGTGTCAAATTCTCTAACAAACATAGCAGCCGACAAAGCAGCCAGTAACAGCGCGGCTATTTTAAGATCAGAGTGAATACGTGAGGCGTAGAAAAACAGCATACAACTTAAAAACGTTAGAATATCTTGCATATGTTCTGTTAGTGTTTCTTCACTGTAAAGTGCATTTTGCTGTAAATCAAAACCTTCAAGCTGAATTAAAAAAGCCACACCTGCTAAGCATAATAAATAAATAAAAGATCGCAGTAAAAACATATAAAAGCTCAAATAGAAAACAATGCGCGGCAGTTTAATTATAAAAATAGCTAAAAGCCAAAACATTATAGAAACTTTTTATAAATTTATCGGTCTAATTTTTTTGATGTTAAATTAATGGGTTATGTTTTTGTTTTATGTATTTATGATGTGTTTTTTGTAATAAGTTGAGTTAATTAGTTGTGCTGTATAGGGTTAAATGCGTTAAACATAAAAAAGCCCTTACTAAAACATAGTAAGGGCTTTTAACGTTATAAGCAGAATTTGCTTAGCGCATCGTCACAAACTCTTCTGAGCCTGTAGGGTGCAGTGCAACAACAGCATCAAAATCAGCTTTAGTTGCGCCCATTTTCATAGCAACCGCAAAGCCTTGAATCATTTCGTCAACGGCAAAACCAATGCCGTGTAAGCCAACTACTTTTTCTTCAGGGCCTACGCATACAAGCTTCATTGCACACGGTTGGCGGTGTTGTGTAACGGCTGTGTACATAGCGGCAAAGCCCGACTTGTACACTTTTACATTTTCTTCGCCGTGGCGAGCAATGGCTTCTTGCTCGGTTTCACCAATAGTACCAATAGGTGGGTGGCTAAATACCACAGTAGGTACAAGGCTGTAATCCATTTTTAAATCATCAGGTAGGTCTTTATTAAATAAACGCTCTGATAGGGTACGGCCGGCTTTAACTGCGACAGGCGTAAGTTCTATACCGTGCTCAATAATATCGCCCACAGCATAAATACCAGGTACGTTTGTATTTTGATATTCATCTACTTTTACATAACCAGAGCTATTTAGTTCGACCCCTGCTGCTGCAATGTTAATTACATCAGTGCTTGGCTCACGGCCAATAGCCCAAATTACTTGGTCAACATTTTGGCTGTAACCATTTTCAAAATGAATGGTTAAGCTACCATCGCTTTCTTTAACAATTTCTTTAGGCGAGCATTCGGTATGCAGTGTTGGGCCTTCTTTTTTCATGATCTCTACCAGGGTTTCAACCAGTAGCGTATCAAAATTACGAAGCGGCGCGTGTCTGCGTACAAATAAATGAGTTTCTGTGCCTAAACCATGTAGTACACCGGCAAGTTCTACAGCAATGTAACCTGCGCCAATTACCGCTACTCGCTTTGGCTGCTCTGTTAATTCAAAAAAGCCATTTGAGTCTATACCGTACTCAGCACCTGGAATATTAGGAGTATGCGGACGTCCACCTACTGCAATCAAAATATGATCAGCCGTGTAATGCTCGCCGTTTACTTCTACGGTTTTGCTATCAACAAATTTAGCAAAACCATTAATTACGGTTACGCCATTGTTCGCTAAACCGTTGTCGTATCCTTTGTGAATGCGACCAATGTACGCTTCGCGGCTCTCAACGAGTTTGCTCCAGTTAAAGTCTTTTACTTCTACGTTAAAGCCGTAATCAGGTGCATATAAGTTAATTGCTTCAGCAACTTGTGCGCCATGCCACATTACTTTTTTAGGCACACAGCCTACATTAACACAGGTGCCGCCCATGTGTTTTGCTTCGATAAGCGCTACTTTAGCGCCACGCATTGCCGCACGGTTAGCAGAGGCAATACCGCCACTACCACCACCAATCGCAATGTAATCAAAATGCTGAGCCATGTTTTATCCTCAAAAAATATATTTAACTATAATGTGCCGATGATAGCATATGCTAAGTGCAAGTCACCCAGCGCGGCGCGCTAAAAAGCTGATAAATACAACAAACGAAATTGTTTATTATGCCGATCAGTTTCATCCTAAGCTATATTAGACCCATTAATGGAGGCTTGTATTTCACCGTTTTGCCCCAACTTAAAATTCATAGTCAATTAAATTGAGAAAATTCATGAGCGAAGCACAAACAAATCCACTCATTGGCCTAGAAGGCTTACCCCCGTTTTCAAAAATAAAGCCAGAGTACGTAGTACCGGCACTAAAGCACGGTATAGAGCAATGTCGTAAAGCCATAGATGACGTGTTAGCGAAAGGCTCGTTTACATGGAACGATTTAGTATTACCCCTTGAAGAAGCCGACGATAAACTCTCGCGTATGTTTTCACCGGTATCGCACCTTAATTCAGTCATGAATAACGACGAGCTGCGTGAAGCCTACGAGCAATGTTTACCACTTATATCGGAGTACTCAACATTTGTCGGGCAGCATCAAGGCCTGTACGAAGCGTATAATGCGCTTTATAACAGCGATGAATTTAAAACACTCAGCACTGCGCAGCAAAAAACCATCACCAACGCCCTACGTGATTTTAAACTTTCAGGCATTGCATTATCAGCAGAAGATCAAAAGCGCTACGGCGAAATTAGCACGCGTTTATCTGAACTTGCCTCTAAATTTGGCAACAACGTAATGGATGCAACGCTTGCATGGCATAAACACATTACCGATGAAAGCCAATTGGCAGGCTTGCCAGAGTCGGCATTAGCGCTTGCTAGCGAAACAGCTAAAAGCAAAGGTTTAGACGGCTGGGTATTTACGCTTGATTTTCCGTCTTACTTACCGGTAATGACCTATGCAGATGACCGCGAACTGCGCAAAGAAACCTACACAGCATTTTGTACGCGCGCTTCAGATCAAGGCCCTAATGCGGGTGAGTTTGATAACTCAGCCATTATGAAAGAAGAGCTTGCACTACGCCATGAGCTATCGCAGCTATTAGGGTTTAATAACTACGCTGAAAAATCATTAGCAACTAAAATGGCTGAGTCGCCAGCGCAAGTTTTCTCATTTTTAGAAGACTTAGCCGCTAAGTCTAAGCCTCAAGCAGAGCAAGAAGTGGCAGAGCTAAAAGCCTATGCTGAGCAACACCATGGCATTACTGAGCTTCAAGCATGGGATTTTGGTTACTACAGCGAAAAGCTCAAGCAAGAAAAATACGCAATTTCAGATGAAGTACTGCGCCCTTATTTCCCTGCAGATAAAGTACTTAGCGGTTTATTTGAAACCGTTAGCCGCCTTTTTGGTATTAAGGTAAAAGAAGTAAGCGACTTTGATAGCTACCACAGCGATGTTCGCTTTTTTGAAATTTTTGATAGCAGTAATACATTGCGCGGTCGTTTTTATCTTGATTTATATGCACGCGAGCGCAAACGTGGCGGCGCATGGATGGATGACTGTATGGGGCGTAAAGTGCGCGCCAGCGGAGAATTGCAAACACCCGTGGCATACTTAGTGTGTAACTTTAATAAAGCGGTAGGCGACAAACCGGCGCTATTTACACATGACGAAGTAACCACGCTTTTCCACGAATTTGGCCATGGTATACACCACATGCTTACCCAAGTTGATGCTGCTCCTGTTGCTGGTATTAACGGCGTTGCATGGGATGCCGTAGAACTACCAAGCCAATTTTTAGAAAACTGGTGTTACGATGAAGAAGCGCTGAGCTTTATTTCAGGCCACTTTGAAAGTGGTGAGCCATTACCAAAAGAGCTACTTGATAAGCTACTGGCTGCTAAAAACTATAATTCTGGCATGCAAATGCTGCGTCAGATTGAATTTTCGTTGTTCGATTTTAGAATCCACCACGACTACCAGGCAAACCAAGAGTGCCAAATTCAAGCGATTTTAAACGACGTACGTAGCCGCACGTCGGTGGTTAACCCGCCTGAGTTTAATCGTTTTCAACATGGCTTTAGTCATATTTTTGCAGGTGGCTATAGCGCCGGTTACTACTCGTACAAGTGGGCTGAGGTACTCTCTGCCGATGCATTTTCTAAATTTGAAGAAGACGGTATTTTTAACGCCGAAACAGGTAAAGCCTTCTTAGAAAATATTTTAGAAAAAGGCGGCAGTGAAGAACCTATGGAGTTATTTAAAAAGTTCCGTGGTCGCGAGCCAAATGTTGATGCCTTACTGCGTCACAGTGGTATAGCTGCATAAACAACTACTTAACCTTATAAAGCGCCTATATGGCGCTTTTTTTATGTTTTTTAATATATTGGCCAATTGTTTTTAGTAATTTTAACCTCCCGTACTATGCTTTGTGTATACGCAGCAAAATGGACTAGGGCATGGCAAAGTTGGTACTAACGATTGATGACGATTTGTATGTTCATCGAATTATTGAAGAGGCTTTAGCGGGCTTTTGTAAGCTTATTCACGCTAAAGATGGCGAACAAGGACTTAAGCTAGCCAAAAAGCACACGCCCGACATAATTTTACTTGATATAGAAATGCCCGGTAAATCCGGCTACCAAGTATGCCAAGCACTAAAAGAAGATGAGTCAACACACGATATACCCGTTATGTTTTTGTCCTCTAAGGTGGAGCTTAACGATAGAGTAAAAGGCTACAGCGTAGGCGCGTCTGACTACATCATAAAACCCTTCAACACCGAAGAGCTAATGGCACGCATTAAAGTGCTTTATGAGTACCGGCAGCAGTGTGAAAAGCTAAAATTTGATGTAGCTAAAGCGCAAGATACCGCCGCAATGGCTTTGGCGGAGTCGGGGGATATGGGGCGTATTGTTAGGTTTGTGGGGCAAAGCTATCACTGTCATAACTTTCACTCGTTAAGCGAGCACTTACTTGCCTTTTTTAGCCCGTTTAATTTAGACGTGGTTATTGTGTTTTGGTATCAGGGGGGGAGCTATTTTTATAGTTTAGAAAGTGGTGTATGCCCTCTCGAGCAGGAGCTTTTAGAGCAGCACCGTAATGCCAATCGGTTTGTGGATATTGGTAACAGCACCATTATTAACTACCCCAAAATATCTTTATTAATTAAGAATATGCCGGCTGATAATCGTGCTTTATACGGCCGTTATAAAGACTTATTTCCCCACATACTCGAAGTGACAAACGAAAAGGTCGTTGCTATGGAAAGAAACGAAAATAGCTTTGAACAAGCCACCCAAATTAGCACTGCTTTGCAAGATATAGTAAAGCAGCTTACCAGCCAAAATGTTGTACAAAATGACTACACAAGGCAGTTTATAGAGCAGCTTCATGAACTCAACTGTGCAATTAAGCAAACGCAAGCACACGCCAATCCTGCTGATTTAACTTTATACATGTCGCAATTAGACGAAACTATGCAGCTGCTAGTAACCGCAAATAGTGATTTAGCGTTTATAAAGTACCAGCTTAAACAAGTGACCGAGAGCCGCAACGAATTATTGTGCAACTTACGCTCTAAAGTAGAGGAGGCCAGCTCACATAGTCTTGCGCACCAAAGCGATATAGAGCTATTTTAGTGCTTTAACGCTTGTTATACTGCAGCTGAAATTTTTCGTCGGAGTGTGTAGTGGTTATTCAGTGTGCTTTTAAAGAGTGTCGCCCATATTTAAATGAGCTAGAAACGCGTTTTAACTTAGCCCAATGGGCGCAAAGTTGTAGCGGTTTTACTCTGCATTACGACGATAAGGGCCTTAGCCTTTTAAAAAGCGACGAGCCTAAACTTGGCGCAATAAACGTAGACTTTGTAACAGGTGCTGTTGCTCACAGGCGTAAGTTTGGCGGCGGCAAAGGCCAATCAATCGCAAAAGCGGTAGGGTTAAATAAAGGCGCAACGCCTGTTGTACTTGATGCCACTGCCGGGCTTGGCCGAGATGGCTTTGTGCTAGCGTCACTTGGCTGTAAGGTTATACTGCATGAGCGCCACCCTGTGGTAGCGGCTTTATTGTTTGATGGCTTAAAACGCGCTTACGAAGATGCAGAGATTGGTTCTTGGATGCAGCAAAATATGAGCTTAGTGTTTGGCTCAAGCCACACGTTGTTAGAGCAGTGCGAGAGCATGCCCGATGTAGTGTATTTAGATCCTATGTTTCCACACCGAGAGAAATCAGCGTTAGTTAAAAAAGAAATGCGCGTATTTCAGGCATTAGTAGGCGCAGATACCGACGCCGATGACTTACTTGAATTCGCCTACCCACTTGCCAGTAAGCGTGTGGTAGTTAAACGCCCCGATTACGCCCCATTTTTAAACAACCAAACCCCCAGCATGCAAATTAAAACAAAAAAGAACCGTTTTGATGTGTATGTAAAAGCGGCCATGGTTTAACGGCATTTAGCGTGTTGATCGGCTTTAAGGATCTAGGATCTTAGCGCGCTTTTATGTTAGAATTCGCACAATTTTTTGGCATAGTAAAGTAGCACAGCAATGATCTTAGATGATATTCGCATCGTTTTAGTTAATACCTCACACTCTGGCAACATTGGTTCGGCGGCTCGCGCCATGAAAACCATGGGTTTATCAAAACTGTATTTAGTGGACCCTGCTTGTGAAGTAGACAGCCATGCAAGCGCCTTAGCAGCCGGTGCAACCGATGTTTTAGGTAATGCGGTTATTGTTGATACCGTGGCTGATGCGATTGCCGATTGTGCATTAACTATTGGTACGAGTGCTCGTTCACGCACGCTGTCTTGGCCTATGGTTGAGCCACGTGAATGCGGTGAAAAGCTAGTTGCTGAGGCTGTAAACGGTCCTGTAGCGCTTGTATTTGGCCGTGAAAACAGCGGATTAACTAACGAAGAACTACAGCTGTGTAATTACCATGTATGTATTCCTGCAAATCCACAGTACAGCTCGCTTAATTTAGCTATGGCGGTACAAACGCTAAGCTACGAAACGCGTATGGCGTTTTTAAATCAGCAGCCAAAGGTTGAGCAAGCAGACGATGAGACTGCTTACCCAAGCTCAAAACAAACAGAGTTATTTTACGAGCATTTAGAAGAGACGCTCGATAACACCGGTTTTATTATTAAGCAGCATCCAGGTTTAGTAATGACCAAGCTACGCCGTTTGTTTAACCGTGCACGCCCAGAAGAGGCAGAGCTAAACATATTGCGCGGTATTCTTACCTCAATTAATAAATCTATTCCTAAGTAAGGTATAGCGATTGGTTATAAAAACCTGCGGGTAAATAACGAGCTAATACTTGACTAAAACACTCAAGTAATTACAATACACCTAATACTTGACCAAAAAGGTCAGGTATTAAAAATTTGTTAATAGAACAGTGTTCTTTAATCAAATTTTTATCAAGTGATAATACTTGACTATTTTACTCTGGTAATTAAAATTTGCACTCTTTTGTGCGGGGGGCGTTATGAAGTTAACATCAAAAGGCAGATATGCCGTAACAGCTATGCTGGATGTTGCACTACATGCGAGTGTAGGTCCTGTTGCCCTTGCTGATATTTCACAAAGACAAGAAATTTCTTTGTCTTACCTTGAGCAATTATTTGCCCGTTTACGTAAAAATGGCTTAGTGAGCTCGGTTCGTGGTCCTGGTGGCGGTTATTTGCTAGGCCGAGAAGCCGCGGTTATCTCTGTTGGCGATGTAATTAGCGCCGTAGACGAATCGGTAGATGCAACACGTTGCCAAGGTGCCGATACCGGGTGTCAAAGTGGTATGCGTTGTTTAACTCATAACCTATGGTCTGATTTAAGCGCACGTATCGAAGAGTTTTTAAATAATATTACCTTAGCTGAATTGGTGGAAAAATCAGATGTGAAAGAAATCGCATCTCGCCAAGATAACAGCATCAATAATGCAATTAAGCAGTTGGAAAACATTCAAGTAAGCTGTCAACTATAAAAGTTGACCTGCAGCGGAGAGAGAAATGAAGTTACCGATTTATTTAGATTACGCAGCGACCACGCCTGTTGACGAGCGTGTTGCAAAAGAAATGATGCAATGCCTGACAATGGACGGTAATTTTGGTAATCCTGCGTCACGTTCGCACCGTTTTGGTTGGCAAGCTGAAGAAGTAGTTGACCAAGCGCGTACAGACATTGCCGATTTAATTAATGCCGACCCGCGTGAAATTGTTTTCACATCGGGCGCAACAGAATCAAATAACCTTGCAATTAAAGGTGCAGCGCAGTTTTACAAAAAGAAAGGTAAGCACGTTATTACCGCTAAAACTGAGCACAAAGCAGTAATCGACACGTGTCGTGAACTTGAGCGCCAAGGCTTTGAAGTAACCTACATGGACGTTGAAGAAAACGGCCTGTTAGATCTTAAAAAGCTTGAAGAAACTATGCGTGACGACACTATTCTTGTCAGCATTATGCACGTTAATAACGAGCTAGGTGTAATTCAAGATATCAATACTATTGGTGAAATGTGTCGCGAACGTAAAATTATGTTCCACGTAGATGCAGCACAAAGCGCAGGTAAAGTATTAATCGACGTACAACAGCTTAAAGTTGATTTTATGTCGTTCTCAGGCCACAAAGTATATGGCCCTAAAGGTGTTGGCGCACTTTACGTTCGTCGTAAACCACGCGCTCGCCTAGAAGCGCAAATGCACGGTGGCGGCCATGAGCGTGGTATGCGTTCAGGTACACTTGCAACTCATCAGCTAGTAGGTATGGGTGCAGCATTTAGAATTGCTAAGCAAGATTTTGAAAAAGATCACGCACATATCAGCGCATTACGTAAACGCCTAATTGACGGCATTATGGCTGATATGGACGAAGTATACTTTAACGGCGCACAAGACCAATCAGTACCAGGTATTGTAAACATCAGCTTTAACTTTGTTGAAGGTGAGTCGTTACTTATGGCAGTAAAAGACATAGCGGTATCATCAGGGTCTGCGTGTACATCAGCAAGCTTAGAGCCTTCATATGTACTACGCGCACTTGGCCGTAATGACGAACTAGCACACAGCTCAATTCGTTTTAGTATTGGCCGTTTTACTACCGAAGAAGAAATTGATTACACCGTTGAATTAATGAAAAACTCTATCGGTCGCCTACGCGAGATGTCTCCTTTATGGGAAATGCATCAAGAAGGTGTTGATTTAGATTCAGTTGAATGGGCTCACCACTAATACGAGTGAGCACCTACCGTAGCAGGTAATGAGGATAGAATTATGGCTTATAGTGATAAAGTAATCGACCACGTAGAAAACCCACGTAATGTTGGTGTTTTAGACAAAAATGATCCGTCAGTGGCAACGGGTATGGTTGGCGCACCAGCATGTGGTGACGTAATGAAATTGCAAATTAAAGTATCGTCTGAAGGCGTTATTGAAGATGCAAAATTTAAAACATACGGTTGTGGCAGTGCAATTGCTTCATCATCGCTTGTAACAGAGTGGGTGAAAGGCAAAACACTAGACGAAGCATCAACTATTAAAAACACTGATATCAGTGCAGAGCTTGAATTACCACCAGTGAAAATTCACTGTTCAATTTTAGCTGAAGATGCAATTCAAGCAGCAATTGCTGATTACAAAAGCAAACAAGCGAAGTAAGAGAAATTCATGGCAGTGACATTGACAGATGCGGCAGCAAACCGCGTACAATCATTTTTAGCAAACCGCGGTAAAGGTTTAGGCCTGCGCGTTGGCATTAAAACGACGGGCTGTTCAGGTCTTGCTTATGTACTCGAGTTTGTTGATGAGCTTAACGAAGACGATGAAACCTTTAAAGCTAAAGGCGTTACCTTAATTGTTGACGCTAAAAGCTTGGTTTACATTGACGGCACTGAGCTTGACTACACCAAAGAAGGCTTAAATGAAGGGTTTAAATTTAATAACCCTAACCAAGCCGACGAGTGTGGTTGTGGCGAAAGCTTTACTGTTTAAGCTCAGCTACCTTTGTAGTATTTTTAAGCCCTGCCAGTAATTGTAGGGCTTTGTTATTTGTGAAATTTGTATTTCTAAATTTTATTGGTTGAAGCTATGCGTTACTTTGAGTTATTTGCAATACCAGTTGATTACAACATTGACTTGGCAACAATAAATAAGCATTACCTAGAGCTGCAGCGCGCAGTGCATCCCGATCGCCACGCTAATGCGAGCAGCCGTGATAAGTTAATGGCCGTACAAAGTACCGCTGAAATTAACGATGCGCTACAAACGCTAAAACACCCAGTAAAACGAGCTGAATATATGCTCAGCGAACTAGGTGTTGATATTCGAGCTGAGCAACAAACACTGCAAGATCCAATGTTCTTAATGCAGCAAATGGAACTGCGTGAGGAGCTTGAAGAGCTCGCTTCAGCAAGTAATCCTGAGGCCGCTATCGCCAATTTTGAATCACAAATAAAGCAATTAAAAATCCAATACAGTAATGAACTTGCCGAGCAACTTGCAAGTAACGACGAGGCGCAATATCAACAAGCTGCTGACAACATTCGCAAATTAAAGTTTGTATATAAATTAGAAGACGAACTTGAGCGTATTGAAGACAGTTTATTTGACGATTAATTACTTGCTGTAAAGCGAGCAACACGAGTTTAAAGAGCATTATGGCATTATTGCAAATTGCTGAGCCGGGGCAGAGCGCGGCACCACATGAACACAAATTAGCAATAGGTATTGACCTAGGTACCACTAATTCATTGGTTGCAACGGTACAAAGTGGCGAAGCCCGCACATTAACAGATGACCTTGGTGCAGCGATGTTGCCATCGGTTGTGCGTTACCAAGCTGGGGGCATCACGGTAGGCGCCGATGCTGCACAAGCTGCAACACAAGACCCAGCCAATACCCTTATTTCGGTTAAGCGTTTTTTAGGTAAAACCCAAGCTGAAATAGAGCAAAGCTACGGCCAATTACCGTACCAGTTTTGTGAAGATAACGGCTCGCTTGCCATTCAAACCGATGCCGGAAAAATCAGCCCTGTAAAAGCCTCTAGCCATATTTTAGCGGCTCTAAAAGCGCGTGCAGAGCAAAGCTTTGGTAATCAAGACATTTTAGGTGCCGTAATTACTGTGCCTGCGTACTTTGATGACGCACAGCGCCAAAGCACTAAAGATGCAGCAGAGCTTGCTGGCATTAACGTATTACGTTTATTAAACGAGCCAACTGCTGCGGCAGTCGCTTACGGGTTAGACTCGGGCCAAGAAGGCATCATTGCTGTTTACGATTTAGGCGGCGGCACTTTTGATATTTCTATACTTCGCTTACACCAAGGTGTGTTTGAAGTAATGGCAACTGGCGGTGATTCGAGCTTAGGTGGCGATGATTTCGATTCGTTATTAGTCGATTACTTTAAGCAGCAAACAGGTGTGTCATCATTATCACCTTCAGTTTTACGTTTATTCATCAATAAAGCAAAAGCCTGTAAAGAAGCGCTAAGCCAGTACGCAAAAGTAAATGTAGTGCTTGAATTTGACGAGCAAAAACACACCGTAGAAGTGACACGCGAAACCTTTGACGAGCTGGCTATGCCACTTGTTAAAAAAACACTTCGTTCGTGTCGTCGTGCTGTAAAAGATGCTGGCATCGAAAACGAAGAAGTGCTGCAAGTTGTAATGGTAGGTGGTTCAACTCGCATGCCACTGGTTCGCAGCCAAGTTGAAGGCTTTTTTGAAAAAGAGCCGCTAACTTCAATCGATCCGGATCGTGTTGTTGCACTAGGTGCTGCATTACAAGCTGATGTATTAGTAGGTAACAAGCCCGATTCTGACATGCTATTACTTGATGTATTGCCACTGTCGCTTGGCCTTGAAACGATGGGTGGGTTAGTTGAAAAAATAATTCCGCGTAATACCACTATTCCTGTTGCTCGTGCGCAAGAATTTACTACCTTTAAAGACGGCCAAACGGCAATGTCTTTACATGTGCTACAAGGTGAGCGCGAACTGGTTGACGATTGCCGCTCGCTGGCTAAATTTAGCTTAAAAGGCATACCGGCTATGGCAGCAGGCGCTGCACATATTCGAGTTACCTTTAAAGTGGATGCCGATGGCTTGTTAAGTGTATCAGCAATGGAAAAATCAACTGGTGTGCAAGCTGAAATCCAAGTTAAACCATCGTTTGGCTTATCTGATGACCAAGTGGCTAACATGCTCAAAGAGTCAATGAGCAACGCTAAAGATGACATGCAAGCACGTATGCTTAAAGAGCAACAAGTAGAGGCGCTACGTGTTATAGAAGCACTAGAGGCGTCACTTGCTAGCGACGGTGACTTGCTCGACGATATTCAACTTGCTAATTTAAAAGCTGAAATAAGCGAGCTTGCTAAAGTGCGCGAAACCGCGCAGCAGCCAGGTGAAATTAAAGCCGCAATTGAAAAAGTAGATAACGCTAGCAGCGATTTTGCCTCGCGCAGAATGGATGCATCAATTAAAAAGGCCCTCACAGGGCAGTCAGTAGACAACGTTTAAAGAGGTTAGAATGCCACAAATTATTTTTCTTCCCCATCCGGAATTATGTCCTGACGGTGCAGCACTTGAAGCGCCTGCGGGCGAAACAGTCCTTGATGTGGCCCTTAAAAACGGCATTAGCATTCCACACGCATGTGAAAAATCGTGTGCATGTACTACATGCCATTTAGTGATCCGCGAAGGCTTTGACTCACTAGACGAAAGCGATGAGCTAGAAGACGACATGCTAGATAAAGCATGGGGCTTAGAGTCAGAATCTCGCTTAGGATGCCAAGCAGTTATTAGAGATGAAGACTTAGTGGTTGAAATACCTAAGTACAATCTCAATATCGTTAATGAAGAGCACTAGTTTTTAATTAACGAGAATTTTTTTAAAAGCCGCTGTTTTTCACAGCGGCTTTTTTGTTTAAGAGATTGTATAAGCACGTAGCAGCGACTTTATGTCGCGTTTTTAAATGAATGATCACGTAATCATAATCGCTGGGTAAACCCGCTGCTACATTTACACCGTAGCAGCGACTTTACGTCGCGTTTTTAAATGAATGACCACGTAATCATAATCGCGGGGTAAACCCGCTGCTACATCTTACACCGTAGCAGCGACTTTATGTCGCGTTTTTAAAATAGGCCTAGATCTAAAATGATCACGTTTTTTAGGTCGAATTACAGTCAAGGAATTATCGCTTTTGGCTAAACCCGCTGCTACGCGTTTTACCTAACCCATAAAACTATTTCGGAGGTCTATTTTGAGTAATCTAATTTTTTGTGACTCGTTTATTAATGGTGAATTTTATAAAACCAATAAACGTTTTAGCGTTGACGACCCCGCGACCGAAAAAAGTATTGTTGAAGTAAGTGATATAGACGAGCAAGGCGTTAATAGCGCAATAAAGGCAGCGCAGGGTGCGTTTGTTAAGTTAAAATCAAGCAATGCCACTGAGCGAAGTGATACGCTAATGCGTTGGTATGAGCTGGTAATAAAACACAAGCAAACGCTTGCTGAGCTAATGACCAAAGAGCAAGGTAAACCGCTTAAAGAGTCGTTAGGTGAAATAGACTATGGCGCTGGGTTTATAAAATGGTTTGCAGAAGAAGCTAAACGCAGTTACGGCGATGTGATCCCCCCAACCGACGATACACATAGATTAACGAGCTTTAAACAACCTGTAGGCGTTGTGGCTGGCATTACTCCTTGGAACTTTCCGGTTGCTATGGTGACACGTAAAGTGGCGCCAGCATACGCTGCAGGCTGTAGCTTTGTGCTAAAACCTTCTGAATATACACCTTTATGTGCTTTGGCGTTGGCATACCTTGCCGATCAAGCCGGGTTTGTAAAAGGAGCTTTTAACGTACTGATTTCGCAAGACGCAAAAACAGTCGGACAAATACTTACTGACTCAGAAGTGGTACGCAAATTTACTTTTACAGGTTCAACAGGCGTAGGCAAGCAGTTACTTTCTCAGTGTGCGGGTACGATTAAACGTACCTCCATGGAACTTGGCGGAAACGCCCCCTTTATTATTTTTGATAACGCCGATATAGACGAAGCAATCGACGGCCTCATGGCGGCTAAGTTTAGAAACAGTGGACAAGCATGTGTAGCCGCAAACCGCATTTTTATTCAGCGCAGTATTTTAGATGAAGTGCTTAGTAAAATTACGCCTAAAGTAGCCGCATTAAAAGTAGCCAATGGGTTTGAAGAGGATGTAGACATTGGCCCCCTTATTTACCCAAAAGCGAAAGAAAAAGTGCAGCAGCTTGTGCAAGATGCACTTGATAAAGGCGCAGACCTAATAGGGGATAACAGCGACTTAGGCGGCAGCTTTCAAAACCCGCTTATTGTTACTAACGTAACGACCGAAATGGATATATACCACGAAGAAGTATTTGGCCCGGTATTAACGGTTATTCCTTTTGATGAAGAAAGCGAGGTACTAGCCCTTGCTAACGATGTTCCATATGGCTTAGCGGCTTATTTTTATAGTCAAAATATCAAGCAGATTTATCGTATTAGCGAAGGGCTTGAGTTTGGCATGGTTGGTGTTAACGAAGGGGTTATATCTAACCCTGTGGCACCGTTTGGTGGAGTTAAGCAATCAGGCTTAGGCCGAGAAGGCGGCCATCAAGGGCTTGATGAATACCTTGAAGAAAAATACGTGTGTATCAAAGTTTAAAAACGATGACACCATAAACCATGAAAAATTGGTTTATCCAACACAGCTTAGGTTACTAATACCAATTTGCTTAATTAAGTGATCTATAACTACAGGTTACCTTTTTATTGCTAGATATAGGCCTTAGTGCTACATTTACGGCATAATTTTTGTTTAAAAATAATCAAAAATAAAAAGAATTTCTACTTGTAGAAATAACCCGTGTGTAAATGCCACCGCAAGGTGGCATTTTTTATAGCTTGAGTAAGTTTAGCTGGCTTATTTTATAGGTGAATAGCCCGGTAGGGTGGTTAAATCAACAAAGTCTAATTGCTCTGCAATTGCGTACTCATTTATGTAGTGCTTATACACTTCACTCTCTACAAATACCGCGAATATATCGGCGTCTAAATGGTTGTTCTCTACCATTTTTCCTAAAATAGCTAAACACTCACTCACAGGCTTTGCTTTTTTATAAGGCCTATCTACTGCTGACAAGGCTTCAAAAATGTCTGCAATGGCCATTAGCCTTGCCGGAATCGACATTTGCTCTTTAGTTAATCCTTGCGGGTAGCCTGTACCATCTAGTTTTTCGTGGTGACCCAATGCATATTCAGACACATTACTTAAATGTTTAGGGAATGGCAGTGTGTCTAAAATATTTTTAGTCACATCCATATGGCGCTTCATAACGTCGCGCTCGCCGAGCGTTAGTGTGCCCCTGCGTATTTGTAAATTCTCTACTTCATCTGCGTTTAGTAACGGGGTATCTTTGCCGTTTATAGTTAAATGATAGTGAGATGCTATGCGGTCAATATTCGCAACATCTTCATCTGATAAAAACTCGCCACCCACATTAACTCTTTGCAAAAACGCGCGATCTAAAGAAAGTTGTTTTAATTCGGTATCGAGTAAGCGCTCAAATTGTAAAACCTCAATTGGCCTATTAAGCTTCATTGCTGAGATAATTTGTTTTTGATAGCTTATTTCTAAATCACGTTTAATAACTTCAAATTTAGCTTCAATGTGTTCAATACGATCAAAAATAGTTTCTAACTTGGTCGACTTTTCCATGATGTGATCGGGGGTCGCTATTTTGCCGCAATCATGAAGCCAGCCAGCTATATCTAGCTCATGGCGGTCTGCATCGCTCATTAAAAAGTTAGCCAAGGGACCACGGTCAATTTTATGCACAGCATCAGCAAGCATTAAAGTAAGCGCAGGAACTCGCTTACAGTGTCCGCCGGTATGAGGGGACTTTTCGTCGATGGCCATAGCAATGGTTTCTACAAATTTAGAAAATAACTCTTCCATTCCCTTAATAAGGGTAGAGTTTGTCAGTGATATAGCGCCTAATGATGCAAATGATCGTATCAATGTGACAAGTTCGTCACTATAAGTGATTATATTGTCGTGTTGATCTTTTACGTTGATCAGTTGGATCACACCAATAATATCATCGGTATGATCTTTTAGCGGAATCGTTAACATAGACTGAGTACGATACCCCGTACGCGCATCCATATTACGCGCAGCGCTCATATCAAAGGGTAGGGCCGCGTATACATCCGGAATGTTAATAATCTCACCAGAGTTAACCGCATGAGCGACAATAGCTGTTTCGTTTTCTTTGCCATCTATAAACAAATCTATATTAGGAAAGTCAACCGGCTTCCCTGAAGCTCCCCCTAAATAGAGGTCTAAAGATTTATTAATAACCGTTTCAAACTTTAGCTGCTTGTCATCTGTAATAGAGTAAATAGTCCCTGCGTCAGAGTTAGAAATAGACATAACAACTTGTAGAATTTCTTCAAGAAGTTTACTCGCATCCTTTTCTGTTGTTAGCCTAATACTAATATCAATAAAGTGATGAAGATTTGTTCTATCTTTAATGTACTCAGACATATTATTACTACTTTGTTTTGTGGATAAAGGCGCCATTCCAATCCTGTGCTAAAGTTTGCAAATCGGTATTTTTAATTCGGTTAATAAAAATGTGGTAAACGTGGTCAGTCAATAAGCTAGTTTCACTTAGCTCTTCAAATAACGATAGAGCCAGTTGCCAATTTTTATTATTGTAATGCTGCATAGCAGTGAACGACTTTTTAATTTCAAATAGCTGGCTTTCGCTTATATCAGCTATAAAGTTGACAGGCTCATATAGCTCAGTTGCATTTACTTTACCCACTACCTGTACTTTATCAATTAAGCGAAATGCAATATGTGGACAAGCAAGCATTGTCTCTTCTGTAACCAGAATAGCTACCCCGTAAAATTTGGTCAAGCTTTCTACTCTTGAGCCTAAATTAACTGCATCTCCAAGTACTGTATAGGCTTTTCTGTACACCGAGCCCATATCGCCAACATTCATTTCGCCAGTGCTTATACCCACACCGATGCTAATGGGAGGAAGCTGTTGCTCAGCAAATGCCTTATTAAGGCTTGTAAGGCCTGCTACCATGGCCATTGCTGCTTCAACACCGTGTTTTGCGTGGTCGCTATCTTCAAGTGGGGCATTCCAAAAGGCCATAATCATATCGCCTACGTATTTGTCTATAGTGCCGCTGTGATCAAAAATAACTTTTGTAGTCGCCGATAAGTACTGATTTAAATAATCACTTAATTGATTAGCGCTCATTCCTTCCGACAGCGCAGTAAAACTTCGTATATCAGCAAATAATACGGTCATATTTCGTTTTATACTTTGCTGAGTAAGCTGTTTACGTTGGCGAATTAACTGCTCAATATGATCAGGCGGTACATACTGATTAAACATCGATTTAATTTTTCGGCTGTGCTTCATTTCTGCTATAGAGCCAATAAAAACAAAGTAGGCTGCTAATAGGGAAATAAGTAACAGCGGCATAAATAGCGGCAGACTAATTTTTTGTACTGACCATAAATAAAAATTAAGCAATATAACTAGCCCAGCCACACTCACTGAAAGTGTGACAATAAAGCGGGCGCTTTTACGAAAGCTTAAAAACGATAAGCAACAGCCCACAAAGGTAATTATTAATAACGTTGCCCCTAAAGCCCATGTGGGTTGAGAAGGTAAAATTTCTGGATGGAGTAGCCCTTCAAAAATATTGGCATGCACTTCTACCCCTGGGTATTGTAAACCCACTGGTGTTGCTCTTAAATCAGCTAAACCAATTGCGGATGTACCAATAAATGCTACGCTGCCTTCTAATTGCTGCTCGGCAACTTTTTTGGTTAATACATCTGTGGCAGAGTAATATTGAAAACTTTTAGCACGGCCTTTGTACGGGATATAAATTTGGCCGTACTCATCTGTTTGAATCCAATGCTCATGAAATTTAACCCCTTCAAAAAAAGTCAGGTCGCCTTGGGCACTCGCGCGTGTTTCAACACTGTCCGCTAAGGTATATAAACGTGCTGCCTCAAGTGCTAAAGAAGGGTAGAGCTTATCACCGACTCTATTAACCAGTGCCGCTTTACGGATAAATCCGTCGTTTTCGCTGTGAGCATTTATAAATCCGTTGCCCGTAGCACTATTTTGCAGCATAGGTATATTAACAGTAGCGCCTAAAAACTGGGTTACTTGGGAGTTACTTTGCTCGCTCTTAGGCCATAGTACGCTTGTTTCTGGCAACGGGTTACGCTGTTTGTAGGTATCGTTGTTTAATAAAAAACCCAATACGGTATCGTTACTATTGAGTGCTTTAGCAAAGGTGGTATCAGCGTCTACCTGATGTTTAATATCATTTAACGCTACTTTGTATGCACTTAATAAATCAGGGGCTCTAGATTGAATTTGGTTAACAGGATTTGTTTCCGGTTCAGAAAAAAATATATCAAATGCAATAACTACAACACCGGCCTCTGTGAGTTTATTTACCAGGTCTGCCATTTTTGCCCGGCTCCACGGGAAACGCCCTTGCTCTTGCATCGTTTTTTCATCTATGTCGATAATAACAACGGTTTCGTCGAGCTGACGGGGAGTATCGGGTAAAGTTAGCAATAGCCTAGAGTCGTAAATAATACCTTCGACCCTATTGAGCAGCTTGGCTAATGCGCCACTAGAGAATAATTCCACAGCAGCTATAAGCAGCGTAATGGCTAAGCCTACAAATAGGTGGCGGTAAATTTTAGGAATATAAACGCGAGAAATAACTATTAATCCTTACTTGGCATAAACTCAAACGTTCGGCCTTCTCTGGCACATTCAATATTAATATGCTCGCCATAATTTGCCTGTAAATGTGTTTCTATTGCGAGTAGCTCGTCATCGGTTCTTGCTGGGTCGTGGCTTATAATCGCTAAATTTTTAATACACGCTTGCATTGCTAATTCAGCTACTTGCTTAAATGTACTATGCCCCCAACCATGCTTAAGTGGAAGCTCTTCGGTAGTAAACTGTGCATCATGAATTAATAAGTCAGCACCTTTAATAAACTCAGCCCACTGGGTAACTGTGGTTTTAACAACACCGGGTGGGGCCAATTCGTTATCTGTTATATAAGCAATTTTTTTGCCTTCAGCATGTACACAATACGCTGTACCACCGCCTGGGTGATTTAACGGCGCGGTAAATACGTTAAAACTATTTAGAGTAAAGTTTTTTTGAGTAGCAAGCTGAGTGTTTAATTTAATGTTTGCAGGTAAGTGTTGGTAGCTAACCGGAAAAAAAGAGCCAGACATTTGCATTAAAATCGCATTTTTAGTTTGCTCGTCTTCAACATCACCTACAACAATGGTTATATCGCGATCGGCTTGGTAAATAGGCTTAAAAAAAGGAAAACCTTGAATATGATCCCAGTGATTATGCGTTAATAAAATTGCAATGGGGGTCGTGTGCTCTATGAGCTTTTCACCTAACTGTGCAATGCCCGTACCTGAGTCGAGTATCAGGCTTTTGCCATTTGTTTGCTCAACATACACACATGAGGTGTTACCACCAAATTGGTGCGTATGTTCACCCGGAGATGGCATTGAGCCTCTTACGCCATAAAATTTAACTTTCATAATTTAGGGCTTAACTCCATCAGGGTAAAAGTTAAACTTAGATAAACTGACATTATTAGAGGCATTATCAAAGCATGTACTGCTAAGTACCACTTGGGTATCTGTTTGTAAAAGCATTGATGTAAACTGATGTGTGCCATCGCATTGATTAGCCTGATAATAACCAAGCGTATTTTCTCCAAATAAGGTGTCGATAGTGCCATTAGCTAATATGCGGGCAATCATCCCTTTAGAATCACTCATGCCTGATAAAATTATATTACCTGTAGTATCAATCGCCGCATCGGTAACTTTAGTATCAGAACTTAATGCTAATTGATATTGCCCCACACCACTAGTGGCAAAGCTTGTATCTTCGCTACCATCTGGTTGTAACTTGATGATCACCGCTTGGTTTGGCGTAGTGCCTTCATTAGCAACTAAATAGAGATTTGCCGCACTATCGGCGAGTATTTTTGCTGCTCTATTACTAATATCTGTCGAAGAGCGGCTATCTGTATAGCTAAATAGCGCGTTAGCATCATCGTCTATTTTCAACATTATTAATTGCGAGTCACTGCCAGATACTTGTTTGCCTGCAATATATATATCTTTATTTGCATCTATATAGAGTGTTTCAAAAAACTCATCTACGCTGCCGTAGTAAGCACCGCTTGTAGCAAAGCTATTTTCTAAATTACCATCGCTTTTTAACATCGTTGCAAACGACCTTTTTACGCTTAAAGCATTAGTCGAAGATCCTACAGCAACAATATAGCCGCTGCTATCTACTGCAACATCTGCAAAGTTAATATTGATATTTAATATATCTACAGTGGTATAAATACCTTCGGTGGCAAAGCTTTCATCTAGGTAACCGTCCTGGTCTATTTTTGCTATAAAGCCTTCTTCGTTTAAACCGTTTATGAGTGTACCCGCAATAATGATGCTGCCATCGCTAAGCTCTTTTAAAGTAATGTTTTTAAAGGCAACATTAATATTTAGGGCTTTACTACCATCAAGGCTAAAGCTGGTATCAATAATGCCTGCACTGGTATAGCGAGTGAGCACTAGCTTATTATTAGTATTAAGTTGTGCAATAGAGGCACTTAAAAACTTATTGGCTTGCACGCCGTTTTGTAGCTGCAATACATTCATCGATAAGTCGTCTGAGCTAACACTTAAGTCATTTATACTTGTATAGCCATTTATTGCAAAGTCGGTGTTTAAATTTGCATCACTCGTTATTGACGTTACAAAAGGCTCATTAGATGAATCGTTAAATTTGCCTGATAACCACAGAGTGTCATTTACATCAATAGTTGATGCATTAGCAGATTGATGACTGATAACGTTAGAGACGATGTTTATGCCTGCATTGCCGTAGCTGGTGTCAAGCGCGCCATCAGATATAGATACTCGCGCCGAAAATAGTTGCTCGTTTTGGGTATCACCAGAGGCTTCCACACCAGTAGTACCTGAGAGAATTAGTTGATTACTCATAGGGGCGTATTGCACACCCGTTATTTGTGCGCCGCCATTAGCAGAGCCCGAGTTTCCATCAATATTATAAATTGTAATTTCTTCTTCAATATCATCATCGTCAATATCGCCTAAGTGGTCGACTGAAATCAAAACTGCTTCTTTTTCACCTGATGGACGAGTAATATAACCTCCTAAATAAGCAGTAAAATTAATCGCGTCTATGCCACCAATAGCAAATAGCTCATCGTCCCCTTCTTCATCCGATAAATCTAATATAAGCGCTTCGCCAGAGTTAAAACTTCCTCGATTGTTGCCATCCGGAATAAGGTATCTGATAGTTGCATCTAAATCACCTTCTTCACCTATGGCGCTGCCCACTACAAGTAAATCAGAGTTACCAAAGTTTTTAATAGCGTGAGATTCATCATCCAGGTTCTGGCCACTTACATCCACTATACCTGGGCTGCCTGATTCATAAGCGAGGGACGATACATCAAATTTAAGAAATAAACTGTCTTTGTCTGAGCCACTTACCGAGTAGCCAACGCCTTGTATTTTATTATCGGTGAACTCAAGGTCGTTTATTACAGATTCACTAGCCAGTGTTGTACATTTAGTACCGCTGTTAGCGTCACCAGAGTTAGTACTTATAATGCCTGTAGCACTCATTTTTAATAAACATGCTTCAGTTTCTGAGCCATTAAAGCTTGAATAACCTATAAACAGCTCACCATTACCAGAGATGATAGCAGTGCCTTTTTCATCTTCACCTAGGTCAATTGTTATAAAGCCATTGCCATTAAATGCTGTGTTTACATTGCCGGCATTTGTATATGAAGCAACAATAATATCTGCGTCTGAGTTGTTATTGTATCCAACAAAATAAAGGTTAGTGTTAAGCTCAATACTGTCGTTAAATTCACCGTCAGAAAAAACACGCGTAAGGTCTATTTGCCCATTAATTGGCCGCCCAAATGTATCATCTTCCACTGGAATTAGCGGGTCGTTTTCGCGAATAATGTTTACAGTAACGGTTATTGTCGTGGTTTCATTTGGAGAACCATCATCAGTAATATTAATATCTATAGTATGTTGCGTAGCCGTTTCATAATTGAAAGGGCTTGTACCATTTGCGCTTAATTGTCCGCTAATGCTATCGATACTAAATAGCGTTGTTTCGCCGCCGCTTAGGCTAAAAGTGAGGGTGTTATTTTCAATATCAGACGCTGTTACAGTACCAATTGTTTCTCCATCTGTGGCATTTTCACCAATAGCAAAGGTTTGGTTTACTGCAGTTGGAGCATCGTTAATTGGTACAATTGTAATGGTTAAATTACCTTGCACCTCATCAGTACCATCACTTAATGTGTAGGTGATTGTTGCTGTGCTTTCGTTGTTTAAGGCGGGGGTATATTTAATCTCATTATTTTCAAGGCTCGCTGTACCAATATCCGCTGTAACAGCTGTTATAGCTAGGGTATCGGTTGCATCTGCATCGGTGTCGTTGCTTATAACGTCAATGGTTGTTTCGGGAGCATCTTCATCGATTGTTGCTGTATCAGGTTGCGCTACAGGCGCATCATTTACCGGGGTTACATTAATGGTTAGTGTTCCCGCAGCAGTGTCTGTACCATCGCTTAGGATATAATTTACGATTACTTGGCCATTAAAGTCGGCTTCTGGCGTGTAAACAACGTTAGCACCAGAGCTAGAAATAGCGCCAACATCAGCATTTACAGAAGTAATAGAAAGAGTATCGTTTTCTATATCAGTATCGTTGCTCAGCACATTTATATTTGTTGCTGCGGCATCTTCTAAAATAGTGGCAGTATCAGGGTTTGCTACAGGGACATCGTTCACAGGTGTAATTGTTACTGTAAGCGTACCTGTAGCACTTTGCGTACCGTCACTAATAGTGTAGGTAACGCGGGCAGTGCCATTATCGTTTGCTTCAGGTGTATATTGAATTTGATTATTAGCAATAGAGACATTACCAACATCACTTATTACTGAACTAATTGTTAAGTTATCGCCATCTAAATCAGTATCATTACTTAGTACATTTATTAAAGTTGCCTGTGCATCCTCAGCAATTGTAATATTATCGGAATTTGCCACGGGTGCATTGTTAGTCGGAGATATAGTTATTTGTAAATTGGCGCTGGCACTCGCTCCATTACCATCTGATACTATATAAGAGACAATGGCAACTCCATTACTGTGAGGGGGGGGGCTATACTGAATTTTATTATCAACAATGCTGGCTGAGCCAAATTCGGTGCCAACACTTGTTATAGTTAAATTATCACTGTCTATATCAGTATCGTTGGCAAGCACATCAACTAAAATTGGCGATGCATCTTCTTGCATTGCGGCACTATCAGCCACTGCAATGGGGGCATCGTTAACCGGTATAATAATGAGGGTGGCTATTGCGCTACTTTGAGCTGGCGTCCCATCTGCAATACCATCAGAAATCGTATAGTTTAGGGCTACTTCACCAAAGTAATTGGGCTCAGGTGTATACTCAATTCTATTGTTTACAATGCGTGCACTGCCGATTGTATTTGTAACATTAGTCAGGGTAAGTGTATCGCCGTTGGCATCGGTATCGTTTTCTAATACGTTTAGCGAAGTAGCTGGGCTGTCTTCTAATATCGTATATTCATCATCATTAGCTTCAGCAGGGGAGTTAGAGCCTGTTTTACTTAATACAACTTGTGCTTTGGATGTTAGCCCTTGTTCATTTGAAACTGAATAAGTAAAACTATCAACATCTAATGCATCTGAATCGGGTTGATAGGAAAATGACCCATCAACGTTAAGTGTCAAAGTACCGCTTTGTACGTTAACTACGGGAGTGGTGTTAACGGTGAGATTACCTGGCTCTATGTTTACATCGTTTTTAAGTAAGCCATTTTCAGCTGAAATAACCAGTGTTTGATTATACTGAAATTGGTATTCATCATTTTGAGCATTAGGGGTATCAGGCGTGCTATTTATTGTGAGTGTTACCGTTGCAGTGGCAGTGGCACCGAAAGTGTCGATCACTTGGTATTGAAATTCATCGATACCGTAGTAGTTAGCATCAGGAATATATGAAAAACTACCATCGGTAGCTAATTGCAATTGCCCATGGGCAGGTGAAACAATATAAGTATCATCAATGATGAAAGTATCATTATTAGGGTCTGTGTCGTTAGCAAGTAAACCCTGGCTAGCATCAACTACAAGTGTGGTATCTTCATCTACACTATAGCTATCGTTTGCAGCAGTAGGCGGGCTATTTTGATCCAGTGCATTAATTTTAACACTAGCAATAGCCTCAGCACCTTGAGCATCAAAAATACGGTACTGAAAACTATCAGTGCCTTGCATATTTGCACTACCTACATATTCAAAGCTGCCATCAGCAACAAGTGTGAGAGTACCCTTACTCGGTAGGCTAACAGGCGTTGTATCTAGAGTGAGTAGATCTTGGTCTATATCGCTGTCGTTATTTAATAAGCCGGGGGCGCCAACTAATAACGTTCCGTCAGCACTTATATTGTATGTGTTATTAAGGGCTATGGGGGCATCGTTTACAGCGTTAATCATTATTTCTACAATACCGGTATCTGTCATCCCAAGTTCATTAATTACTTGGTAACTAAATGCATCAATGCCGTTAAAGTTAGCTCGTGGCGTATAAGTAAAATCACCGCTTTCGCTGAGTGAAATACTGCCATGCTGAGGGGTAACTAAAGGGGTTGTGTTTATATATAGCTCCCCTTGGTACTCATCAGTGTCGTTAGTTAAAACGTTGCCTTGCAAGGCTTGATCTTCATTAACTAAAAATTGATCGTTTACCGCTTTTGGCGCAAAGTTTAGCTCTCCTCCTTGCGGTGCTACGTTAATTAACTCAGCAAAGCCACTTTCACCACTGCCATCTACACCAGTTATTAAAACTTGATAGCTTTTATCAGCTAATAGGTTGTCTACACTAAAGCTAGAGCCAGATACACTTAAAAACTGCTGGCCATTTTCTAGCGTATTTATATTGCTGGTGGTAATGCCAGCTTCGGTTGCTAAGTAAATATTGTAGCGGTTTAAGTTTTCGTTTTCTTGCCACGCTAAATTAATCGTTTGACCGTCTCGCTGTGCAGTTGTGCCTTCTATTTGGTAGGGTTGCCAATTAGCCGTCACTGCGTCTGCAAGTACCTGGTTGTTAAGGCTATCGGTGATCCATATCTCTAAACGCAGATCACCAGGATCAACGCCATAAAAGTAAGGGCTCAACCCTATAACCGACTGCTCAAAATCTGTTCCACATGCTTGTGTGCAAAGTGCTAGGCTTTTATTTACACTCGGCAGTACTAAATTTACTGCGCTAATGCCATCGGGATCAGATACGCTAAGTAAAAAAGTGATATTGCCTTGTATCACTTCATTAATTTGCGAAAGAGTTATTGTCGCTTGAGAGTTTGCAACTGTTGTGCCTACAACCCCTCTGCTAGAGGCCACAGCACCCGACACCTGTGTTTTAGTAACAACAGAGTCACCCGTTATACCTGTAAGGTTTATCGGTGTAGCAGAAGGGGAGGGTGTAACTTGTTCTACAGGTAGCTGTTCTGAGTCTTCTTGAGCTGTCTCATCGGAGCCTCCACACGCACTAAGCAAAAAAACCATTGAACCGAGCAAAAATAGGCTCTTTGCTGTCATTCTACATACTCCAATAAAAAGCTTTATATTCAAGTTACTTAACCTGAATACTAGTTAAGAAAATTATTACCCACAGTGCAGGTTACTTAAGGTTCTAATCTAAAGTCGCCACCGGCATTTACAGCAGGATTATTAATTTCACTAAGGCTAAAATCACCCGTGATGGTATCTATGTCATTTAAAAACACAGCATCAATTTGGCCAGTTGCTTTATTGTTGTTATGAGAAGCAAATGTAACGGCTAAATCTAGTTTGGTTAAATCAATTAAGCCGCTGTAAGCTGCGTACCAGTTGCCGCCAGCATCATTAAAGCTAATTTCACCATCGGGAACCGTGCCGTTATCAAAATCTACCGACATAGACATAGAAAAATCACTGACTGCTCCTAGGCTCGACGACACATCAAAGCTGGTTGCTTGGTAATTAAAAACACCTTGGCGCTGCGCGATTTGGTCAATTAAGGTTGCATCATTTACCGCTTGAAATTGCTGCTGAGCATAAACATCAGTTATTGATATATCGGCATCTGTCGTTTTTTCTGAAGTATTGTTTTGTACTATTGATTGCTGCTCTGTTGGTTGCTCAGCACTTGTGTCATCACTAATAGTCGCTATGGTTTGGGTAAAAACAGCAGGTGCCTGAGTTGTTTTAATCACGCGCCCTAATGAAGTAACCTGCGCAAAAGAAAAAGGCTCATTACTGCCAAGGGATACAACACTTTGATCTTCTAATGTTAAATCTATTGCGCCATCCCAAACAGCTACATACATATCACCATCTATAAGCTGTAGTTCAAAATGGGTACCGCGAATACCAATTGATCCAACCGGTGTTTTAACACTGTACGCGCCACCATTTTTTTTAATAACACCCGA
Source organism: Pseudoalteromonas sp. 1CM17D (assembly GCF_023161805.1). Lineage (NCBI taxonomy): Bacteria > Pseudomonadati > Pseudomonadota > Gammaproteobacteria > Alteromonadales > Pseudoalteromonadaceae > Pseudoalteromonas > Pseudoalteromonas sp. 1CM17D. The sequence continues at coordinate 39,885 of NZ_JALNTP010000004.1, read as the reverse complement.
AATAGAACGCAGCCCGCCTTTTATTAGCTCAATAGAGGCAGAGCCTTGCTGAGTCGTTGTATTAAATTCATAGTTAGCAATATTTAGCTCAGAGTTTTCTTTTAATGCAATTAAGCCGCCATCAGACATTGAAAATTGCGCTTTGCTTTTTTCGCCAGTCGTTATTTTATCAACGCCATATACCGTGTCGCGTCGCTTAAGTGTTCGTTGTTGGGCGGATTCGGCATCTGTAGCAAGTACAGCGCCCCGAGCTAAAATAGTTTTTCCTGCAACAGTTGTGCTCGCTTGAGAATAAAAACTCACACAAAGTAAGGTGGTTAATACCGGAATTAAATGTTTCATAAGTACCTTAATTAGAATGAGTAACTTGCGCTTATATTGGTATCAAAGCGATCGTATTCGAACAAAGAAATATCACTGGTTTTGTCTTGATAGTTCAATGCTAATTGCAACGCTAAACTTTTATTAACTAAGTAGCGTAACGAGCTAGAAAGTATCAATAGGTTATCGCTTCGCTCTTGAAGAAATAGCGGGTGCTCATCCTGATATTCAATCCATTGATACCCTGTTTGTGCAGAGACTTGCCATTGTTGGCTAAGTAATGCATTTATTTGGTAATAAATTCCGCTAATGCTTCTTGCATTAAACTCACCTTCGTCAATGTTAGCGCTTTCATTTTTAAAGTTTGCGCTAACGCTTTGGTACCATTTTTGAGACAGATAACTTGCACCTATATTAAGAGTGTAAAAGGAGTTATCTAGTTTCTCGTCAAATGTATTATTCATAAGGCCAATTGATAGCGCTCCAAATACACTTAACTGTTTATCAAACTGGTAACTAGCTCCACTTGTTAATGATGACTCGGTTCTGTATAGCTCGCCATCTAACAGTAAAGGCGTAATACCAGCTTGCAAATACCACAGGGTGTTATCATTTAACTTTTGTTGGTACCGACCTGATATATTGGTATTAATACGGTCGTATTCAGATAGCTCATTAAATTTATACCAATCGGTATTTACACCTAAAGCAAAAGAGCTTCGCTGGTCAATGGGGTGAAAGTACCGCCCTTTATAATTTAGCTTTATATAATTATCGTCGGTGCTTTTACTTTCTGGTGATAGTAAAAACTCACCCAAATTAGGGATTAAAATTGTATCCTCAGAGGTGCCTGCATTAACGTTACCATCTACACCATATGCAAGTTCAATGCTCTGATCATATGTACGCTCTGTTAAGCGCTGCTTGTGCTGTGATGTTGATAATAAAGAACGAGCCGATTTTTTTACACGCTTTGGTGAAGTATCAGTATTAATTAATACATTCGCTTGAGCGTTAGCTGCAGGTAAATTATTGGCTGCAATATAAGATTTTACTAAATATAAACGTGCCTCATACCACTGTGGTTTTGCTTCTATTACTCGCTCAAAAGCAAATACCGCCGGAGCAGAAAGACCAGAATTTAGTGCTGAAACCCCAAGCAAGTAGTCAAAATCAGGTTCGCCCAAATATTTATAGTGTTTTTGACTGCTTTTGTATGCTTCATCAAATTGCTTTTGCGAAATTAAATATTGCAGTTCACCAAGTAGCTTTACATAGGAAATATTATTTTGGGCTTTTGCATTCAAACTAGCAAAAGAAAGGTAACCAAGTAATAAAATAAAAATAGCGTGTTTGATCATGCTCGTCAGAATATCCCAAGAAGAAGTGGTGGTTTGCTAATACTAAATGCTATTAAACGTTAATAAGGTAGCACTTTCTGTTTATATGTAAAGTATATTGGTGCATTATTGTGCGATTGTAAACAGCAAACTAATTTAGTATCTGTTCAAGTAAGGTATTAGGTTAAAGTAGATTAGATGAGTAAATTTAAATTGAAAAAACTAAAGGGAGATAAAGCAGGAACAAAAGGAAAAGAATGGGGCGATTGACGGGGCTTGAACCCGCGACAACCGGAATCACAATCCGGGGCTCTACCAACTGAGCTACAACCGCCACTACACACCTCGTTTGGTGTGGCGCGCATAATACATAATATTATAAATGTTGTGAAGCCTAAAATTAAAAAAAATCAAAAAAAATAAATATTTCATAAAATTGCCTACTATCAGTAAAGGTTCATAAAGAGTGTGTAGCGTAATAGCGCTGACAATAAAAACTATTTTGTAGTGATAATTTACTATTTGATGAGAATAAAATGTAAATTAATGTATACTCACTTGCGAGAAATTGCTTAATAAAAACTATTTGGAGTTACTATGGATTCAATACTTACTTGGCTAAACGAAAACTCAGGCCTAATTTTACACTACGGTATTCAAGCAGTTATTGCGCTTGTTATCTTTTTACTTGGTAGCCGTATTGCCAAGTTTTGTGCAGGTTTAACAGAAAAAGCATTCGATAAAAAGAAAGTTGATAAAGCTGTAGGCTCATTTGTATCGAGTATAGTTTATGCTATCGTATTTGCTGCCACTATTTTAATGGCACTTTCGCAAATCGGTATAGAAACAACCTCGTTTATTGCTATTTTAGGTGCGGCTGGCCTAGCTGTTGGTTTAGCACTGCAAGGTTCGCTGTCTAACTTTGCATCTGGCGTACTTATTATATTACTTCGTCCATTTAAATCAGGTGAGTTTGTTGAAGCTGGCGGTAAAATGGGCACAGTTAAAAAAATTGAAATATTCTCTACAGAGCTTCGCACCCCAGATAACAAAGTAATTATCGTACCAAATTCACAAATTATGTCGGGTGCTATTACTAACTTCTCGCGTGAGTCTACTCGCCGTATCGATTTAGTAATTGGTGTAAGTTACGAAGCCGACTTACGAAAAACAAAAGAAGTATTACAGTCAGTACTTGACGCAGAGACTCGTTTACTTAAAGATCCAGCATATACTGTTGCAGTTTCTGAACTTGCAGACTCAAGCGTAAACTTTATTGTCCGTCCTTGGGTAAACTCAGGTGATTACTGGCCGACTTACTGGTCATTATTAGAGAACATAAAAATTGCATTAGATGATGCAGATATTGCAATTCCATATCCGCAAATGGATGTACATTTACACAAGCAAGACTAATTCAAAGTACTAAATAGGTTATTTTTAATGAAATTAAAGCTTTTAACACTTTTAGTTGCAGCCTCTGCTGCAACTAACGCATTCGCTGAAGACGCAGAGAAAAAAACGTGGGAAGTAACAAGTGAGCTTGGTGCTATCGTCACGAGCGGTAACACTGAAACTACAACGTTAAAAGGCGGTTTAAAGGTATTACACCACCTAGAAAACTGGAATAACGAGTACAAAATCGACGGCATCTATAAAGAAGATGAAGTAGAAGATGACAACGGCGATAAAGACAAACAGCGCACCAACGAAAAGTACTCTGCATCTGCGCAAGGTAATTACAAATTAAATGAAAAGAATTCTCATTTATTCATTTATGGTTCACACGTTTCAGACTACTTTGGCGCGTATAGAACTGAATCTGTAATTTCTGCGGGTTACGGCTTACGTTTAATTGACCAACCAGATATGTGGTTAAATGCAGAGTTTGGTCCGGGTTACAAATTTTTTGAATACTCAGACGACAGCACGCAAGTTGATGACGACGGTAACCTACTTGCAGGCGAAAGCGACAGTGAAATAATTGCTTTAGGTAAACTTGATTACAACTGGCAGATTTCAGACAGTGCACGTTTTACTCAACTTGTATCAGTTGAGTACGGTGACTCAAACACCAAAACGCGTTCAGAAACTGCATTGCTAGCAAAAATAAATGGCTCGCTGCAAATGAAAGTCGCTTTTAATGTTACCAACAACTCAGATGTTGCTGATGACGAAGAAAGCACAGATACAGAGACGTCATTAACGTTAGTGTATAGTTTTTAACCAAATAAACATATTTAATGACAGTTAGCTGACAAAAGGGACGAAAGTCCCTTTTTTATTTGAAACTATTAATGTAGTTAGAGCAGAACAGTTATAGATTAAATTACGCTTTGTTGCAAGTGGGTGTGGACATGGGGCAAGAAAGTGTTACTTGTACATATGTAAACTATTAAAGTAATAGAAGTGAGTTAGCGAACAAACTAAGCGTAAAATGACTATTTCGATTGAATTCGCACAAGTGACTAAATGGAAATCCAAAAATAAGCCCCCTATCACTCCACGTTTTCACTTGCACACAAACTTATTTACTGGTTGAAAGCTAAATAAAGTTAAACAATATTGATACCCAATATGGTTAATATTAATAGCTAGCTTCTTAGTCCACTGCGCTTCTATTTAAAAGCAAATAATGTATTATAGCTGAAATTTTCGGTCGTCGATTAGGGATATATACACTCGTGAAAGCTTTGAAATATTACGTAAGTTTTTTATTTTTAGTTTTTAGCGTTAATTTATTAGCGTTTACACCAACAGCAGCTCAGCTTGAACAGTTTAAAAATTTACCACGTGCTCAGCAAGAGGCTTTAGCTAAGCAGTACGGTGTAGATATTTCAGCTATTACAGGTGATGGGCAAACCTCGAAAGCAAGTAACTCACCTCAACCAATATCTATTGGAGAACGTTTTGACGAGAAAGAGAAAACCTTAACCGATGAAGAGCGGTTTAAGCCTAAAGTCGAGGAACTGAAACCGTTTGGATATGAACTTTTTGCTGGTGAACCAACTACTTTTATGCCAAGTGAAAATGCTTCAATCCCAGATAGTTATACTATTGGCACTGGCGATGAACTAAAAATTAGCTTTTATGGGAAAGAGAGTAACAGCTTTGATGTAACTGTCGACAGAGAAGGACGCATTAGCATACCTAATCTCAGTCCTGTAGAAGTCGCAGGCCTTACTTTCGCTGAAGTAAAAGAATTAATTAAATTAAAGGTAGACCAAGAGGTTATTGGAGTTAAGGCATTTGTATCATTAGGGCAGCTACGCAGCATGCGTATCCTTGTTTTAGGTGAAGCTTATAAACCCGGTAGTTATAGTGTTTCATCATTAACTACAGTGTCGCATGCTTTGTTCGTTAGTGGTGGGGTATCAGATATAGCTTCACTTCGCAATATACAAGTAAAGCGCTCTGGTCAGGTTATTACTAACTTCGATCTCTATGATTTACTCATCGAAGGCGACAGTAGTAACGATATAGTATTAAAATCAGGCGATGTTGTCTTTGTTCCTCCCGTAGGAAAACAAGTAACTGTTGAGGGGTTAGTAAAGCGCCCAGCAATATTTGAGCTAAAAGCGGGCGAAACAGCAAAGCAATTACTCGCTATGGCAGGTGGGCTTAAACCAGGAGCATATGCTAAAAATGCAGTTGTAGAGCGCTTTAACGCTGAACGAAAAGAAATTCTTTCTATTGATTTTACAAAATCTCAAGTTAACTATACCCCTCAAGATGGCGATCGTTTACGTTTTAATTCAATAAGTGAACAATATTTAAACTCTATTAGTTTAATTGGTGCTGTGGCACGCCCTGGGAGTTATGAATGGCAACCAGGCAAGCGAATTTCTGATGTTTTAAAGTCTGTACGTGGCGACCTACTTCCACAAGCTGATCTAAGCTATGGCCTGGTTATTCGTGAAATAAATATTAATGGTGACATAGAAATTCATCAATTTGATGTAGCGCAAGCAATAGTCAAAAATAAGAAAAACGACTTAAAGCTGCAAGCAAACGATAAAGTTATTATCTTTAGCCGATTCGAAGAGAAAGAAGTTGAGCAAGTGGCATTAGCTAATATGGCTTTAAGTGAAAAGCAGCGCATTCAGCAACTTAAAACTCAGCAATGGCAAAAATTTCAACAAAAAGAATTTGAAAAGTACATCGGTATAAACGAAAAGGAACAAGAGTTAATAACTGATAATGATCAAATATTAACAATAGCAGAATATACTGAGCGTAAAAAAGAGGAAGAGCAAAGCTTAAAACCTGAAGATTACGCAACATTTAGTCGTTTTAATCTTTTAGAACCAATTATTGCAAAGCTACGAAAGCAAGCCTCTTTTAGCCAAAACATGCAGTTAGTTGAAATCTCAGGGCATGTAACCTACCCAGGAATTTACCCGTTGTCAGTAGGTGGAAAAGTGAGCGACTTAATTGCTGCTGCAGGAGGTTTGTTAGAGTCGGCTTACGTAAAGCAAGCAGAAATTACACGTATAGCGGGATCAGATATCTCTGAGGTTGAACACATACAATTTGACTTGCAAAGTGTCGTTAGTGGCGATAATCGCGACAATGTAACGCTAAAAAGTAAGGATAGTTTAAATATATTCCCTATTCCAAATTGGCAAGAAAATGTAAAAGTTGAGTTAAAAGGGGAGGTTAAATTTCCTGGGGAATATACCATAAGACGAGGCGAGACTTTAAATGACTTACTAAAAAGAGCGGGTGGCTTTTCACAATTTGCTGAGCAAAGTGCCGCTGTTTTCACTCGTAAGTCTATAAAAAAGCAGGAGCAAGAGCAATTAGCTCGTTTATCTACAGAGTTACGTCGCGATATAGCCTCAAAGAGCTTCCAAAGTTCTATAACCAGCAATTCTTTATCGTACGACGAAATGAATAATCTACTTGATGATTTAGCCAATGTTAAAGCGATAGGGCGCTTAGTCATTAATTTACCATTAATAGTACAAAATAAACAAAAGCTAGTTTTACAAGATGGAGACATGTTGTTTGTCCCTAGTAAGCGTGATTCTATAAGTGTAATAGGGGAAGTTAACTACTCAACATCGCACTTGTATGAAAGAGGCGTATCAATTGAAGATTACATAAATAAAAGTGGTGGCCTAAAATCCAGAGCAGCGGATGATCGTATTTATATAATAAAAGCCAATGGCTCAGTTAAAGTGCCTAACAAAAGTAGCTGGTTTGCAGCGAATGAAGCAACGATGCTAGAGCCTGGTGATACTATAGTAGTGCCATTAAATGCAGAGCATATGGATAAACTAACTCTGTGGAGTAAAGCGACTCAAGTTTTATATCAATTAGGTGTCGCAGTTGCTGCTTTAAGTGCGCTTTAATTAGGGACAAATGTTCATAAAAAGTTACGAATAAAATAGTAATTAAAAGTCTTAACATTCAAAAGGTTGAACATTATTCAACCTTTTTTTTATGCTTTGCAACACATTTTTATTAATAAACCCTTGAATTTAGTAACCTAAGTTATCATAATTACCACACCTCGAACTGATACTTCTTTTTGAGGAGTATCGGATGAGTTTAAGAATATTTATGTTAACTAGCTTTAGTTAGCAAAAACAGTTTTAAAACTAACGTGCTAATACAGGCACATTTAAAGGTCAAGGAGATAAAAATGAAGCGTTTTACTAAACTCGCTCTAATCCCTGCAGCAGTAACAGCTGTGTTAGCAGGTAATGCATATGCTGGTACGGAAGCATGTTTTGAAATTTACAAAACTGGTGATAATGCTGGCGTTTCAGCGTTTGATCAAAAGTATACTGGCGCAGCTTGTGAAATTACACGTTCTGGTGCTGGTGAAACTACTTTAGCACCTATCGATGAAACAAAAATTGCATACGAGCTAACTGGTAACTTACCAATCGATTTTGATGATATCGATGGCGATGATATTACAGTAAATGATGCAGGTCGCGACCAGCAAATCGTTTACATTCCAACTACTGATATCCCAGGTGGTACTAAGCTTAAGTTTAAATTAACGGGTGCTGTGTTCGACGGTAACGCAAACCAAATCCACCTAGTTAAGCACACTGATGAAGACGGTGCTGCTCGAATAGAAGCTGTAGCTTCTTCAGATGGTCAAGTTGATGGTGAGTCTGAAATTACTTTCATCACTAAAGCTGGTATTACTATCGGTGCGGGTACGCGTTTAGCGTTCTCTCGTGTTTCTACTGGTGAAGACGATGGTACTTTAGGAAGCGAAGTAGATCCTGTAGGTATCCTAATTGCTAATGATGAGTGTACAACTGCTGATGTTTCGGCATCTGTAAGCTTGAAAGCGCTTGAAGCTGTTACAGATGGTGGTAATGGTTACAGCATTCTTGGTGCAATTTCTCCAAACACTAAAATTGCAGACATTTCTGCGCAGTTTTACGCTTTCCAAGACGTTGTGACAGCTGAAGCTGATGTAAATGCAGAAAGCACTAACTCATTAGGTCAAGCTATTACAGCGCGTACTGAATTCGTGTTTGATCCAACAGCTGCAAATCAATTAGTAGCTCGTCAGACTCAAGTTGTTTACAAATCAGCTTTCTACGATCGTGAAGCACTTTTAGACCGTAGTATTGATCTTCAGGTTGATGATTACTTAGAAACCTCATTCGTTGCTTCAGGTGCTCCTGGCGCATCTGTACGTATGGGCGCTTTCAATGCACGTTTAGACGCTGATAATGTTCCAAAAGATCAGTTTGAGCTTGATAACGGCGCTGTATGGGGTACCTTTGGTTTAACTAAAGCTGCTGCTCGCGTATACGACACTCAAGCTATAGATGTGTTTACTCCAGCATGGGATAACGGTACAGCTGAAGCTAACCCTCGCCCTGTTACTGATGAAACGCTTTATGGTGCAGCATATAACGAAGTTTTCTACGCAGTTTCAAATCTTCAAGCTGACGGCGTAATGAACTTTAACTATGCTGTTGATACTAACTACACACTAGACTTTGACGATGCTAACTACATTGACCACTGTGAGATGACTGTTCGTTCACACGAAATCGGTGTTAACGGTGCAGTACTTAAAGTACCATACGCTGTAAACGGCGAAGGTAACTTTGTACGTGTAACAAACGAGCATGACGAAGCAGCAGAAGTAACTGTAGACGTATTTGGTGAGTCAGCTGACGGTACTACTAACAACCGTAAAGTAACAGCTGTTAAACTTGGTACTGTTGCTGCTCAGTCTTCAGTAGTTTACTTTGTTCCAGACCTAATCGAAGAAGCTGTTGAACAAGCAGGTTACACAGGCGCTGACGGCGGTTACGCTGCAGGTGACTTAGGTGCTAACGCTGCTGCTGGTACTAAGCGTCATTCACTTACTTTCACTGTAACAGCACCACGTGACACAGTTCACGGTGTATCTGTACAACGTGTAGTGGGTGGTTCTGACCGTGTAATGCCAGTACTTGACCGCAATGTATGGAGCCAGTAATAATTAATTAATTTAGTTATTTACTGATAAACCCTCGCTTAAGCGGGGGTTTTTTTTAATCAAAAGGAATATTAATGAAAAAGCTATTATTACTTTGTTTTGTTGTTATTTTATCAGGGTGTCAAAGCACACAAAACAATGAAAGTGAAGAGTTAAAAAAAGAGCTTGCGCAATTAAAGAAAGTGCAAAGACAAGTTGCTATTAAAGTAGGCTTAGGTGCGCTAGTTCGACCAGAAAAAATTGAATTATCTTCAGAAGCTATTTGGATTGGTAGTAAAGATGCTGAAGTAGTAATGATAGAGTTTACAGACTTACACTGTCCATATTGCAAAAAGTTTCAGCAAACAGTATGGCCAGAGTTAAAAGCTAAATATGTTGATACAAACAAATTAGCTGTTTCGGCACGTGAATTTCCGCTAGCAAGTTTACACCCTAAAGCACCCTACGCTGCAGTAACGTTGCGTTGTGCCAATGAACAGGATCAATACGAAAACGTAAAAGACCGTTTATTTGAACTTGGCAAGTCTATGGCTAAAGCCTCTTTAGATGAAATTGTAAAAGATTTTAACTTAGATCAAGAGCAGTTTGACGCTTGTTTGGCAAATACTGATGTTCATAATGTTGTTACCCGTTCGCTACAAGATGCTGCAGAACTGGGTCTATCTTCAACGCCAACCTTTATAATTGGTAAAAAAGAAGGTAATTACATTACTAATTACCAAATATTGACAGGTGCTGGAAGTTTAGAAAAGTTTGGTTCTGTAATAGATGAAGTAACAAAATCTAAATAGTGAATGTAGTTGCATTGCTTTTTAGCTGTGATAAATTTGGGGGCTAAATAAAAAGCCTCCTTTTTTATCTAAAAAACAAAACGTCATGGATTTGATTATGAAATACAAATTTAAAAGCTCCGGTTTTACACTCGTGGAACTGCTAATTGTTATGGTTATTTTAGGCCTTTTAGCTTCAATTGTTGCACCTCGCATGTTTAGTAAAGTGGATTCTGCCAGAGAAGGGACAGCGAAAGCGCAAATGCAAGTAATCGCGACTGCTCTTGACTCATATCGTCTTGATATTGGCTATTATCCCGACACCTTAAATGAGTTACTCCAAAGTACTAAAAGACAATGGGATGGACCATATTTCCCACAAAAAATACCACTAGATCCTTGGGGTAACGAATATAGCTATTCTGCCAGCTCAGAAGCTAATAGTGATATGTTTGTTTTAAAAAGCTTTGGGCGTGATGGCAAATTAGGTGGCGAGGGTGAAGACGCTGATGTGGAATACTAAAATAAAGGAATATGTAACCGCACACAATTTAATTGATGCAAATAGGCTGTCTCAAGCGCTTGAATACCAAAATGCAACATCAGAGAAGTTAGATGTTCTTTTATTAAATTCTGGTTGGATCGATGAAGATCAGCTAAGTACTATGTACGCTGATTTATTAAAGTGTGGTAGGTGGACTCAGCCACTGCAGCTAGATCAAGCAGATATAAAAGCGTTAGAGGCTGTCAATACAGACTTTCTACTCTCAGCACAGCTATTGCCACTAGAAATAAATAATAAAACGCTTAAGCTGGGGTTTGCTTCCCCACATAATATGGATGGCTTGGATTATCTAAGGTTTCTAGATTTTGAAATAGATTTTTTTGCTTTATCAAAAAAAGATTTTGAGCTGCTCAGCGAGCAATTTAAAGCGTTTTTCCAGCAGCAGCCCGATTTAATAGTTTCATCAGATAATGTAGCCGCACTTAAAGAGCTCGCGTTAGGGGCACCTACAGTTAATTTAGTGAATAGCCTTATAAATAAAGGTGTTAAGTTGGGTGCCTCTGATTTACATATAGAACCAGTGGACGGGCGATATCGTGCCCGTTATAGAATCGATGGCATTTTAAAAGAAGCTGATCCAATCCCACATAGTCTGCAGCTTGCCGTTATCTCTAGAATAAAAATCTTATCAGGTATGGATATAGCCGAAAAGCGCCGACCACAAGATGGCAAAATCGAAATGAAAGCAGGTTCTACAGACTTAGATATACGTTGCTCAACATTACCACTAGGGGTAGGTGAAAGTGTTGTAATGCGTTTTTTAATAAAAAATGCAGTAAAGTTTGACTTAGGTACTTTAGGTTACTCGGAAGATTTAATAGATTATATAAACCAAGATCTAAAGCGTACATCTGGTGTTATTTTAATGACAGGCCCTACAGGGTCAGGTAAAACAACTTCATTATATTCTTTTTTAAACCAGATAAATAAACCCGATATAAAAATTATCACCTTAGAGGATCCTATTGAGTACCAACTAGCCGGCGTAAACCAAGTGCAAGTAAATTCTGATATTGGATTTGATTTTTCTGCAGGTTTAAGAAGTATAGTACGCCAAGATCCTGATGTTATTATGGTTGGTGAAATCCGAGATAACGAAACAGCGAAAATTGCTTTGCAATCTGCATTAACAGGGCATTTAGTATTTAGTACTGTTCATACTAATGATGCGCCCTCAGCTTATACTCGTTTAATGGACTTAGGTATAGAAGAATACCTACTTAATGCGGGTTTAGTTTCAATCATGGCGCAGCGTCTTGCTAGGACTTTATGTAACCATTGTAAGAAACCGTTAGAGCAAGAAGAAAGCCAAGAACTTATTGCTAAATATACACTTAATAAGTTAGCTCCGTTACAAAACATTAAGTTACACCAAGCTGTAGGTTGCGATCATTGCGAGCATACTGGTTACTCGGGCCGTGTTGCTTTTTTAGAGTACCTTCCTTGTGATAGCGATATTAAAAAAATCCCTAAAGATGAAAAGCTTTTAGATCACCTTTATCAACTAATGGAAGACAAAAACCTGCGAAGCTTAAAGCAAGATGGTTTATTAAAAGCAATCCAAGGGACTACAACGGTTGAAGAAGTTATGAGGGTGGCAGGATGAGCCAACTATATAAGTATAAAGCTTACTCTCATAGCGGCGAAACTGTAAACGGAGAAATCTCTGCCGAAAATGAAAAAGAAGCGTTTTCTAAATTAAAACAAGATTACAAATTAGTTATTAAGGTAAATGCAACTTACCAAGCAAGGCAACGAAAAAGAATCACCTTAGCTGATCTGGAGCAATCGACAAATCAATTAGCAACGCTGCTTAAAAATGGACTTAAAATTGATAAAGCACTTTCTGTGCTTGTAAAGTCAAATCAAAAATCGGCAATCGGTTTGGTATGGTCCTCGGTACTTTCTGATATAAAACAAGGCGCTTTATTAAGCGATGCACTCGCAAAAAGGCCAGAGGCATTTTCTACTTTATTTGTAGAAATGGTTAAAATAGGAGAGAGTACAGGTAACTTGCCTCAAGTATTCAATAGGCTTAGCCAAAACCTTTTGTTTCAAAATGCGCTGCGCAATAAGGTAATTCAAGCAATAACATATCCCTTTTTTATACTTATAGTATGTATTACCGCTATTTGGGCTATTTTTAACTTTGTTATACCTAGCATGTCATCAATGTTTGATTCCGTCGATGATGTTCCTACTTACACGCAAGTACTTATTGACGCATCACAATGGATACAGAATTATCAGCTTCATTTACTAGTATGCATTTTAGCAGTGATATCGGGCCTTATTTTTGCCTTTCAAAATCATGAGTTTAAAATAAAAATGATACAGGCAACAGTAAACTTGCCTTTAATACGCACTATAATTAAGCAATCAGATCGAATACGCTTTGCCACATCATTGCAGTTGACATTAGAAAGTGGCGTAAGTTTATCTTCGGGGTTGCAGCTAGCCAGTGAAACCGTAATAAATCCTAAATTAAAGAAAAGCTTAAAAAATATTGTATTATCAGTATCTGCTGGCGGCGTATTAAGTGACGAGTTAGCTAAATTAACGTTATTTGATGATATTGGTATTTCGCTAATTTCCGTGGGTGAAGAAAGTGGCACGCTTACAAGCTCATTCACCGAAATAGCTCAACGCTCAAGATTAAGTTTTGAGCAATGGCTTGTTAAATTTACAGCTATGCTAGAACCATTACTGATTTTAGTAATGGGTGGAGTAGTAGGTTCTGTGGTTATCACCATGTTGCTTAGTATTGTATCGATAAACGATGTCTCATTCTAAATATAAAGGGTTTACATTAATAGAGCTCCTTATCGTATTGGTGCTGATTGGGTTAGCAACATCGTTTGTTCTACCAAATATGTGGAAACAATTTGATCAAGCTAAACTCTATAGCGAAAAAAAACAGCTCTATTCAATTATAACTTTTGCTAAAGAGTACAGTGTTTATAAGGGCGGTTCATTAAAGTTAGTTTTAAACGAAAATACATTAAGAGTTTACGAACAAAAAATACCGCAATCTGATGCAGGAATGAATGAAATCAAAGATGAAACGAAAAATCTTGATGATGAACAAAATTTACAAGATGAAAATAAAGACGCTGAGAATCTAGAGCGGTTAATTAAAAAAATTGAATTTAATAAATTAACATTACAAGATAAGTCTTTTATTTTTGATGCACAAAGCTACTTCAATAAAGTAGTAATAACGATTGGCATAAATGGAACTCAAAAGAGAGAAAAAATTGAGATATAGCAAGGGAATGACGCTTATAGAGGTATTAATTGCTTCTATTATCTTATTTATAGCTGTTAGCGCAATTAGTTTTGTATCTCGAGCGTCAATGCTACATGAGCAAAAGCTAAAAAATAATATATCTCGGGGTTTACTTGCCGAATATATAAAAGATTTTGTGAGTTACAAATATCAATATGAAAATATAACGCAAGGTAGTTATAAGATAGGCACTAATGAATATAAATGGCATGTAGAGGTGATTGAATCAAAGCCTGTAGTGCGTTTTATTTCCTCCGAAACGACACAGGATACTGACAAAAAAGAGGATAATTTAGAACTGTACGAAGTAACTGTTAGTCAGAAAAGCCAAGAAAAGACAATATTGAGATTTAAAGATGTATATTGGAAGCAATAAAGGGAGGCAGTTGGCTTTTACGTTAATCGAAGTACTCGTCGCAATGGTAATATTTTCTCTAGTTATGAGTATATCAGTTACAAGTTATCGCTTTTCTGTTAGTGAGCTAACCAAATCAGAAAAGAATTACCAAATTAAAAAATTGTCCACAATTAAATTAATTAATAACCAAATCCACTCGCTTATTCCATTTATTTTTAGGACTGAGCTTGCGGAACAGGTTCCTTTTTTTCATGGTAATGCTTATGGCTTTTCATTTATCACCGATACCCCTATACAAGTTAATTCTCCTTTGGCTGTGGCGTCGTTAAAAGTGATTGACGATACGGTGCAATATTGTGAGATAGAATATGGTATGTTCTTACTAGAAGATATAGAGCTTATAAATAACACGTGCAGTACTCCGATTAATTATTTGTCAGGTAAAGGCTTATCAATTAGCTACTTTGGCTGGAAAAATAGCTTTGAATTAAGCAATTTTTATTCTGAATATTTAAATGTAACAGTAAAGCCAAAGCCATCATGGAGTACTTCATTCTCAGCTTTTAAAAGAAAGCTAATGCCACTATATATTAGATTTTCCATAGAGGGCCAGTCAGATATCCTTATTAAAGTACCTCAATTGACTTCTTTTGAGTTAGGGGCAAGCAATGCTTTCGAAGGTTAAAACGAACCGAGGAGTCGCATTAATTGTTGTTTTAATGATTACGGCTGTAATGGCGGTTATCATGCTGTATATGTCTGGCCAAGGACAAAATAATGCCCGCTTGGCTGGTATGGTGAAGCAAAATACAGATGCATATTTAAATCTAGAAACCGCTCAAGCAGAAATTATTTACAGTTACATGACAAGTAACTTTAATATTTTAGGTCCTAGAGCTGATTACTTAGGAAAGCCCATTAAAAATGATTTTACTAAAAGCTTTACAGGTGAAGCTAAAGAGCTAGGAGAGTACAGTGTTTCGGTACAAGATATAAGTGGGTTAGTCTCTCTAGTGCCATTTAATAAAAAAGATTTTAACCGCTTATTGGCCTTGCAAGGCGTGGGAGAGACAGAGCTTTTAAAAATTCAAGATAGGCTTGATGATTGGCAGGACCAGGATAACTTCAGACATTTAGAGGGGGCTGAAAAAGGCGATTACTCCCAACCTGAGCTTCCTAAAAATGGAGTTATTCAAACAACGAAAGAACTGATGTATGTTTTAGACAACGAAGCTTTATATGAACAAATACAACCTTATATTACAATGTATGGGGGAGACTACATAGTTCGACAATTTACGCCTAAATCTTTATACTCCGCACTAGGAATTTCTGAACAGGGAGCGCAAAGTACATCAGAAGGGGATATAAGTTATCCTAGCGGACGTTTCCTCATTAAAATTTCTTCAAATAACAATATTTCAATAACAAAAAAGTTTATTTTATTACGGGGACAGGAATCCTTCCGTCCATACTCCATAACAGATGAAGAGTTGATTTTTAGATAATGAACAACTTATTAAAAAAGTTAGGTTCACCCTCTGCTTTTTGCCACTACAAGTACCATCTGACAGCAGAGTGTATTGTATCGCAAACCATATTAAGTAAACCCAAGCTGAGATTAATGACAGCTTGCTTTTTGGATCGTAACCTTTTCTGGGCGACAACACGGACTTATGAGAACACCTCAATAACTGAACTAAAAAGTATAATTCAAGCTGAAAAGTTGCAATTACCACCTATGGATGGAGATTTTTATTGGTCAATAGAAGCTCTGCAGAGTAATCAATTTACAGTATCATATTTTGTTGTACCTAAAGATGTTTTGAGCAAGGTTCCGTCAGATTGCCAATTAATAGTCCCTCTATATTCTGATACTGCCGAAACAGAAGCACAGCCTTTACTGATAAAGCATAACGTAGAAAAGGTTGACTTGTCAGGCCACGTAAGTAGGTTAAGCTGGTTAAGCGTATTGGGTTTATTTGGCTTAAATAATAGAGCTGTAAGTAAGTTCGAAAAGCTTTCCAATCGAAACCTGCTAATAGCAATAATATCATTATTAAGTGCAACAGCTATTTTGATGAGTGCATACCTAATATTAGCTACTAATTATTACGCTGATAAAAAGCTGCAAAATGAAGCGGCAGTAACAAAGGTGTTGTCTGGGCGTCAAGAAACTAATCAGGAATTAACTTTAGCGTCGGGTTTAATCGAATTTTTAGCGACTAATCCAAATGTGCTTGATAAGTTGAGCCAAATAAAACTAGAAGACGATAATGTATTTATAGAGCGAGTTAAAGTGATCCCTACCGGAGTTGAGCTATTTGGAACAACAGAGAACTCCGCAACAAAAATACTTGAGCAAATAATTAGTGCTGAATCTGTCAAAGAGGCTAAATTTTCGCGAGCGGTTACAAAAAACAAACAAGGTTTGGAAACGTTTACTATTGAGGTGACATGGAAGTGAATGCATCATCTATATCTATAAAAAAGTGGGGCGGTATATCTATAGCGTTGCTTTTAAGTTTTGAATTTTTGGTTTTCCCTTGGCTAGATTGGTTAGATTCGAGTAAAAATGAGCTAAAAAGTTTAGAGAAAATAGTAGTGAAGCAGGAGAGCTTGCTAGCTTCAGATAAGCAGGTGCAAAATAATTCCGAGTCGATCGCAGCTAACTTAAGTGATTTCTCACAGCTGCCTACTTTAGATAAAAATCAGGACCCTGCATTATTATGGCTTCAGGTCATTGATGCGGCTGTAGAGCGGTATGAGTTGAGTATTAATAACAAAGCCCCTTTTCGAGAAGTAAAAATCAACGATGCATACTCTGTTTATGCAGGTAGACTCAACGTATCAGGCAGTTATAACGAGGTTCTAAATTTACTTTATGAACTCGAAAACGTTAAGAAAGGTAATCGTGTCAGGCAAGTTTCTTTCTCGCGCACAAAAGCGACTCCTGATAAAGTGACTGCAAATATAGAGTTTGTGCGGGTATTTAAAAGATCATGAGAAATATACTAATACTTTTATGCGTATGTATTGCGATAATTATATGGGTAAGCGATTTTTTGTTACCCGGAAATCAAAGTCATCAAAAAAAAGCGCCCGCTTCGGTAAAATTAAATGTAAGTAGAGTAGCACAAACTCAATTCGATATAGAGCAATTGGCGAGCACCTTAGGCGTTGATTACACAGAAATAGGTAAAGACAGCAACGAGGACGATGATAAAGGTCCCGATATTATAGATGCTACGCTTTCATTAGTGTCTGTTTACACCAGCGGTGAGATTGCTAATGCGAGGATAAGGATAAATAGTCCTGATGGAGAGGAATTAATTAACCTCTCTAAAGGAGATAAGTATGAATCGATGGAGCTACAAGAAGTTTTAGCAGCAGCGGTTGAATTAGCTAACAATGGTGAACAAGTTTTACTGAAAATGTACAAACCTGAGATTGTCAGTATTACAAAAACAAATGGTGTTGAGGAAGTAACAAAATGATTGATAAACCATTAAAAGGATCTCTTTTAGTTTTAGTCGCATTAGCAGTATCTGGTTGTACAACAACAAGTAAATTACGAGATAACGATTTAGCAGTAGATAGATCAATACTAAAAACAACAGGTATTAAACAAACACAAGAGCAGATAGCTAAAGAGCAAGCTAAAACGCAGGCTGAATTTAGTTCATTAAAAGTTCAAGATTTAGGTGGCATAACGCGTTTAGAAGAAGAAGCTAAAAAAGCGCCTAAACTAACCGGAGAGCCGATTACTTTTTCTGCAGATGAAGTGTCTATAAAAGAGTTTACAAGCCGTGTATTTGACGACCTTTTAGATATTAACTACGTGGTTGCGCCGAAATTGGCGGCATCAGGTGAAAAAATAACATTAAATATATCGAGCCCTATATCACGAGCTGCATTTTATGAGGTTGTGATAAGAACACTCGAAGAAAGTGCAATAAGGACATTAAGAAAAGATAATATTTTATATCTTTCTAAAGCAACGTCTTCAGATAAAAAGAATTCAATAGCAATTGGTATAGGGAATAATACCGCGGATATCCCTGACATATCGGGTGCTATCACACAGATTGTGCCTTATGTTTATAGTAGTAGCCGAAACATTACTAGCATAATGAAAAAGCTATCCACAGCCCAAGTTACTGTTAATTCATTACAAAAGTTAATTATTTTAGAAGGCGAGCGAGCTGAAATTTTACGCGCTATGAAAATAATTAATATGCTAGATGTACCTCGTGCATATGGTCGACAGATTAGGCTGATAGAATTTGCTAATATTTCGCCTATTGAAGGGATAGAACAAATTGAAAAGCTGTTAATCGAAGATGGAATGCAAGTGTCAAAAGAGGGCGATGCCTCGTTTGTTCCTATTCCTCGTATTAACGCATTTGTAGCGTATGCGGCGAGTGAAAAAATAATCGACAGAATTACATTTTGGGCAAATAAAATAGATGTGCCAATCGCGGGTGATGAAAGGCAGTACTTTGTCTACAAACCAAAGTTTGCTAAAGCTGATGAAATGCTAGAGTCGATAAATGGGTTATTGTCAGGGCAAACACCTACACAAAGGCCTAAAGGTGAAGGCAACAGTAATAAATCTAGTGGTACTACCGGTACTATGCGTTATAGCCTAGATAAGCAGCAAAATGCGCTGATCTTTTATGCAACAAACGATGAATACCGCTTAGTTGAATCGTTAATGCAAAAAATGGATGTACTACCCGGACAAGTGATTCTTGATGTGACTATTTTGGAAGTAACACTCGGTGATAGTATGTCATCTGGTATAGACTGGTTTTATGAAAATTCAAATTCTAATGAATCGCTTTCTGCTAGTAATGCAACTCTTTCTAGTTCCGGAAGTATTGCTGGGGCGGTGTTAAGTGGTAACTGGCAAGCAACCTTCAACTGGAAGGACAGCGTGAGCGATGCCCGTGTTATATCAAGACCATACTTAATAGTAAGAGACGGTGAGTCAGCAACGATTACCTCTGGTGATCAAGTGCCTATTATTACGCAAACAGTAGAAAGCCTGGGTAACAACAGTGCAGTATCTAACTCTGTGCAATATCGCTCTACAGGTGTAAATGTGTCTATCTCACCCATTATTAACTCTCAAGGTGTAATTACATTGAGTGTTTCAATGTCGGTGAGTGATGCAAACCCAAATGAACTTGGGGGGAGTTCATCACCTACAATCACAAACCGTGCGATCACTTCTGAAATTTTATCAGCAGATGGCCAAACAGTAGCGTTAGGTGGCTTAATTCAAGAAAAGAAAAATAAGTATAACAATGGTGTACCGTTATTAAGCACAATCCCAATTATAGGTAACTTGTTTAAAAGCAATGTAGATTCACTGGACCGCACTGAGCTAGTTATGTTAATTACCACAAAAGTTGTAAACGAGAGCTTTGAAGTGGATGAATTCAGTGAAGCTATGGCCGAGCTATACAGCGCACCAATTACAATTAAATGAGTAAATGAATGAAGTTATTATTAATAGGTAATCACACGTGTGGTAATAGAGGAGACGCAGCAATTTTAAGAGGCTTAATGGCTGAACTAAGACTGCAGCATCCTGATGTAATGATTGATGCTTACAGTCGTTATCCTGTGAGCTCAAGTTACATTCTTGATGAAACACTAACCGTAGACCCTATCGAGCAGTACCACGACAGCGCAACTTCATTTATAGATAAAGTGTATAAAAGGTTTAGCCGTCGGTTTTTGGGTTATTATTTAGCTAGAAAGCTAAAAAAAGAAGACTTTGTTAATTTACCAAAACACATATTAAAACAAATTAATGTAATGCATAATTACGATGCTATCATTCAGGTTGGTGGCTCAAACTTTGTTGACTTATATGGCCCAGCCAAATTTGAAAGTGCTCTGTGCGCGCTATTGGCTAAGAAAAAACTATTTTTAATTGGTCACTCTGTTGGGCCTTTTAATAGCAAACGTTATGCAAAATTAGCCAGTACTGTTTTTTCACGGGTGGAAGTTTTAGCGCTAAGGGAAGAGTTGAGTCACGGTTTAATGAAAAAATCTAACGTTGCTGATATTAAAGTAACGAAAGGCGCAGATACAGCTTGGATTGTTCCAAATACGCCAATTACATTATTTCCTCATTTAGCCAAGCTTTTAGAAAACAAACCCGTCATAGCTATTACGTTAAGGGAGTTAGCCCCCTTTGATCGCCAGTTAGGCGTTACTCAGGCTCAGTACGAAGAGCGTTTTGCTGATTTAATAAACGCGCTAATACAAGAAGGTTATCGAGTTGTAATATGTTCTACAGGCACAGGTATAGACAGCTACTGGCGAGATGACCGTATGATTGCCTTAAAAGTGCAAGCGTTAACACAAAATCCTGAATGTCATGTCATTATGGACGAACTTAACGATGTACAAATAGGAAGCTTCTTGAGCCACTGTATCTTAACGATTGGTACTCGCCTACACAGCGCCATTATTTCAATGAACTTTGGCACGCCTGCAATTGCGATAAATTACGAGCACAAATCTAAAGGCATTATGGCGCAGCTGGAAATGCCCGAGCTTTCAAAAGATATTAGTACCTTATTTGATGGTAATTTATTAACTAGTGCAAAGGAAGTACTAAACAACATTGAGCAAGTTAAAGTAAAAATGAATGTTCAGGTTGAACATGAAAGGCAAAAAGTAAGGATGATGGTACAAAATACATTGAATAATATCAGCGGAAAAAAATGAAAATCACGTTCTTTTTGAACCAATTTCCAGAACCCTCAGAAACATTTGTTATTAATCAGATCATTGGGCTGATCAAACTTGGAAATGAAGTCAATATTATTGCTACTCGCAAGGGTAATATAGCGCAGTGCCACCAATCTGTAATAGACTACTCACTAATAGAAAAAACGACTTACTTAACAAGCGAATTAACACAAGATAGCGCGATTAATATTAGAGCTAAACGTATATTAAATACAATTAAGCCACTAAACATAAAAAATAAATTAAAAGCATTAAATATTAATCGTTTTGGTATCCACAGTCAGTCACTATTATTACCTAGTATTGTTACTCGAAATAGCAAGGTATATAAAGCTGATGTTTTTGTTGCCCATTTTGGTACTGCAGGCGTAGTAGCAAACAAATTAAGAGAACTAAATTTATTAAAGGGTAAACTTGTAACGATCTTCCATGGTTCGGATATTTCTGTCTATTCCATATTAAAAGTATTCAAAGATGACTACAAAAAACTCTTTATGACCGGCGAACTTATGGTTCCTATTAGTGACCTGTGGAGGAGTAGGCTAGAAGAGCTAGGCTGTCCTGAGAATAAAATAAAAGTCAATCGCATGGGGATAGATAGTAAGCAGTTTAAGTGTAGGAGTTTTGATAAGCCTTTATCTAAAAAGCTTAAAATTATCACCGTCGCTCGCTTTACAGAAAAAAAAGGGCTTACATACGCGCTAGATGCAATGGCTATATTGCAAAACCAAGGAGTTGAGTTTGAATACAGTATTATTGGTGGCGGCGAATTAAAAAGTGATATTGAAAATCAAATAGCTAAATTAGCATTAAAAAATGTAAAATTATTAGGCTTTCAGCCACAAAATAAAGTCTCAGAGCTACTTAATGAGTCAGATGTATTTTTATTGCCATCAATAACAGCAAAGTCAGGAGATATGGAAGGCATTCCAGTGTCCTTAATGGAAGCTATGGCCATGGGCCTAATTGCTGTATCTACTTACCATAGTGGTATACCAGAATTAATAACTGACTCGAAAAGTGGCTTTTTAGTACCAGAGCGTAATGCCGAAGAAATAGCTAAAGTGGCTTTAAAAATAGCAAATGATGAAATAAATATCGAAAAAATACGTAAAGAAGCCAAGAAAAGGATTGATGCTTCTTTTGAACAAACCAAACTTTACAAAGAGTTTATAGGGATATTGGAAAAGGTTAATGAGCAATAAAAAGCAGGGAGCTTGGTTATTTTTATCGTCAGGGGTAGCAGGAGGTGTACAGTTTTTAATATTTTCAATGCTAGCGTATTACACAAGCCCAGAAGCAATTGGTGTATTAGCTATTGTAAATGTATTTTTAGCAATTGCATTTTTAGTGCAAGATATGGGGTTGTCTAATTATTTTATATATAAGCAGCATTTAACCCGAGCAGAAAGCTCTACTCTGTATTTTACAAATTGTGTTTTAGGTGGTTTAGCGAGCATAATTATTTTGCTATTGGCTTCGCCAGTTGAAAGCTTTTACAAGTCCAGTGATATAGCAAAAAGCATGTATATTATGGCCTTTAACTTCATTTTATTGGCTATATCGGCGCAATATCAAGCCAATTTTATCAAAAGTGAAAAAAACGTCGTTTTGGCAAAAATTGATATTTTTGTTAAATTTGGCATGCTAATTTCTACATTCACCTTAATAAAATTAGGTGTACCCAGTATTTTTCCATACCTTTATTCGTATCTTATAATGAACTTTGCACGTTATATTATTTTTATAATCAATGCAGAAAAAACATGGCACCCTACATTTACATTAGACCTAAAAATAATTAAGCCAGCGCTTGAATTCGGCAGTTATCAAATGGGCTCACAAATTGTAAGCCAAGTGAGGACACAGCTAGATCAGTTAATTATAGGTAAGGTAATGGGGGTCGAAATCTTAGGCCTGTATTCTTTTGCAAAAGAATTAATAATGCAGCCTATTAAATTTATCAGGATCCTAATCGCCAGAATGCTTTACCCAAAGCTTGCTAAGCTTCAAAGTAACGAAGAAAAGTTTTACAGCGTACTAAACCGTTCAACCAGAACGCTATTAATATTAAATTCTACCCTATATCTACTCTATGTAGCAGGGCTACTTACCTTAGTAAGCTTATTTTTTAGTGAATACAGCAAATCGCTCCCCGTACTATGCATACTATTTATATTAGGCCTTGTAGCTCCCTTTGGTAGTTTATTTGGCGTAATAGCACAAGCAAAGGGTAATACTAAAATTGAATTTAAATGGAGTATGATATCTGCTTTTATTAGCGTAACTTCATTATTTTTTATCGCACAATTTAACAATATAAATCAATTTGCGTTAGGGGTAGCTGTATTACAAATTACGCTGACAATAGGATCATTTTTCTTTTTTCGCAGTTATGATAAGAATATACCTAAAAGAAGCTTTTTTTTAATGCTTTTCTTTAACGTGTGTTTATATATAGCTTTGAATGTAACTTTTAATTTTTTCAACTGATGCATATGCATCGTTTTAATAATCTATTATGTAATATCCTGATATAGTTACGAATAAGTTATCTTGTCAAATTATCAAAAAATGTTTAAATCCAATGATGTTAAATCAAAGAAAGGTGTAGGATGTTGAATCGTAATATAGCTTTGGATGCAATAAAAGGGCTATGTATAACTTTGATGGTGTTCGGCCATATCGCTTATATAGGTGTTGCATCGGAGGTCTTGAATTCAGTTAAAACATTTATATACACTTTTCACATGCCTATTTTCCTTATTCTTTCGGGCTTTTTTTTTCGGTTTGATATTGAACTTAAAAGTAAAGGATTAAAGCTACTTCGAAGAGTTGCTGTTCCGTATGTATTTTTTATAAGTATATATTTCTTTGGGCTTCACTTAGCTGCCATTTTAGGCGTTCAAACAACTAATTTGCCACCGCAAGGCCTTGTTATGTATTTTTATACCATCTTTATTCACCCAATTGGTGGTTATTGGTTTCTACATACACTGATATTGGTACAGCTTTTGACCCTCGTTGCAAAGTTTATTTCACTTCAGTTCTCTGATTATAGAGATGGCTACTTTCTACTATTTATCTCAGTACTTTTATGGTTTTTAATGCAGTATGGTGTTTTAGACACAAGAAATGTTTTTTATTTTTTCTTTGGGGTTCTCATTGCTCGTATGTTTCCTGAAGGGCTCAGTTTATCTTTTAGGGTTTTATTACCAATATTTGTTGTCTTAATATTAAATGCTGATTTAGTAAAGACTGAAATCTATAAGCCATTTTCAATAGGTGAGGTTATTTGGAATATATTGTTGTTTTTTCTTTTTTGGTCTGCGTTTGAAATTAAAATTTTACAGACATATTTATCTTCTTTATTAGCATGGCTAGGAAGGAATACCCTTATAATTTTAGTCTTACACTCGCTTTTTATTGTCTTAATGAAACCATTAAATACTTTATTTTACAAAATAGACTCTAGCGGGATATTACAAGTCTGTATGGTTACAATTATAACTATATTAGGCTGCTTAGGTTCTGCACGTATACTAGATAAATTGAAACTATCCATTTATCTTTTTGGTGTCCGAGAGGTTTTTAGTCGTAGGCAGTCTCGATAGAGCTTTCGAATTTTTTGTTGCTGAGTTGATAAAGCCTACCATCGCAATTATCAGGCAAGACCATATTGCAGAACGATACCCATCTATAGGTGTCCCAGTAAAAGAGTAAATAGGGGCAGCCAGAGTACTTATGTGACAAGCGATACTAAGCTGTAAAGTCTCATATTTTATAAAGCCTTTATCAAAAAGCCTTTTACAATTTATGCAGGTTTGTAACGAATAAAAATAAAAGATGGTTACCATAAGCATAAACACTATTAAACCCATTAGCCCATATCTAAATAGGTAATCTAAATAACTATTCTCAATAATATACCCTTTCAGCGCTAGAGGAGAGCCACTATACCAATAGGTTAAGCCTTCGCTTAGAGCGATAAGCGTTTGCTGTTTACGTGTTGATGTAGAGCCATCCAGTTTTCCTTGTTGGATTAGCTCTATAAAGGTTGTTATATAATCTAAATTAATACCTAGATAAATGATCAGAGAAGCGATTAAAACTATTGTCATGAGTATTGTTATAATTATTTTTTTGGCGATGTTGAGCTTTAGTAGTGCAGATAAAAATACAAAATACAGAGCAATGAAAGCTGTAGCCAGATAACCTGTCTTAGATTGTGAGAGAAAAATTACCAATAAAGATAAAACTATTAAAAATACTGCTTTTTTCTTTTTTTCAGTGAGGTAAAAATCAATTAAGTAATATGCTAGATAGAAATTAAAAAAGTAACAAGTAACATACACCCAGTCGAATGTTCCAGGAGCCCTGAAACCAAAACCAGTGTATACATCTTTAAAACTTAATATTTTTAAAGGTGGTATGTCACCAAGCGTTATTTGAAGTACTATCACAACTAACTGCAAATAAAAAATAACATTTAAAGTGCTTTTTATATTTGTTGTATTTTTATTGCTAAAGTGAGCGCAAAATAATGAATAGAAAAAAAGAACATAAAAGAATAGAAGAATAGGCTTTACTAAAACGGAGATATGAAAAGCTTTAAAGTCTGGGATGTTAAATAAGAATGAGCTCAGCATTGCCACCAAAGGTAACAAATAGATTAAGGCAATATTTGGTACTTTAAGACTGGTTCTAGTTGCGAAAGTCACGACTAATAAATAACCTAGCATGATTATGAAGTGTGACTTCTGCATTACAGCCGGTTCTACAGACAAAATAAAGTACGTAGGCCAGTAACATAAAACAAATAATGTCGATAGCACTAGCCATTGTGCTGTGTTTAGAGGAACATTATTTTTTTGCAAACTTAAACCCAATCATTTTATATAAATAGCTTATTGTAAATTTAGGGTATTTTTTTAATACTCTGTCGCGCACATGCTTGTGCAATACCATACGTTGTAGCCATCTTAACCCAAGCTTTTTCACTAAAGGGTGATAGTAATCGGGTTTTATGGATGTTTGCGTTAAAAAACCACCGCAAGTAATAATAACAGCTGATTTAATCAGTTGATGTTTTACCTTTATAGAAAAATGTTCCTGATATGGAGTACCCATACCGACTAACACAACATCAGGCTTTAGCAAATTAAGCTCATTAATTGTCTTATCTGGGTCATTGATATATCCATCTCGCTGGTACACAACATTCAAGTTAGGGAACTGCTTTTTTAGGTTAATAACGGCCAGTGTATTTTCGTCAGTAGTGGCACCTATAATTGCAATGCGTTTATTTTTTGTTGCTACATACTGTAAGAAAGGCTCCGCAATTGAGCTGTAGTCAAAGCTTGCCCTGGTTATTTTGGGTAAAAATAAGTTGTGAAGAATGCATAGCAAAGCGCCATCAGAAAAATAAATATCAACGTCATTAATTAAACTTTCTTCTTTAACTACTTCGTAATACGAAAAGGGATTGAGAAACGAAATGACAGTTGAATTTTTTGATTCAAATGCACTGTTTTGAATATCAATAAAGCGATCGCCAGAGTGTATTTTATTATTAAGCTGTTCGTTCATAATAGTGATTTGAATAATGTGTAATAGTATTGTGTGGCTGCAGGTAATAAAAAATCATCCACGGCAGGTGAGGGCAATAGGTTTCTTTTTTCGTTTACAGTGATTATTTTTTTTACAAGTTGATCTGTATCTAAAAAGTCGACTAAATAGCCATTTTTACCATTGTTAGTCAGCTCTTTAGGGCCATATCGGCAATCAAACGTTATTATTGGTGTATTTAGATAAGCGGCCTCGACTAAAACAGTGGGTAAGCCTTCCCATCGTGAGGTCAGTAATATTGCCTTTGCATTGGCAATATATTTATATGGGTTATTTGTTGAACCATGAAGAATTATATTGTCACTTAAACTTTTATCGCTTATCAGTTTTTTTAAATTTTTAAGCTCAGGACCATCGCCAATAATTACGACTTTTATTACGTGGTTTGTTTGCTTAGCCTTGCCAATCGCATCAACAAGTAAATCGTAACCTTTTTGATGATGTAATCTACCAACACACACAAAGTAATCACTGTATTTAACTTCTTTGTTTGCTAATTGTTTAATTGACTCATCTAGTACAGGGTTGTAAATACAATGCACATTATTTTTTGATACAACATTTAGTTTTACTAAGTTTGTTAAAATACCTTTTGATACACAAACTACAGCGTCCAGCTGGGAGTACAGGAATGTGGCACCTAAGCGCCTAACGACATTTTTAAATCTGCTCTCCTGAGGAAGATTAATAGGTGTATGCTGTATGGCTATTTTTTTTATTTTTTTAGATATAAATAATCCATATTTAGATAGCCCACCTTTAGTGAATACAACTAAATCGGGATTTAAGTCGAGCGATATTTGGCGAAAATTTATAAATTTATTTTTATTACCCAATTCGTAAATTGGCGCTAGTTCTTTAAAACGAGCCGTTAAGTCGCCACTTTTTTGTTCGCACACAATCGTAATATTACAGTTATGAATTGATTGCAAACCGGTTATAAGCTGCTCGGTTACCCTTTCTACACCACCTAAGCAAAAGTCTTCAAAAACAAAAAAAATGTGCATGTTAACACCTAACGTCCCAGTAATTTTTTCATATTGTGAAGCAGTGCATACTTATAAATATCTTTATGTGAATTTATTAGCAAACTAAGCGACACCCAATTGCCACATATAATTGCTTCCCAACATTTCATGGCGTTTAGTTGCTTATTGTCCATTAATAGTGAGTGTTTATTTAAGAACTGCTTAAATCCTGTAAGCCTGTTTGGAGAGCGCGTTATACTTGTATCACATAGTTCTTCATATTGTAGATAGGTGGATTTAGGTAGTTTTAGGCCGGTGCCATAATGTTTGAAAAATCTAATCCACGTGTCGTAATCTTGCCATGCTTTAAACTTAGTATCAAACCCACCAATACTTTTAAGGTTTTCAGTTTTGCAAAACAATTGATTGCCTACTTTATTCACTACAAGGATATCGTTTAAGGTAAGTTCGCCTATAAAGAAATTGTGCTCAACTTTTGAGTTGCTTTTACATACGGTTACAGGAGTACATAACGAGGTGTATGAATCAGACCAGTTATCCATAAAATAGGAAAGCCTGTCATATGTGAATGCGTCGTCGTCATCAAGGCCTGTTATAAATTCACCAGAGGCTGTGTTAATTGCTTTGTTACGAGCAGCGCAGGCGCCAAGCGCTGTTTCATGATGAAAAACAATAATGCGTGGGTCAGTGAGCGCTAACTCATTTAAGTAGTCAAAGGTTCCGTCAGATGAACCATCGTTGACTATAATAAGCTCCCACTGAGAGTAAGACTGACTAAGCACGCTTTGTACAGCACGTTTTAGGTTGTTAAGCCTATTATGCGTTGGCATATAAACTGTTATTAAAGGGGCTTGCATTAGCGAGCCTTATAAAAGCGAATTAGGGCTATAAAACTTCCAAAAATACCACCTAAAAAAATGCTTACTATAATAATGAAAGCACGTTTAGGACCTGCCTTTTCTTCAGGAATAATAGCCGGATCCAAAGTAGTAAATATATACTCACTTTTTATTTCGGTTAACATTTTTGTTTTAGTTTGTTCTTCTATTAGCCTATAAAAAACCGCTTCCATATCCGCAATACGAGTTTGTGTTAGTTTTTCGTTGAGGTAATGTATGCTTTTATCTGCTTGTTCTATATCATAACTTTGCATTTGTGCGTTTATATCTTTAACTAAATTGGTCACAATTTGTTGCGCGAGTACAGGAGATATATGCTCATAAGAGATTCTCACCAATCCATTTTTTTCTGTATCTATTAGCAGGTTGCTTTCAAACTTTTTAAAGGCAAGCCAATATGGGTTTGTATCTTCTGGGAGTAAAAAGCTAGCGTTGTTAGTGTCGTATATTTCTGAATCGTATGTAAATGACTGCTCTTCTTTATTCCAGCTCTTAGCGGCAATAAGAGGAGCAACTAGGTCGTATTTTTTTATAAACGCATATACAAACTCTTTGGTTAACATTTTTGCTTGGGCAACTTCTGTTTTAAAGTCGTCATCTGTTAAGTCACCTAAACCGGCAAGAGAAGCAAGACCTCCAAGCTGTGAGTCCATTTGTGAGCTTTGCCCTTGAAGCAACTGTGTTGGGGCTAGTAATGTTTCAGCTCTGTAGGTATTGGGAGTATTTATGGCTACAAAAAAAGAGATAACTGCACAGACAAAGCAAATTGCAAAGATATAAAGTTTAAAAGACCATATAGAGCTTATTATTTCACTCAGTTCTGGAGGCGGTAAGCTCTCAAAAGCTTTATCAGCGTTGCCCATTATTTTTCCCTGCTTAATTAGTGACGTACTTGATTTTAGTGGAGGGATTATACCTAAGTTTATTTAGGTTGCCATAGCTCAAATGTGCGCTTGTAAATACACGTAGGGTAAAAAGAGATATTAAAACGTAATAGCTACTCAATGTATGACTTTAGTTGAAAAGCTTTCGTAAATTGCAAGCTCAGTGTAAACAGTTGTGATTTACAAAAAAAGCTATGTTAGAATCTCCGACTATTTGATTTAAAGTAGAATTTAACTCCACTCATTTTATGGGTGCGTTAAGTTTAGATACGCAGTAGTGGTTAGGGTTAATTTAAAGCAGGATGCTTTAAGCTTAAGGGAAGGAATCTGTTGATAATATTCATATCAATTGGTTTATCCGCATTTAAAAGCGCCATAAGTTAGTAGTCACGTATTTATAGAAAAATACTATAAATCGCTTAAGATTGCGCGTAACAATAAAAATGGGTTTTCATGAGTACTAATAATTTATCATTAAGATATTACACAGCATAGGAGGGCGTATGGAATTTATTTTAGCTATTATTTCATCATTTGTTCTGTCGCTTTGCTCCATTAAATTATTTAGACCATTTGCAGTTAAGTATAATCTTGTCGACAAACCAAATGAACGTAAACACCATGATGGACATGTACCGCTTATTGGTGGAGTCGCTGTTTTTGCAAGTGTTGCTATCTCATGCAGTATCTGGCTGCCTTTTAATCAAGAACTAACGAGCTATTTATGTGCGTCTGGTTTAATGGTTTTGCTTGGTGTGATGGATGATAAACACGAATTAAGCGTGAAATTTAGAGTTGTTTTCCAAATTATTGTTGCAACGTTCATGATAATAGCAATAGATAATTATATTGTAGAACTTGGCGATATTTTTTATTTTGGTGATGTACAGTTAGGTTATTTTGGTATCTTTTTTACTTATTTAGCAGTCATTGGGTTAATAAACGCTTTTAACATGGTCGATGGGATAGACGGCCTCTTAGGGGCTATGGCCATTAACACTTTAGGTGCAATTGCCCTTTTGTTACTGCTAAACCAAAAAGAAAACCTATTTACCGTGTTAATTGTAGTTGCATTAATTCCATATTTAATTTTTAACCTAGGCTTTTGTGGAACCCGTTATCGAAAAATTTTTATGGGAGACGCTGGTAGTATGTTTATAGGTTTTACGGTTGTATGGTTACTAGTGACCAACACTCAAGGACAATCGGCAAGCTTTAGACCTGTTACTGCCTTATGGATAGTCGCTATACCATTAATGGATATGGCCGCACTTATTGTTAGGCGTATAAAAAAGGGGAGATCTCCCTTTCATGCTGATAGAGATCACCTTCACCATATATTTCTTCGGGCTGGGTTTAGCTCACGTTCAGCTTTGATAATTATATTTACTTTAAGTGTACTTTTTTCAGGCGTAGGTGTGATAGCAGAATTACTTAATGTACCCGAGTTTGTAATGTTTTTTGGGTTTATTATTTTATTCTTAATTTACAGTGTTACTATATTACACATCTGGAAGGTACTTACTTTTGTTAGGCGTTTTACTACAAAGCAAATTTAATTGAGTTTACAGTTTAATGGGCTTAGCATACGCTCTAATGAAGGCTTTTTTAGTAGGTTAATGCAAACCCTATAAAAGTTGTTTAAGCGCATATACATTTACCTGATAAAGATTAAACAGTCTCAATGGCCTAAATATGGACTTTTGGTTACCTCTAACAATATCTTTTATATTATCTTTTGTAGCAATAAAGATTGTAAATCCTATCGCTATAAAAACAGGCCTAGTCGATTATCCATGCGCACGCAAAGTACATGAAGGGCACATACCTTTAGTAGGTGGTATAGCTATATATTTGTCTATTATGCTTGCATCAGTGTTATTTATTGAGCATAGCCGAAATTTAAATATATATTTAGTCGCTGCAGCCTTAGTTTTATTTTTAGGGGTGCTAGACGACCGTTACGACTTATCTGTAAAAACGAGGTTAGTTGCGCAAGTTATTGTTGCCTCTTTAATGATATTTGGCACTGAAACGCACTTAAATAGCCTTGGTTATCTTTTAGGTGATTTCGAAATTAAGCTTGGAACATTTGGAATAGTTGTAACCATAGTCGCGATTATTGCCGGCATTAATGCAATAAATATGATGGATGGAATCGATGGGCTTGCGGGTGCGCTTAGCTTAATTGCTTTTGCTGCTATAGCATTTTTTTTAAACAGGGTAGCAAATGACTGGTTTTTACTCCCCACTTTATTTATAGCCTCATTACTTGCGTATTTAATGTTTAATTTAAATCTACATAAGTCTTTTTCAAAAATATTTATGGGTGACTCAGGTAACATGCTCATTGGTTTATCATTGGTGTGGTTAATGGTATTAAGCGTCAACTTAGAAACTCCTGCATTCAAGCCTGTAACCGCTCTCTATATAATGGGGGTGCCTATTTTAGATATGGCTACTGTGATAATACGCAGGTTAAAATCTGGAAACTCCGCTTTTTCTGCTGATCGTCAGCACTTACATCATTTATTTGAGGCTGCAGGGTATAGTCGTACGTCAGCACTTATTTGTATTTCTAGTTTTGCCTCGTTACTGGCTGTGCTAGGGTGTGCTGCTGATATATTTCTAGTGCCTGAATGGATTATGCTAGTCACATTTATTATTTTATTTATTTGTTATGCTGCTATAACACAGCGTGTATGGAATAAAATTGAGCTTAAAAATAGTTAGCATTAGTTTGCTAATTTTCTAATACGTAAGGTTATGAATTATAAAATGAAACATAAAAGTTTAATTGCGTTGCTTACACCTCTATTATTTACACTAGGTTGTACTTCGTCTCCTCCAGTTATAAAAGCTTCAGTTGCCCTTATTGATAAACCTATAGAGTCTAATAAAGTAGATGCATTGCCTAGTGAGCTAGATAAAGCAGTTCAAGGCCGCCCACAAGGATATGTTAGTATTTACAATGGGACAATGATGCTCTTAGGAAAAAAATATACATCTGCTTTAGGCACGCAGTGTCGCATAATATATTTAAGTGATGAAAACAACAAAGTAAAAAAAGAGCGTCGAACAGTATGCAAAAACGAAAAAACTCAGCAATGGTCTATGACCCCGCAAGTTATCGAAAATAAAAATAACCAAATTAGCTTTGGAGTTTAACGGCTGCTATGAACACTTTTATCCATAATTTAAAATCAATTTATGCGTTGGTCTTGTTAGCTATAAGCTTACAAGTGACAAATGTTGCATATGCTGCTGAAAAAGTTTCGTTAAACCAATTAGAAAACGGTACCTACAATTCGCAGCCTCGCGCAGGGACTATGTTACCGGGCGAAATGTCGGCTTCGCAATTGCTACCTTCTGCAGAGGCTGGTTTACCGCCACCTTACGGTGCAAACTTATTTGCTGGGGGTTATGAAAGCGAACGCCAAGATGGCCTAAATGACGACTATACGATAGCACCAGGAGATAAAGTATCAATATGGTTATGGGGTGCAATTAACCAATCAGAGGTTATTACTGTAGATAATCAGGGTAATTTGTTTATAACTAACATTGGCCCAGTATATGTAGCAGACGTTAAAGCCAGCCAGTTAAATAGCTACGTGACAAAAAAAATTAAGCAAGTATATAAAAAGAGCGTTGAGATTTACGTAAACTTGCTTACCGCTACACCGGTTAGCGTTTATATAAGCGGTAGTGTTGCTCGCCCAGGGCAATATGCCGGTATCGCCTCAGATAGCATACTTTATTACCTCAAACGCGCAGGTGGTATAGACTCTGAACGCGGTAGTTACCGCAGCATAAAAGTATTACGAGACAATAAAGTAATCCAAAATATTGACCTATATGACTTTATTTTAAAAGGTTACCTCCCCAAATTTAATTTTAAAGACCGTGACGTAATTTTAGTAGAGCGTCAAAAAGCAACCGTAGTTGTATCAGGGAGTGTACGAGCTCCATTTAGGTTTGAATTTAAGGGCAGCCAAGCAACTGGCGAACAATTAGCTGAGTTTGCACTACCTATGGCTAAAGTAAGCCACGTAGCAATTTCAGGGGATAGAAACGACGGGCCTTTTTCTGTGTACTTGCCATACGGTGAATTTAAACACTTTACGCTAAAAGATGGTGATAAACTTATATTTAATGACGACATACGTGCTCAAGTTTTAGATATACAAGTCGCAGGCAGCTATTTAGGGCCATCGTACTTTGCTGTTAAAAAAGAAACACGTCTTCATGACCTCCTAGCTAATATCGAAATTGATAAAGACCTTGCTGATTATCAAGCCATTTATATCCAGCGTAAAAGTGTAGCGGCTAAACAAAAAGAAATGATAGAGCAATCGTTAGATAGGCTAGAGCGAAGTGTATTTACAGCACCAGCTTCATCAGACGGCGAAGCTAAAATTAGAGCCGAAGAAGGCCGAATGATTTTAGAATTTACCGAGCGAGCACGTAAAGCCGTGCCGTTAGGTAAGGTTGTTATTGCTGATGGTGGTAAAGTGGCAAACATACGCCTAGAACAAGGTGATGTAGTTCATATTCCCGCTAAAACAGATTTAGTGCATGTAAGTGGTGAGGTATTAATGCCACAATCACTGGTATATAACGAACAAGCCACCATAGAAGACTACGTAGCGTGGGCGGGCGGCTATAGCGAGCGAGCTAACTTTGAACAAATTATGGTTATTCACCCAAATGGAATGATTGACCTTAATGCAAGTGGCCCACTTAAGGCAGGCGATCAAATTTTAGTACTCCCTAAAGTAGATACAAAGCTAATGCAATCGGTTAAAGATATAACGCAAATTATTTATCAAATTGCCATTGCTGCAAATGTAGCTACTTAATCAATGACTGCAGTAATTAAACGCAACAATTGGGCAATATGGCGCGATGTTATATTTGCCCTGTTTGTTCGCGAAATCCGTACCAGCTTCAACGATAGGCTAGGGTTGGCTTGGGCGGTTTTTCAACCACTCAGCTTTATATTTTTATTGTCTTACTTGCGTGGCATGATAGAAGGAAATGAATCACATACTGTTCCAACATTTGAATTTATGATGTATGGAATGCTACTCATACAACTGTTTTTAGACACGTTTATGAATGTTTCCAACTCATTTAAGAAAAATAAAGCTCTATTCGCTTTTAGACAGGTACAACCTATAAGTAGTGCGATTGCTATAGGCTGTTTTTATTTTTTAGTGAAAATTGCAGTTTTTGCTTTAATAATCCTGTTGATGTTTTTTCTACGTATTGATATCCGAATCGACGATCCTCTTTTTTTGCTGTTTAACGCAGCTACTGTTTGGTTCATAGCATTATCTTTGGGTTTACTGTTTGCAATCAGTCAATGCTATATACCAGAGGTAGGAAAAGTTCAATCTGTATTAACGCGGCCCTTATTCTTTATATCTGGCGTGTTTTTTTCGATGCAAGATATCCCTAAAGAATATTGGGCGTATGTAAATTGGAACCCAATATTGCATGCAATAGAGCTTTCGCGCCATGCTGCATATAACACCTACAATACCGATGGGGTAAGTGAATTTTATTTATTTGCATCAGCCTTAGTTTTATTGTTTTTTTCAATAGCAACGTATCATGTGTCGTGGAAACAGGCAATTAGCCGTTAAATAAAGTACAAGGTTAAATAATGATTAAGCTCCATAATGTAACTAAGTACTACCCATCTACACTAGGGAACCAGTACATTTTTAAAAACTTAAACTTTGAAATACCTAGTGGTCATAATATTGCCATTTTGGGTTCAAATGGGGCGGGTAAATCTACGTTATTTAGAATGCTTGCCGGCAGTGAATACCCCAATAAAGGGGAAATTATTACCGATTTACACTTGTCGTGGCCGGTAGCACTTACAACGGGGATACACCCACAAATGAGTGGCGCTGAAAACGCTCGGTTTATAGGCATGATCAATGGTGTGGCCGATCTAGATTTATATGTACGTAGGGTGCGGCAATTTGCAGAGTTAGGCCCTAAATTTGACCTACCTGTAAATACGTACTCAAGTGGTATGAAACCTCGCTTAGCATTTGCCTGCTCAATAGGAATCGATTTTGATGTTTACTTAATCGACGAAGTTACATCGGTAGGTGATGCTAATTTTAGAAATAAAACACGCCAAGCGCTTACACAAAAAAGTAAAAGCGCCAATGTTATTATGGTTAGCCACGAGATGGACGAACTACGTCACTTTTGCGACAGTGCAATTGTGCTCCATAAAGGCGAACTCACTTTTTACAACGATTTAGAGCAAGGAATTGCTCATTACCAGGCATTATAACTATGAGTCAACAAGCGGTAGATAAAATAGAGCAACGTTTTCAAGATATTGGTTTAAAAACCGATAAAGTTATTTGGGACGATGGCGAAAAATTAATCGGCCTTGCCAAGCAAGTAGAGCCAAAAGACATATATTTAGCTCGTCGAATTATGCAGCGTGCCCGAAATTTAAAACCCCAAAGTGAGCAAATAAATAAAGAACTTGAGCGCTTATCAACAAAAATAGCGGACAAAGCAAAGCAAACGCAAACAAGCTCATCTACAGAAAAAAGTGATGCCGACAATTTAAATAAAAATAGACATTTTTTAAAAGCACACAGTTTTTATGCAGAGCTAAGTAAAAAGCCACGCTTTAAAACATATACGCAGCCTTGGTTTTTATTTTTGTTAGTACCATTTTTATTATTTGCGTTTTATCAGCTGGTGTGGGCTGCGCCAAGGTACGAAAGTAGGGCGCAGCTTATTATTCAGCAGCCAGATGGCATGGCAACTATGGATCCTTCAATGGCGATACTCAGTGGTTTAGGGGTGAGCTCAAGCTCAACCGCAGATACCGAGATAGCCAAAGCGTATATTCACTCTGAAGACATGCTAAATTATTTGCAAACGCATAGTAATATTAAGCAACACTATTACGAAGGCGGGGATATTTTTTCTCGTTTAAGTGCTAATGCAAGTATTGAAGATTTACTCAAGTATTATCAAGATCACACCACAATTGAGATTGATGAAAATTCAGGGGTTATAAAAATATTAGTACAAGGGTTTACACCAGAGTTTGCCAAACAATTAACACAAACTATAGTTAACCGCGCTGAGTGGTATATAAACTCTATTGGGCACCAATTAGCAGATGCACAACTTAAATTTATAAAAACAGAGCATAACAAAGTAGAACAACGCCTACGTAATGCACAAAGTAAAATTTTGGCGTTTCAGCAAAAGAATAACTTGCTTGACCCAGAGGCAGAGGGTTTGGCACTACAAAAAATTACTTATGGATTAGAAAGCGAAATAGCAACTAAAAGCGCTCAGCTAAAAGGCCTTCGAACAACGATGACGGATAAAGCTCCACAAGTTGTAATGCTTGAGGCAGAACTAAGCGCCTTAAAGAATCAACTTGAACTAGAGCGTGAAAGACTTTCACAACAAGGTGATACTGCAAATAGCAACCACCTAGCACCTAGCAGCAAACTTAATGAAAGAGCAGTTAGTGAAGTATTGGCTCAGTTTGCTGATTTAAAAATTGAGCTAGAGCTTGCTGTACAAGGCTATACCTCATCAGAAGTTTCGCTAGACAAAGCACGTATAGAAGCCTACAGACAGCTAAAATATTTAGTAGTAGTAGAGGCCCCCACATTGCCAGAAGATAATCAGTACCCGAAAACTCTTTACAATATTTTACTGTTCGCGGTATTACAAACCATGATTTATGGAATAGGTAAAATTTTATTCGCGACGGCAAAAGAGCTCAGATAGGGTTAAGCTAAAAAAGCATACAATTGTCAAAATAATTTAAATAATTTAAGTTTTAGTAGTCAAATTTAGTACAAAATTTAAATTACATTAATGAAGTATAATTTATAAACTAGGTATGACATGAATATAGTAACTGCTGTAAAGCAAAAAACAGCTCGTAAAGGGATAATTTTAGCAGGAGGTTCGGGTACCCGTTTGTACCCACTTACAAAAGTGGTAAGTAAACAGTTAATGCCTGTATACGATAAACCGATGATTTTTTACCCTGTATCCACATTAATGGTTGCTGGCATAACCGAAATTTTAATTATTGCCACCCCTGCTGAGCTACCACGATTTAAAGAGCTACTAGGCGATGGCAGTGCATGGGGCATTAGTTTTGAATACGTAGAGCAACCAAGCCCTGATGGTCTAGCGCAAGCCTTTTTATTAGCCGAAGACTTTTTACAAGGCCAAAGTGCAGCATTAGTACTAGGCGATAACTTATTTTATGGCCATGACTTATCGCTATCGTTACAAAATGCAACACAGTGTGAAAATGGCGCTACCGTGTTTGGTTACCATGTAGCTAACCCAGAGTCTTATGGTGTGGTTGAATTTGACATAAACGGCAAAGCAATATCAATAGAAGAAAAGCCAGCTAAGCCTAAATCTAATTATGCCGTGCCGGGGTTATACTTTTTTGACAATCGTGTGGTTGAGTTTGCTAAAAACGTAAAGCCATCAGAACGTGGCGAGCTAGAAATTACCGATGTAATAGAGCAGTACTTAGCAAAAAAAGAACTAAATGTTGAGATAATGGGACGAGGGACTGCATGGCTAGATACCGGCACGCTCGATGACCTGCTCGATGCCGCTAATTTCATTCGCGCTATAGAAAAACGCCAAGGATTAAAAATTAACTGCCCAGAAGAAATTGCTTACCGTATGGGCTATATTAATGCCGAGCAGTTAAAAAAATTAGCCAAACCGCTTAAAAAGTCAGGGTATGGCAAATACCTTTTAGATATACTTGATCAAAAAGTCTTTTAAAAGCTTCGCATATAAGTTTAAAGCAAATAAAAATTCATTTATTTGCTTTAAACTGTTCACTCTGCCTTTCAAAATATCAAAGTAATACATATGAAATTTATAGAAACAATAATACCAGATGTAAAAATTATAGAGCCAAAAGTTTTTGGTGATGAGCGAGGTTTTTTTATGGAAACATTTCGCACTGAGCTATTTAACGAACACTGTAGTGAGCGTACTTTTGTACAAGAAAACCATAGTAAATCATCACACGGTACTCTGCGAGGTTTACACTACCAAACACAAAACACTCAAGGTAAGTTAGTACGTGTTACCCAAGGTGAAGTATTTGATGTGGCAGTAGATATGCGTAAAAACTCGCCAAGTTTTGGGAAGTGGGTCGGAGTGTTATTATCGGCTGAAAACAAACGCCAACTATGGGTGCCAGAAGGGTTTGCTCATGGCTTTTATGTAACCAGCGAAAGCGCTGAGTTTGTATATAAATGTACAGACGTATATAACCCAAGCGCAGAGGTGTCGATAAAGTGGGATGACCCAATTCTAAATATAGCTTGGCCATTAGTAAGTGGAAAAGTTCCGCAGCTTTCAGCTAAAGATGAAGCTGGCCTTGCATTAAATGATGCGCCCACGTTTAACTTATAAAAGCTAGTAAAGTATGAAAGTAATAGTAACAGGTAAAAATGGCCAGTTAGGCAACGAGTTGGCCA
Organism: Pseudoalteromonas sp. 1CM17D; assembly: GCF_023161805.1. Lineage (NCBI taxonomy): Bacteria > Pseudomonadati > Pseudomonadota > Gammaproteobacteria > Alteromonadales > Pseudoalteromonadaceae > Pseudoalteromonas > Pseudoalteromonas sp. 1CM17D. Next base: position 1,061 of record NZ_JALNTP010000004.1, on the reverse strand, counting down.
AGCTAAGTCCTGCGAATGCAGAGATAGAATTATTTGATAGCAAAGCGTTAGATATAACCAACATAGCTATGTTAAACGAAGTGTTAATCGCACATTCACCTGATGTAGTTATTAATGCTGCAGCCTATACTGCGGTAGACAAAGCCGAAACCGAAACCGAGCTTGCCTATGCTGTAAACGAGCAGGGCGCTGCTAATTTAGCTACTGTGTGTAAAACAATTGGCGCGAAGTTGATTCATGTTTCAACCGATTTTGTGTTTGATGGAACAAAAACCACCCCCTACGAAGCAAACGACATAACCAACCCATTAAGTGTGTACGGTGCATCGAAGTTAGCAGGCGAGCAAGCGATAAACAATGTATTAGGCAGCCAAGCTATAATTGTGCGCACTGCGTGGGTTTACTCGGCTTTTGGCAATAATTTCGTAAAAAGCATGTTGAATTTAATGCAACAAAAAGAGCATTTAGGTATAGTGGCAGACCAAGTAGGAACTCCTACTTGGGCTAAAGGTCTTGCTGAATTTATATGGGCTTTAACTGTGCAAATAATGTCAAAAAATAGTATAAATTCAACACAAAATGACAATAAAGCAGATATTTTAAATTGGACCGATGCAGGTGTTGCTTCTTGGTACGATTTTGCCGTGGCAATACAAGAGCTGGCGTTGGAAAAGGGGTTGCTAAATAAAGAAATACCTATACGCCCGATACCGGCAACTAGTTACCCAACACCGGCAAAGCGCCCCGCGTTTAGTGTTTTAAATAAAGCTCAAGCAGAGCAGGTTAGTGGCGTACAAACAATACATTGGCGTGCACAGTTAAGTAATATGCTAGACGAGCTAGCGCAAAAAGCTAATTCGTAGAGGCTCAGCGTCTCGGTGGTAAATTTGCTTTGGGTTAAGCCCATTCAAGTGGTTAAGTGATTATTACTACCACAGAGAACACGGAGAAGAGAAGGAGATGATCTTTCTCAGTGCATCGCGCAGCGCCTCTGTGCTCTCGGTGGTAGATTTGTTTTTAAATAAACGATGAAAGTGATTTTATTACCACAGAGGACATAA